>SVLN01000008.1 GCA_015067925.1 Oscillospiraceae bacterium
ATTGCCGTAACAACGCCGGTAACCTTATCTCCATTATTTAAAGTTTTGAAGGACTGCTCCAGCAGCTGCTCAAAGCTTTCCTCCTGCACAGATTCGATTTTGATTTCGTCGCTCATCTTGTTGTTTACCTCCTTAATTATCCACGGCGGAGTGGAAGCTCCGGCCGTGATTCCAACGGTACTCATGCCCTGGAAACGCGCAGGATCCAGTTCATCGGCGTTGTCAACCAGGTAAACATACTGGCAGTTGTCCCGGCAGATGGCTGCCAGGCGCTTCGTGTTGGAACTGTCTGCATCACCGACGATGACCATTGCATCGCATTGTTTGGAAAGCGCAAGCGCTTCCTTCTGACGTTTTTCCGTTGCTCCACATATTGTATCAGAGATTTCGCAGTTTGTACACTCTTTTTTTGCAACATCTTCGCATAATTTCCACAGATTTTGCGTGCTGGTGGTCTGACAAACCATGCACAATGGCGCTTTGGCCCGATTTTCGTCCTCTTTGAGCCAGGAAATCAGCTCCTCGGCGGACTCCAGCACCACAGGATCCGAGCACCAGCCTGCGATGGCCTGCACCTCGGGATGGGCGCGGGTGCCGATAATCACCTGCTTGCGCTCCGGCTTGGATGCGACGATGTTATGTATTTTTTTGACAAAAGGACAGGTGGCATCGATAATCTGGATCCCCCTGGCCTCAATTTTTTCATAGATCTCCCGGGACACGCCGTGGGAGCGGATAATCACCGCCGCGCCTTCCGGGATCTCATCTACGGAGGACACCGCTTCCACGCCCCGCGCCGCCAGATCGGCGACCACGTGGCGGTTGTGGATAATGGGGCCCAGGGTCACGGCCCGCTGCCCTGTGCGGATGCACTCCTCCACCAGCTCCACAGCCCGACTCACGCCGAAACAGAAGCCGGCGGTTTTTGCCAAAATCGTCTTCATTGTTCCTCCATGGCGTAAATCTCACCCATCAGGTGATCCGTCGCCAGCTGTAATTCCTGCTGAGTGATGCGCGCGCCTTGCTTTTCCACAAAGAAGGGCTTGCCGATGACCAGCTTCAGAGGGCAGAAAAACTTCTTGTTTCGGGTCAGGAACACCGGTAGCAGAGGCACTCCCGCGCGGTTGGCCAAAAGGGCGGCGCCGGTTTTTGCATCCACAACCTTTCTGGGACGCACCCGAGTACCCTCGGGAAAGACCAGCAGGTTATTGCCATCCTTGAGTGCTTTAAGGGCCTGCTTCACCGCATTCAGATCCGCATTGCCGCGGTCCACACTGATGGCACCCAAAAAGCGCAGCAGCGCACCCAGCAGCGGCACCTGCATCACTTCTTTCTTCGCCATACAGGCGGGCATGTGCTCCGGCCACAGGCCGAGAATCACCCAGATGGGATCGGACAGGTTGGAATGATTGCAGCAGATCACCGCAGGGCCTTCCGGGATGTTCTCCCGTCCGCTGACGCGGAACACCGGATGGGCAAAGAACATCGCGATGCGAACCAGAACCCGGGCGATGCGATAGAACGTGTTCATTTCAGCTTCTCCTGCACGATGCGCTGGATTTCCGCCACAGCCTCGTCAACACCCAGTTCGGACGTATCCACCAGCACCGCGTCGTGGGCCTGCTTCAAGGGCGCGATCTTGCGGGTGGAGTCCTGCTCGTCACGCTGGCGAATGTCCGAGAGAACCTGCTCCATGGTCAGCTTGGGATGTTTGGGGGAAAGCTCCAAAAAGCGGCGTCTGGCGCGCTCTTCGGCAGAGGCAGTCAGGAAGATCTTCACTTCCGCATCCGGCAGCACCACCGTGCCGATGTCGCGGCCGTCCATGACCACATTGTGCTCCTTGGCGATCTGACGCTGCATATCCAGAAGATACTCGCGCACCACCGGCAGAGCAGAGATCTTGGAGGCGTAGTCGGACATCTCGGGCGTGCGCAGTTCGCCGGTGACGTCCTCACCGTTTAAGTACATGCGCTGCTCGCCTTCCTGCGTATACTTCACTTCGATGTACGCATCCCCTAAAAGACGGGTGATGCCGTCCTTATCCTTGGGGCCGATGCCCAGCATGGCAAAGTGAACGCCCAGGGTGCGATAGATCGCGCCGGTATCCACATAATAGCAGCCCAGCGTTTTTGCAACCGCTTTGGCCACGGTGCTCTTGCCGGCACCGGCCGGGCCATCAATGGCAATGGCATAATGTTTGTTCATTCTGACTCCTCCCCTGCTTCCGCTGCCGCACGGCCTGCCAGAGCGCCCGTTGCCCAGGCGATCTGCAGATTAAAGCCGCCGGTGTAGCCGTCGCAGTCAATGATTTCGCCCGCAAAATAAAGCCCCGGGCAGAGCTTGGATTCCATGGTTCTGGGGTTGATCTCCTTGGTCGAAACACCGCCGGAGGTTACAATTGCCTCCGCAACAGGACGCTTTCCCGCGATTCTAATGCAAAAACGTTTTGTGTTTTCCAGAAGCGCTCTGCGCTGCTGCCGCGTCAGGGAGTTGACCTTGGTATCCGGATCGATTCCGCACACCTGCACCATCACGGGGATCAGCGCCGAGGGATACAGATCCGTCAGGGCGTTGAGGATCGTGCGGTTCTGGTACATGGAAAAGTCTCGCAGCATTCTCGCGTCCAAGGCCTGCTCGTCCAAAGCAGGCTTCAGGTCGATCTCAATACGGTACTCTTCCCCTTCTTTCATATGGGCGCTGGCGCTTAAAATCGTGGGCCCAGAGACGCCAAAGTGGGTAAAGAGCATCTCTCCGAAATCTTCGTAAACGGCTTTGCCCTTCTTCTCATCCACCAGGCGCACCGCCACATTGCGCAGAGACAGGCCCTGCATCTGGCGGCACAGGCCGCCATCCTCTTCCAGGGGCACCAGGGAGCCCACGGGATCGATAATGGTGTGTCCCACCTGCTGGGCCATTTCATAGCCATCGCCGGTGGAGCCGGTGAGCGGATAGGAAAGACCGCCTGTGGCAACGATCACGCGACCGGCTTCGAATTTCTGCCCGTCTTCCGTCTCCACGCCGCAGACTGCGCCGTCTTTGAGCAGAAGCTTTTTTGCTCTCGCCGTTTCGACATGCACGCCCGCGCGGTGCATTCCGGTTTTCAGGGCGCCCACGATATCGCCGGCCTTGTCGGAAACCGGGAACACACGCTTGCCACGCTCAACCTTCAGGGGAACGCCGCACGCCTCAAAGAAATCCATGACCTTATAAGGCGACATGGCGTACATGGCAGAGTTCAGAAAACGCCCGTTGCGGGGAATATTTTTCAGAACTTCCTGTTCTGTCGATTCATTGGTCACGTTACAGCGGCCCTTGCCTGTGATGGCCAACTTTCTGCCCACCCGGGGTCCGCGTTCCAACACCGTGACCTTCGCACCGGCTTTGGCAGCGTGAATGGCAGCAAACATGCCCGCAGCTCCCGCACCAACAATCAATACATCAGTTTTCAACTTTTTCGTAGACCTCATATTCGTCCCAGATCCGCTCCAGTTCGGAGAAGGTATGGGCAAGTTCCTGATCCTTGCGGCGGCTGATGGCCACGATAAGGGCGTTGATCAGACTCAAGGGCGCCACCAGGGAGTCCACCAGAGAAATCATATCGCTCTCGGCTGCCAGCACCAGATCCGCATTCTCTGCAATGGGAGACTGCATGGTGTCGGTCAGGGCTATGACCGTGGCACCGGAATCGTGGCAGAAACGCATGGCTTTGACCGTACGGCTGGAATAGCGGGGGAAGCTGATACCCAGCACCACATCACCGGGGGCCACCTTGACCACCTGTTCAAACATCTCCGAAACGGAGGTGGTATGTACCAGACGGACGTTATCGAACATCAGATTCATGTAAAAGCCCAAAAAGCTCGCCAGGGCTGCAGAAGAGCGCACGCCCAGAATATAGATCTTGTTGGCGCCCATAATCAGATCCACCGCCTTGTCAAAGGTGGCGCGGTCGATCTTCTCCAAGGTGGAGCGAATCTTGTCAATGTCCGAGTGCAGTACCGTGGAGAGCACATCGTTCTGACCGAAGCGGTCGTTTGCCACCTCGATGCGCTGCACAGAAGTCAGCTTGTTGCGGATCATCTCCTGCAGGGCACGCTGCATCTCGGGATAGCCCTCATAACCCAACTCCACCGCAAAGCGGACAACGGTGGACTCGCTGACCTGCACGGTTTTGCCCAGTTTGCTTGCAGTCATAAAAGCGGCCTTATCGTAGTATTCGAGAATGTAATTGGCAATCAGCTTCTGTCCTTTGGACAGAGAGCTCATACTGTTTTGGATGTTGCTCAGGATATCACTCGGCATCGGTTCGTTCCTCCAATAAAAAACATACGGCGCAAGGACTCATACAACTTTCATTGTAAATCCTCGCGCCGCATTTTGCAAGTTATTTATGCATCACTTGCGTCTTATTTCTTATTTGTGGAACTCTTGCAGTATTTTGATCTCTTCTTCTGTCAGCCAGCGCCACTGGCCCAAGGGAAGGTTCCCCAGCTTCACACCATTTTCCTCTACCCTTTGCAGTTTTTTTACCCGGATTCCAACAGTTTCACACATTTTTCGAATCTGACGGTTGCGGCCTTCGTGAATGGTGATCTGCAGCTGGGCCTCCTCGCCATGATGCATGATATTCTTCACCTTGGCAGGGCGAATCCGGTAGCCGTCAATCACCATACTCTGTGCCAGACGCTCCTCAGCGCCCTCATAATAACCCGTAACCGTGACAAGATAGGTCTTGTTGGCCTCCGCAGCAGGATGCATCAAACGATTTGCCAGTTCACCGTCGTTGGTGAACAGCAGCAGGCCCTCCGAATCCATGTCCAGGCGGCCCACAGGGTAAAGTCGCACGCCGCAATCGGCCACCAGGAGGCTGACATCCTTTCTGCCCTTTTCATCGTGCATACTGGTCACGTAGCCACGAGGCTTATTGAGCATCAAGTAGCGCTTTTCCGGCTTTTTCTGCAGGGGCTTTCCGTCCAGCAGAATCACATCCTGCTCCGGGTCGGCACTCTCCCCCACCCGGGCAACGAAGCCGTTGACCGTCACGCGTCCGGCTTCCATGATGCGCTCGGCTTCCCTTCTGGAAGCAAGGCCATATTCAGAAAGGATTTTTTGAAGCCTCTGCACCATGCTGCGCACCTCTTATTGGGCGGTCAGTTCGATTCGCCCGATCTCTTTTCCGTAAAGCCGCACAATCATCACGGATTGTTCCAGTTCTTCTTTTTCCCATGCCCCTTCCGGACACTTGAGCTGCATTTCCGGCGTTTCGCCGGGAAATAGCGGATAGGAAAAATCCGCTTCCGCCTTCAGCTCTGCCTGCTCACCGGTCAGCAGCGGCATCTGCACAAGGCTTTGTCCCATGCTCGCCAGCTGACGCAATTCAAACTGCGCAAAGCCAAAGTCCAACAGCGCCCCGTGATCGCTCCAATCGCTGGGGGCGTTAATGCTCACGCAGACAAGCCTGCGGCCGTTTCGCTCTGCCGCGCTGACGAGAATCCGCCCGGCAGCCTTGGTGTAGCCGGTTTTGATGCCTACAGCGCCCTCATAGCGCCAGAGCAGCTTGTTGTGATTGGTCAGGCTGCGCTCACCAAAGGCTATGCTTTTGGTGGAAGCAATGCGCCGAAGGGTCTCATTTTCCATGGCCGCAATGGCCAGGCAAGAGAGATCCCGGGCTGTGGAATAATGTTCCTCGGCGTCCAACCCATGGGGATTGCAGAAATGGGAGCTGTTCATCCCAAGTTCTGCTGCTTTTTCATTCATCTTTTCGGCAAAAGCCTCGATTGACCCTGCACAATGCAGCGCCAGGGCTACGGCAGCATCATTGCCGGAGCGCAGCATCAGGCCGTAGAGCAGTTGCTCCACCGTGAGCCGTTCTCCTTCGCGCAGATACAGGGATGAGCCCTCAATTCCCACCGCTTCTTTGGGGATCTGCACCACCTGAGAAAGATCACAATCTTCGCAGACGATCAGCGCAGTCAAAATCTTGGTGGTGCTGGCAATCAAGCTGGTGGTGTCCGCATCGCGTTCAAAGAGCACCCGGCCGGAGGCTGCGTCCGTCAGGATCGCCTTCTGAGCGGAGATCCCGGGCGCAGCAGCCACCGCGTCAACAAGCGCAGCAAGCACAATTGCAGCGCATAAAACTCGAATCAAGAAACGTCTCAAATTTCATCACCGGCCTTAGGTTTCCCCCGGGCCGGTGAAGAACACGCGAAAGATTATTCCATGACTTCCAGTTCGTCCTGTTCCTTCTTCTGCTTTTTCTCTTCCACAAACTTCTGCAGCTTGTCGATGAGATCCGGCAGCATGTCCACAATACGATCCAAGGAATTGGAGGCAGGCTCTGCAATGGGCAGCACGCGCACGCCGCCCTCCTTGACAATCAGGAAGGCCACGGGGGTGATCTTTACGCTGCCGCCGGTGCCGCCGCCGAATGGATTCTGGCTGCCGGCGTTCTTGGTGGTGAAATCGGAACCGCCGCCGGCGTAGCCGAAGCTGATCTTGCTGACGGGGATAATGGTCACGCCATCAGGCGTGGTGATGGGATCGCCCACAACGGTATTGGCATCCACCAGAGTATGGACCTTGTCCATGGTGCTGCCAAGCATATCAGAAAGAGGATGATTCATTTGTTTGCACCGCCTTTTCTTATTTTCAGGAATTGGATCAGGATCTTTCCGCCGACACTCACCACAATGGCGATGATCTGCCAGACGAAGAGTCTTGCCTGAACATCGGTTTCAATGGAAAAACCCGTCTCTTCCGGATCAAAGATCGCTTGCATATCGCGTTTTTTGATGTGGAAGGTTCTTTCCAGGATCGGCGTGATTGCGCCGATGATGGCCCAGGCCTGTCCGTAGCGCACAGCGGCGTCGGCAGGATCCTCCGCGCCGTAGGTCACATGTAGCTTCACCTTGACCGCAATGCTGCGACAAAGCCGCCCCAGGGTGTTCAGTGCCGTCTGAGCCAAGGGAACATACTGCAGAATAGCGTCTGGTGTAAAGGACTTCTTCTGCTGAGCCGGCTGTTGCTCCTTTGGTTGTTTGGTTGGTTTTTCGGTCTTTGGCTTTTTCTTCGGTTTTTCTTTGCTCGGATAGATTGCAAAGCGCAGCGGCCCTACCCGAAGATCTACCTGAGGTGACCCCAGATAGCGCGCGCAGCACTTCAGGGGAATCCAGGCCAGCAGCACCAGAATCGCCAGAACAATCAACAGCGCCTTCACAGCTGCATCTCCATCTGGCCCTCCGGCGCTTCGGTCGGAAGTTCTTCCACGCTCTGCTGCTCGGGCAGCTGCACGGGATCTGCAAAGTTAATTTTCTTAATCTCCGGCAGCTCATCCAACGACTGCAGGCCAAAGGTGCGCAGGAAATCCGGCGTAGTTTTATAAAGAATGGGCCGGCCGGGCACGTTGAGTCTGCCGCACTCTTCAATCAGTTTTTTGGTGAGCAGCGCGTTGACGGTATAGGAGCTGTCCACGCCGCGCAACTGTTCCACATAGGCACGGGTAGCAGGCTGATAATAAGCAATGATGGTCAGAGTCTCCAGCTGGGAAGCGGAGAGCTTGGGCGGCTTTCTGGTCTCCAAAGTGCGGGTGACCGCCTCCGCCATCTCAGAAGAAGAGCACATCTGATAACTCTCATCCAGACGCAGCACACGGATACCGCGGCGGGCAAATGCCAGCTCATCGGAAAGGGCCTGGGCGGCGGCATGGATCTCACTCTCGTCGCGCTCTAAGGTCTGGGCCATGCGCGCGGCAGGCACCGGCTCACCGGCAGCAAAGAGAATCGCTTCAATCGTGTATTTCAGTTCGTCCATTCGCTCTGCACTCCTTCCTCCTGATTTTCGGGCAAGCCAAGATATTCAATGCTGGCATCCTCCTGTTCCGGCCCCAACCTGATGGAACGCAGACGGCACAGTTCCAGAACAGCCATAAAGGTCGCCACGATCTCCGAACGGGATTTTGCCCCACGGAAGAGCTGGCGGAATCGTTTTGCCGTGCCCTCGATCAGACGTTTAAGGATCTGGGCAGTTTTTTTCGTTACAGAATAAGGCTCTGGGGCCATAATGCCCGCAAAGGCGGACGCCGGAGGCGGCAGCTGACGCTGCAGACGGTCCGACATCACGGAGAATGCATTTAAAAGGTCCTCCGGTTCATGCTGGTAGCGGTAAGCCGCATCGCGCTTCAACGGCTCCGGCTGTTTGGCAAAGGTGCCGCGGCCGATCTCGTTGCGGGGCTCTAAGAAGCTCACCGCCTGGCGGATCTGCTCAAAGGCATCCTTACGCTGGCGATCCTCCAAAGAACGGATCAGCAGTTCCATCTCACTCATGGCCTCTTCGCGCTCGGCAACAGAGAGCAGCATCTTGGTCTTGATGACCATCAGATGGCTTGCCATGGCGATGAATTCGCTGGCAATTTCCATGTCCATGCGCTTCATCTCATCCAGATACGCCAGATACTGTTCCAGAATGGAGGAAATGGAAATATCCTGAATCTCTATTTTGTTTTTGCTCAGCAGCAGCAAGATCAGATCCAGGGGGCCGTCAAAGTCAGAGAATTGTTCTTCTTTCTCCTTGACGACACCCGAAAGATGATATTTCGGTTCTTCCATTGTTCGCTCCTACCAGAATAAAGATTGGGCCCAATCGGCATAGGGCCGCACAAGCCATTGCAGGCCATCGAGAAGACCATTGCGCAAGAAAGCCAGGGGCGTGTCCAGCACGTTGAGGACAAGCAACGCCACCAGAACAAGAAATCCGTAACGCTCATAGCGCATCAAAACCGCGTAGGCCCGCTGGGGCAGCAGGGAAAACAGCACCTTGCTTCCGTCCAGAGGCGGGATGGGGATCAGATTGAATACCGCCAGGCCCGAGGAAATAATTACCACATACTGGAAAAACATAGCCGTATATTCCCACACCGCGCCGCCGTGGAACACCGAGGCAAACACGCAGGGATACCACGCCAACAGGGCAACGAGGGCCAGAATCACATTGGAAGCGGGCCCCGCTGCAGCCGAAATGGCCATGCCGACCTTGGGATTTTTAAACCTGCGCATATTCACGCTTACCGGTTTGGCCCAACCGAAGTGGAAAATTACCATCATGATAAGGCCAACAGGATCCACATGACGCAAGGGATTGAGGGAAATGCGCTTTTGCTGTTTGGCGGTATCATCGCCCAGCCAAAGGGCCACAAGGCCGTGGGCGCTTTCATGGAAGGTAATGCACAGTAGCGCCGCTGCGGCTGTTATAAGCAGCTCAAAAAGATATCCAAAATCCAGCTGCTGCAGCCAGGCTGAAAACGACACGGTGCATCCTCCCTTTTCTCATCGTTCCAGATATTATACCACAAATTTCTTCGCAAAAAAAGACCGGATTACAGAATCTTCCGGATTTCTTTTTGATCTTTGTGCGCACAATAGGCTCGGAGGTGTGCTTCATGCAGATGCGATCCTTTCTTCTCACGGCAGGTCTGGGCGTTGCCGCCGGTGCGGCTGCGATTTTAATGCTGCCTGCCGACTCCCGTGTACGTCAGAGCGCCGCTCGCGCCGTTGACCGCATGGAAGACAAAGTGGTCAAGGCCGCGGAATCAATGATGATGCACTGACCCCGGCGCCGGAGTCCCGGCGCTGTACATAAATATTTTTTTGTTTTTTGAAAAAAAGGCTTGCATTTTCTGGGTAGTCATGGTAGTATGTATAGGCACGTTATGCGGCGATAGCTCAGTTGGATAGAGTGACTGACTACGAATCAGTAGGTCGGGGGTTCGAGTCCCTTTCGCCGTACCAAAAGAACCATTACCTTTGGGTGATGGTTCTTTTGTTTTTGTTCATAAGAAAGGGACTCGAACTTAAATCACAACAGCCCGGTGGGCTGTTGGTTGTTTCGGCTTGACGAAACAACGCCTCCAGACGGAGTCCCTTTCGCCGTACCAAAAGAACCATTACCCTTCGGGTGATGGTTCTTTTGTTTTTGTTCATAAGAAAGGGACTCGAACTATAATCACAACAGCCCGGTGGGCTGTTGGTTGTTTCGGCTTGACGAAACAACGCCTCCAGACGGAGTCCCTTTCGCCGTACCAAAAGAACCATTACCCTTTGGGGTGATGGTTCTTTTGTTTTTGTTCATAAGAAAGGGACTCGAACTATAATCACAACAGCTTCGGCGGTTTTACAAAAAAGCCGGTCTGGTAAACCAGACCGGCTCATCTTATTTCATGAGGCTGCTATTGCCGATGATCTCGGCAATTTTCTTCAGTTCCTCCGCGGGGCGCACCAGGGCAAAGCGCACGTAGCCCTCACCGAGGGAGCCAAAGGAAATACCCGGGGTACAGACAACCCCCGTCTCATCCAGGAGCTTTTCGCAGAACTCGGCAGAAGAGGGATACTGCTCCGGCAGCTTGGCAAAGACGAACATGGTTCCCTTGCTGTCCTCCACATCCCAACCGATGGCGCGCAGTCCGCCGCACAGGGCGTCGCGACGGCGCTTGTACTCCTCGCACTGGGCCTTCACATAATCCCGCGGCATGGACAGGGCCTCAATGGCGGCCAGCTGCAGGGGGTAGAACACGCCGAAGTCCAGCTGAGAGCGCATCAGATCCAGGGCTCCCACCAACTTCTCGTTGCCAATGAAGAAGCTCAGACGTGCGCCGGTGAGGTTGAAGGACTTGCTCAGGGAGAAGAACTCCGCACCCACTTCCTTGGCACCGGGGATCTCAAGAAAGGAGAAACCGCTCTCTTCGGAGAAAACAATATCAGAGTAGGCGTTGTCGTTGATGATGAAGAAATCATAGCGCTTGGCGTACTCGATGAGTTCCTCATAGAAGGACTTGGGCGCGATGGCGCCGGTGGGGTTGGAGGGATAAGAGGTGACGATGTACTTGGTTCTTCTCAAGACGTCCTCGTCGATCTCATCCAGCTTCGGCAGGAAGGCATTCTCCCGGACGATGGGATAGTAGACGATCTCCGCCTCGCCGAAGTAGGCGCCCGCCTCAAAAACCGGATAACCGGGATTGGGCAGCAGCACCACATCGCCCTTGTCGCACAAGGCCATGCCCAGATGGCCCATGCCCTCCTGGGTGCCGTGCACAGCGAGCAGCTCATTGGCAGAGATGGCCACGCCGTAGCGGCGGGCATAGTAATCCACCACCGCCTGCTGCAGCTCTGGCGAGTCGTGCAGGGTGTAGCGGTAGTTGCCGCCATCCAGGGCAGCCTCAGCGATGACCTTTCTCACCTGCTCCGGCGGATGGAAATCCGGCGTGCCGATGGAGAGGTTATAGAGTTCCCGTCCCTGGGCGCGATAGGCAGCAATCTTGCGGTCAATGGCCGCAAAGACGCCCTCCTGAAAATGATCCAATCTGGTTGCATGGTTGTTCATGGGATTCCTCCAATATGTATGCTGACGGCCGGTTTCCCGGCCGTTTTTCTATTCTACGGCAACGGCATGGAACATATGGATCATGCCGCTGGGCCGCATCTGGTATTTCATGGTGCGCAGGCCCGGTGCACCCACGTCGTCCTCTGCATTGATGGTGGTGAAATGCTCCGGTAAGCTTTCGTACAAAGCGTGCTTTGCCCAATAAGACAAGCCCGGCAAATTCTCCCGCAGTTTGGACAAGGAGAAATCAAAGGTCGTGTCGTTCAGGGGATATCCGGCACAGACCGCTGCGGCTTCGCCATTGATGCGCACCACAACGCCGTGCAGATTCAACACATCACGCAGTCGCAGCATTTCCGTAGGCACACCGTCATCGCGGATGCCGTGTTCGCCTGCCTCCCGCTCTAAGCGATTCCAATCCTCAGCGATGGCAATGGCTTCTTCCAGGTTCTCGTCGCACAAAGGCTCGACAGACAGTGCATTGTCCCGTTCTGCTCTTCTGATGTGGTTGCGGATGCCCGCAAAACGCTTGCCCTGCAGGGAAAGCTGCTCCGCACGATCGTACAGATATTCGCTCTCCCCCAGCGCTTCCTCAATTCGAAAGAAATCCGGAAAGTGGGTCTGGACAAACTGCACATCCGCTTGCCGCAGGTTGGTCAGGCGCAGACCCGGGGTCTGCAGCAGCTCTTTTAAAAAGCACACCTTGGCTTCCTCTTCTCCCACCGGAAACAGCCAGGCGTTCTCGCCGTAGACGGGACCACAGACGGAATACAGCTGCGGCTGCAAATGCAGCTTCAGCTGCAGATTCTTCCGCCACAGATACAACTGCCCGAAGGAATGGGAAGAAGTCTCACAATTGTATTTTCGGCGCAGCGCCTCCATAGGAGCCTGATGCGCCAGGGTGATTTCCTGCAATTCTAAAATAAAAAATCGCCTCAGTTCTTTTGTAATGGAAATAATTACTGGAACAAGGGTGTGGAAAAATAGCGCTCAGCGGTGTCCGGCAGGATGGTCACCACGGTCTTGCCCGGGCCCAGCTTCTTTGCCAGACGGATGGCCGCCGCCACATTGGTGCCGCTGGAAATGCCGCACATCATGCCCTCCAGGCGGGCCAGGTCTTTGGCTGTCTGCAGCGCCTCTTCGTCAGAGATAATGCATACCTCATCGTAGATCTTCTGGTTCAGGATATCCGGAATCAGGCCGTCGCCGATGCCCATCTGCACATGGGTGCCCACGCTGCCGCCGGCCAGGATCGCGGCGTTCTCCGGCTCAACGGCCCAGATGGTGACCGCGGGATTGGCTTCGCGCAGCACTTCGCCCACGCCGGTGATGGTTCCGCCGGTGCCGATGCCGGAGCAGAAGCCGTCAATGGGGCCATCTACCTCATCAAGAATCTCCCGGGCCGTAAACAGGCGGTGCACCTCGGGATTGGCTGGATTGCTGAACTGCTGGGGTACGTAAACGTTGGGATTCTCCGCCTGCAGCTGGTAGGCCAGCTTCTGGCAGTTGTCGATGCATTCGCCGATGTTGCCGTCATCGTGCACCAGGCGTACCTCCGCACCGTAGTGTTCCACCAGCAGGCGGCGCTCCACGCTCACAGAATCGGGCATAATGATGATGGCCTTATAGCCCCGGATGGCGCACACCAGCGCCAGGCCGATCCCCTGGTTGCCGGAGGTGGGTTCCACAATGATGGTATCCTTGCCAATCAGGCCGGCCCGCTCCCCTGCTTCGATCATGTGCAGGGCCGTGCGGGTCTTGATGGAACCGCCAATATTCTGTCCTTCATACTTCACCAGGATCCGCGCGCCGTCCTTCGGCGACAAATGGTTCAGACGGATCAGGGGCGTAGAGCCCATGGCACTCAGAACATTCTCATAGATCATTTTCGTTCCTCCTTGCTTTTCTCACTCCCAGTGTATGCCGAGTCTTTCCAGAAGGAACGCCGTTGCCTTTTCAAAGCAGGGCCCGTAGTGGGCCGGACGGCCCTCAAGCTGGGTATATTCGATGCATTTGCGGGTGTAATCCACCGCCACCGCCATGGCACCGGAGAGATCAAACCCATTCATCAAGGCAGACAGCAGGCCGCTGCCGAACACGTCGCCGGTGCCGTGGAAAATGCGGTCCACGTAATCACCGTCGTGGTAAGAAAACTCGTCTGTTTCTGCGTCATAGCAGGCAGCGCCCAGGCGTCCGGGCACAAAGGACACACCGGTGAGCAGCGTTTTGCTGCAGCCAAGGCCGGTCAAACGCTTTAAGAGCTCACGGATGTAGCGCTCGTCATGCTCGCCGCCCACATAAGGCTCATCGAGCAAAAAGGCCGCCTCTGTCAGATTCGGAATAATCAGATCCGCCTTGCAGCAGAGCTTACGCATCTGCACCGCCATATCCTGAGTAAACACCGGATAGAGTTTGCCCGAATCGGCCATGACGGGATCCACCAAAATCAGGTTATCGTCGCTGCGGAAGTCATCAAACACCTCCGCCACAATATCGATCTGCTCCACAGAACCCAGAAAGCCCGTATAAATGGCATCAAACTTTTCACCCAGGCACTTCCAGTGCTTGCTGATGGCAGGCATCTCGGAGGCCATATCCAGATAGGTATATCCCTCAAATCCAGCCGTATGGGTGGAGAGAATTGCCGTGGGCAGAATCGCCGTTTCCACACCGACGGAGGAGAGGATCGGCAGCGCCACCGTGATGGAGCAGCGTCCGATGCAGGAAATATCGTGGATTGCCAGGGCGCGTTTCTGGGTCATAGGATCAGGCCTTTCTAAAAACATACAGGGTTAGTATACCATTTTTTGCCCATATTGCAAGAATAACGTTGGATGGTTTCAAAAAGGCGGTACGACTTTCGTCGTACCGCCTAATTTTTATCGCATCAGGCCGACACAATCAAAGAACGGCTTGGTGGCAATGAGCTCCTTCTTGGCCTTGAAGGGGTCATGGGCCAGGGTGACAACAGCATAATCGCACTTCTCAATGGCCTCTTCCAGGCTGTGGTTCTCAAAGCCCTGCACGGGGCCCTCAATGAAGGGCTCCACCGCCAGAACTTCATAACCACGGCGCTGCAGGATCTCAGCGAACTCCAAAGACGGGCTCTCGCGGGTGTCATCAATGTTGGGCTTAAAGCTCAGGCCCAGCACGGCGACCTTGGCGCCGGGCGCCACATCCTGGGCAATGCGGTCGGCCACCCACTCCGGCTTGGAGTCGTTGATGACACGGGCATTGTAGATCAGCGGGGTGATATCCTCGAACTTTTCATGGATGAACCAAGGATCCACCGCGATGCAGTGGCCGCCCACGCCCACGCCGGGGGTGTGGACATTCACTCTGGGGTGGCAGTTGGCCAGATTGATCAGATTGAACACATCAATGCCCAGGCGGTCACAGACCTTGCTGAGCTCGTTGGCGTAGGCAATGTTGATGTCGCGGAAGGTATTCTCCACCAGCTTGCACATCTCAGCAGTCAGATCATCCGTGGTGCGGATGGTGCCCTGGGTCACAACAGGAGCGTAGATTTCCTTGGCATACTCCGCCGCCTCGGGACGGGCAGAGCCGATGATGCGGTCGTTCTCCCGCAGCTCACGGAGCATCTGGCCGGGGATGATGCGCTCCGGGCAATGGGCCGTCATGAACTGATCCGGCTTCAAACCGCTGCCCTCAGCGATCAGCTCCTCCACCCGGCGGGTGGAATAGGGCGCGGAGGTGGACTCCAGCACCACCAGGTCGCCTTCCTTCACAGCGGGGGCGATGGTTCTGGCAGCGGACTCCACGAAGGTCATGTCGGAAACACGCTTGCCCTCCGGGGTATCGCGGTGGGGCGTCTGCACAGCGATGATGAACACGTCCGCCGGCTCGGGGCTGGTGGTGAAGCTCAGACGGCCGGTGGCCATGGCCTTATCCATCGCCTCCTGCAGATCGGGCTCGACAATGTGGATGCGGCCTTCGTTCAGGCTCTTGACGACCTTTTCATTGATATCAAAACCGCAGACCTCATAGCCGGCCAGGGTAAAGGTGATGGCAGTGGGCAGGCCGATGTAGCCGCAGCCGATGATCTCGATTTTTTTCATAGTGTTGCCTCCTTACAGACAGGCGGTCAAATCTTCCGTACGGGTGATCTTTTCCCAGGGCAGGTCCAGGTCGCTGCGGCCGAAATGGCCGTAGGCCGCGGTCTGGCGGTAGATGGGACGGCGCAGATCCAGGTATTCGATGATGGCCGCCGGACGCAGATCGAAGCAGCGGTTGACGGCCTCGGAGAGCTTTTCGTCGCTGACCTTGCCGGTGCCGTAGGTTTCCACCAGAACGGAAACGGGGTGGGCCACACCGATGGCGTAGGCCAGCTCGATCTGGCACTTGGCGCACAGACCGGCTGCAACCAGATTCTTTGCAATATGGCGCGCCATATACGCAGCAGAGCGGTCCACCTTGGTGGGGTCCTTGCCGGAGAAGGCGCCGCCGCCATGGCTGGCGTAGCCGCCGTAAGTATCCACAATGATTTTGCGGCCGGTCAGGCCACTGTCGCCCACGGGACCGCCAATGACAAAGCGGCCGGTGGGGTTGACATAAAACTTCGTCTCATCATCCAGCAAATTCTGGGGCAGAGTCGGCAGAATGATCTGCTCCTTCACCAGTTCACGCAGCTCTTCGATGGCGATCTCGGGGCTGTGCTGGGTGGAAACAACCACGGTGTCGATGCGCTCCACGCTGCCGTCCTCGGCATACTGGACGGAAACCTGGCTCTTGCCGTCGGGGCGCAGCCAGGGCAGCTGCCCGGACTTTCTGCACTCGGTAAGCTTTCTGGAGAGCTGGTGGGCATACTCGATGGGGGCGGGCATGTACTCCGGGGTCTCGTTGCAGGCGAAACCGAACATCATGCCCTGGTCGCCGGCACCGGTGGTGCTCTCATCGTCAAAAGAGGCGTTGACGCCCATGGCGATATCGGCAGACTGCTTGTCGATGGCAGTCAGAACCGAGCAGGAATTGCCGTCAAAGCCGGCAGTGGGATCGTTATAGCCGATGCCGCAGATGGTCTCACGCACGATGGCGGGAATGTCCACCTGGGCAGAAGTGGTAATTTCGCCCATCACCAGGGCCATGCCGGTGGTAACAATGCTTTCGCAGGCGACTCTCGCCATGGGATCCTGGGCCAGGATCGCATCCAGGACGCTGTCGGAGATCTGGTCGCAGACCTTATCGGGATGACCCTCGGTCACAGACTCCGAAGTAAAAATACGTTTCATCTCTTTCTCTTCCTTTCCAATGTAAAAAGCGCTCCGTAACAGACGGAGCGCTTGTAAGTTCGCTTCCTCATCTGCCGATTCTTCGCCGGATTTGGCACCTTGCAAATGCAGGTTGCCGGGTTTCACAGGGCCGGTCCCTCCACCACTCTTGATAAGGGTTTCAATTGTTCGGACACATTATAGCAGAACTTGCCGATTTGTCAAGGAAAAGTTCAATTTTTTCAATTAAACTTCCCAACCGCACAGATATTTTTCCTGTGCCTCGGTGAGTTTGTCGATCTTCAGTCGCATGGCGTCCAGCTTCACGCGGGAAACGGCATCGTCGATGCTCTGGGGCACCTCGTAGACCGCCTTCTGAAGATTCTTTCCGTTCTTGAGCAGATACTCCAGGCTCAGGCTCTGGATGGCAAAGCTCATATCCATGATCTCCGCCGGATGGCCGTTGCCGGAAGCCAGATTCACCAGACGCCCCTCGGCCAGCAGGTTCAGAGTGCGGCCGTCGGGCAGCTCATAGCCCATGATTTCATCTCTGCGCTTATACACGCGCACGGCCATCGCTTCCAGATCCTCGCCGTTGACCTCCACATTGAAGTGGCCGGCATTGGCCAAGAAAGCGTTGTCCTTCATTAGGGCAAAATGCTCCTTGGTAATGACGTCGCGGCAGCCTGTGGCGGTGATGAACAGATCACCCTGGGGCGCAGCCTCCAGCATGGTCATCACGCGGCAGCCGTCCATGGTGGCCTCCAAGGCCTTGATGGGGTCGATCTCCGTGACGATCACATTTGCGCCCATGCCCATGGCGCGCATGGCAATGCCGCGGCCGCAGTAGCCGTAGCCGCCGACCACGACGGTCTTGCCTGCCACCAGCAGGTTGGTGGTGTGCATCACTGCATCCCAGACGCTCTGGCCGGTGCCGTAGCGGTTGTCATAATAATGCTTGCACTTGGCGTCGTTGACGTTCATCATCGGGAACGGCAGCACGCCTGCCTTCTCTCTGGCCTTGAGGCGGTGCACACCGGTGGTGGTCTCTTCGCAGCCGCCGATGAGGTTGTCCGCCAGATGGGCGCAGGGACCGCTGAGCAGCTCCAGAAGGTCGCCGCCGTCGTCAATGATCAGATCCGGATGGCAGGACAGCGCCGCAGTCAGATGCTCTGTATACTCCTCCGCCGTGGCGCCGTGCCACGCATAGACTTCCACACCCATGCTGGCAAGGCCAGCCGCCACATCGTCCTGGGTGGACAGGGGGTTGCAGCCCGTGGCGTGCACTTCCGCACCACCGGCTGCCAGGCACAGAGCCAGGTAAGCCGTCTTGGCTTCCATGTGGATGGACATGGTGATCTTCTTACCCGCAAAGGGCTTCTCTTCCGCGAAGCGGTCGCGGATGGCGCTCAGGGCAGGCATAAAATCCTGCACCCATTCGATTTTCATGCGGCCCGCGGGGGCCAGATCCATATTTCTTACGATGCTCATAGTAAAAAACTCCTATAATTCGTCTTTTTTCTGATTTTATCAGACCGGAATCAAAAAGACAAGTAATGAAAGTTCACAGATTGTTGATGGACAAGCGGACAAAAATGGTATAATATAGTAGTCACTTCGCCAAAGGAGGCTGCGACCTTGAACAACCTGCGCCGTAACTTCGAACGGTTCTTTTATCGCCACCGAAACAAAGGTATCCCGAATCTGATGCTTTGGATCGCCATCGGCAACGCCCTGGTGTATGTGCTGACCTTGATCGACCGCAGCGGCATGCTCTATACCTGGCTGCACTTCTCCCGCTCCGCGATCCTGCATGGTCAGGTCTGGCGGCTCATCTCTTACATCTTCCTGCCCAACGACAACAATCTGATCTTCTTCGCCATTATGCTGGTGTTTTATGTGCAGATCGGCCGGTTTATGGAATCGCATTGGGGCACCTTTAAATTCAACATGTTCTACCTCACCGGCATTCTCATTATGGACATCGCCGCCTTGGTTTTAAACTGCAGCGCCTCGGTCAACTACCTGAACATTAGCCTGATCCTGAGTTTCGCCACCTTCATTCCGGAGAGCCGCGTGATGTTGTTCTTCATCATTCCCCTGAAGATGAAGTATCTGGCCTGGTTCTACTTTGCGGTCACCGCACTGCAGGTACTCACCAGTCCCTTCCCCTACAACCTGTTCCCGCTGTTTGCCCTGCTGAACTATTTCCTGTACTTCGGTCGGGATGTGCTGACAGTCCTCCCCTTCTCTGACCGTCTCACCGGTCGGGTGCGTAGGCAGACGCCGCCACCCAAGGCCCGTCCCAATCCCAACTGGGCCGACGGCTACAAGGCCAAGCAGGCACCCCAGCAGCCTTACCGGCACAAGTGCACCGTCTGCGGACGCACGGATGTGGACTCTCCCGGTCTGGAATTCCGCTACTGCAGTCGCTGCAACGGCTACTACTGCTACTGCATGGAGCACATCAACAATCACGAGCATATCCAGTAAACAAAATCCGCCATCTTCCGATGGCGGATTTTTTATTTTGTAAGGTCTGCGGGAGTAATTTTCATCATCTTCTGCAGATCCTCCGGCTTCATCTGCACCTGATGGCCCACTCTACCGCCGGAAAAGAAAATCGTCTCAAACAACAGGGCACTCTCATCGAGAAAGGTCGGAAAGGGCTTCTTCATACCGATGGGTGAACAGCCGCCGTGGATGTAGCCGGTCAGGGGCAGCAGCTCCCGCTGAAGGATCATCTGCACAGACTTCTCCCCTGCGGCCTTGGCTGCTTTCTTCAAATCCAATTCGCTGCCCGCCGGCACCATGAACACAAAGTGTCCGCCGGAGGCACCCACCGTCACCAGAGTCTTGAACACCTGTTCCGGCACCTGACCAAGACTGCGCGCCACCTGTACGGCGTCCGTCAGATCCGGATCATAGGCATGGCTCACATAGGCCAGCTTTTTGCTGTCCAGCAGCCGCATGACGTTTGTTTTTTCCTCTTTCTTTCCCATGTTATACTCCCACTGGTTCTCCCTGCTTCTGATTGCGCCGTGCGTTGGAGAGCATCAGTTTGATGCGGTTCTCCTGGTTCACGTTGGATGCGCTGGCATCGTAATCGATGGCCAGAATGTTGAGTTCCGGATTGACATCCTTCAGAGGTTTCATCATACCCTTGCCGACGATGTGATTGGGCAGGCACCCAAAAGGTTGGGTGCAGACGATATTTTTCACACCCGCATCCGCCAGTTCCAGGATCTCTGCCGGAAGCAGCCAGCCCTCGCCCATCTTACAGCCCATACCGATATGCTCGGAAATTCGCTGCACCGTATGTTCGAAGGACGCAGGCGAATTGAATACACCGTGTCGCTCTGTCAATTCAATGAGCTTCCGCTTCATTCTGCAGACGAAGCGGTAAACCAGCCGCACCGCAGGATATATCTTCTTCCCACGGCGATAAAGCTGATAGTCCAGAACCATATTATATATGCAATACAAGATAAAGTCCAGCAGTC
This sequence comes from Oscillospiraceae bacterium, assembly GCA_015067925.1. GTDB lineage: Bacteria > Bacillota > Clostridia > Oscillospirales > Oscillospiraceae > SIG488. Next base: position 20,102 of record SVLN01000008.1, read on the forward strand.
CCGGAATCGTAACTTCCGCGCCCTGTTCCACCAGCGTCTGTTCCAGATTGTTGTTTCCCAAGGGCGAGAATTTCACATAGATCTCCCCTACAATGCCAACCTGCACCTTCTCCTCCCGGCGCATGGGCAGAGACGCGAAAGCATCGAGCATCTCCCAGCAATGGCGCTTGGCCTTGCGGAAGGAAATGCCGTCGGCCTTCATGGAATCGGCCAGATCTTTGGCAAATCGCTCTGCAAGCGCCTCGGTCTCACCGCGATGGATCTCATATGGCTTGCACTGATTCACCAGGCTTAGAAGCTGATCGCCATAGATCACAGCATACACCAGCTTGTGCCAGGTTTTGACACCAAGGCGGAACCCGGGATGTATCTCCAGGCCGGTGAAGCTCAGCGCAATCACCGGCACGTAGCCGAACCCTGCCTTTTCCAGCGCTTTGCGCAGCAAAGACACATAATTGCTGGCCCGACAGCCGCCGCCCGTCTGAAACAGGATCAGCGCCACCTGATGCGGATCATACTTGCCGCTGAGTAGCGCATCGAGGAACTGGCCGATGACCAGAATGGCGGGATAGCAGGTGTCGTTGTGGACATATTTCAGGCCCGTCTGCCGAACCGTCTCTCCCTGGCCGGTCAGAAGATCGCAGCTGTAGCCCTCGTTGCGCAGCACCTGCATGACAAGCTGAAAGTGCAGCGGCAGCATATTGGGAATCAGGATGGTATGGGTCTTTTTCATTTCTTCCGTAAAAAGAACAACTTCATTTGCCATGCCGTTCCTCCTTTTCTTCCAGCGCACCCAGCAGGCTCCTCAGACGAATTTTCACAGCGCCCAGGTTTGTGATCTCATCAATTTTGAGTTGGGTATAGAGCTTACCGCCGTCCTCCAGGATCCGGCGCACCTCGTCGGTGGTAATGGCGTCCACGCCACAGCCGAAGGATACCAGCTGCACCAGCTGTGTGTCATCGTGCTCCAGGGCATACTGCGCAGCGCGATACAATCTGGCATGGTAGGTCCATTGATTCAGAACGCGGATCGGCTCAGGCATTTTCGCCAGTTGGCAGATGCTGTCCTCAGAAACCACCGTAAATCCCAGGCTTACTGCCAGCTTATCAATGCCGTGGCAGATTTCGCTGTCAATATGATAGGGCCTGCCGGAGAGCACCATAATGCGCTTGCCGCTTTCTCTCGCCCAGGCAACGGCACGTTCTCCTTCCGCGCGGACAGCAGAGCAGTAATCCTCGTAGGCAGCAAAGCCACACGCTACTGCAGCCGCCACCTCTTTTTTTGAAAAACCGCCAAATTGCTCATTCAGATACTGTGTCAGTTCTTTTACCAGTTCTTTGGGCTTGTTGATATTCAGATAGGGGTGCAGGAACCTTGTATTCTGCAGCTGCTCCATGTTGCCCTTGAGCAGTTCCGAATAATAGGCCACCACCGGACAGTTATAATGGTTGTCTGTCCCCGCCTCATCCACGTTATATGTCAGGCAGGGATAGAATACGGCATCCACATTCTGCTCCAAAAGCCAGGCAATGTGGCCGTGCATGATCTTGGCAGGATAGCAGGCCGTGTCCGAGGGAATAGAGAATTGCCCTTTTTCGTAGAGTCTGCGGGTCGAGATGGGCGAAATCACAACGCCAAACCCCAGATTGGTGAAAATTCCATGCCAAAGGGGCAGCAGTTCATACATTCCCAACGCCAAGGGAAAACCGATGGTCCCCCGCGCTCCTTGCACCTGCGGAAGTGCAGAGAGATAGTTGCGTTTGAATTCATACAGATTTGGAAGCGTCCCGGCCTTCTCTCCTGTACCCGCACCCTTTTCGCACTGATTGCCGGAAACAAAGCGCTCGCCGTCGGCAAAGCTGTTGATGGTCAGCCGGCAGTTGTTTTGGCAGCCCTTACAGGTGGCACTTTTCGCCGTGTGGATAAAGCTTTGCAGCCTCTGCGGCGTCAGCAGCGTCGTCTTTTCTGTTTTCATGCTGTAAAGGGCCGCGCCGTAGGCGCCCATCAGACCCGCAATATTGGGCCGGATCACCGGCGCCCCAAGCTCCATTTCAAAGGCACGCAGCACACAATCGTTCCAAAATGTGCCTCCCTGAACCACAATGTGTTCGCCCAGATCCCTGGCCGAGGCTGCGCGGATAACTTTATACAGGGCGTTTTTGACCACGCTGATGGCCAGGCCCGCCGAAATATCCGCTACCGTGGCGCCCTCCTTCTGGGACTGCTTCACGGAGGAATTCATGAACACCGTGCATCGGCTGCCCAAATTGACCGGTGAATCCGCAAGTACACCCAGACGGGCAAACTCTTCCAGCCCGTAGCCGAGGCTTCTCTCAAAGGTCTCCAGGAAGGAGCCGCAGCCGGAGGAACAGGCTTCGTTGAGCATAATGGAATCAATGGCACCGCCGCGAATCTGAAAACATTTGATATCCTGTCCGCCGATGTCCAGAATAAAATCCACATCCGGGCGGAAGTGCTTTGCCGCTGTATAATGGGCGATGGTCTCCACCAGACCGTGGTCCACCCGGAACGCATGGCGAATCAGCTCCTCGCCGTAGCCGGTAACCGCACTGCCGCAAATCCGGATGCGCCCTTCACACAGCGCATAGATCTGCTGCAGCTGTTCCCTTACGATCTGCACGGGATTGCCTCGATTGGAGGCATAGTATGTATAAAGAAGGCTTTTGTCCTCTGCAATCAGGGCCAGCTTTGTGGTGGTACTGCCGCAGTCGATGCCCAGAAATGCATTGCCGCAGTATGACGCAATGGGTGTGGACGGCACCGCCGCAGCAGCATGCCGGGTTTGAAAGGCCTCATATTCTTCCTCATTTTCAAACAGGCGCGGCAGCCGCGTGTTGGGATTTGCAGAACTGACCGCTCCCTTGATACGCTGCACCACATCCGTCAAGCAGAACGTTTCATCACTGTTTTCTGCGTACAACGACGCACCGATGGCCACTGCAAGCCGGCCGTATTCCGGAAAGCGGATCTGCTCATCCGAAAGGTTCAATGTCCTTTTAAACTGCCGCTGCAAACCTTTGCAGAAGTACAGCGGACCACCTAAGAACATCACAGTTCCTTCGATGCGCCGTCCTTGGGCAAGGCCTGCAATGGTCTGATTGACCACTGCCTGATAGATACTGGCAGCAATGTCCTCTTTTCGTGCACCCTGATTCAGAAGGGGCTGAATATCAGACTTTGCAAACACGCCACAGCGCGAAGCAATGGGATACAGCCGTTCGCTCTTCAGGCTCAGGGCGTCAAGTTCATCCACAGTGACATCCAGAAGTGTCGCCATCTGATCGATAAACGCGCCCGTTCCGCCGGCACAGCTGCCGTTCATTCTCTCATCCAGACCGCCATCGAAGAAAATGATTTTGGCATCCTCTCCGCCCAGCTCGATCACACAGGATGTGTCAGCTTCAAAGCGCCTGACCATCTCGCCGGTGGCAAAGACCTCCTGCACAAAGGGCAGATTTGCCGCTTCCGCCAACCCTAAGCCGGCAGAACCGGAAATGGCCAGATAAACAGGCTCGCTCCCCGTGATCTGCGCCGCCTGGCAGAGCAGTTCCACTGTTTTTTCCCGCACCTGCGAGAAGTGGCGTTCGTATTTTTCCAGCAGGACCTGCGTACCTCGGCGCAGAACAATCTTCGCGGTAGTGGAACCGATGTCCAATCCCAACGAAAGGTTTTCAGCATTTTGCGATCTTGCCATAAAAAACACCTGCCCACAATAAATAGCATAAAAGCTATTTTAAATCCGGGCAGGTGGCCTGTCAACGAAAGATTCCGCTAAATTTATAGCAATAATACCGTTAAAATCATCAATTTTGCTTAATCTATGAACTTTTTATGAACTTCATCTTACCACAGTAATGCAGTAAATTTTCACAATTTGTAATCTCATCTGATGGACTTCAGAATATCGGCACCGCTTCCACGGCTGCAGGACTGCTTTGAGTCTTATTGATCAAAAGCACCGTTTCCAATAAACTCCCGCACCAGGGATGTGGCGGGCACCAGGGCCTCATCCATTTCTTCCAACTGCGCCAGCGCCTTTTGCAGCAGCGCAAGACCCGGCAGCTGCAGAATTTCCTCCGTACACAGAGCCTTCAGAACGCTGAGCTCATAATCGTGGAAGGTATCCACATCGAACCGGGCGCGGTGCTTATAGGGCATGATATAAAGCTCCTCACCCCGCTCCACGCTCTGCAGCATCCCGGCCGTTTCGGCGTAGCTTCTGGCGCGGTGGACATTGTCACGCAGCATGCGCCGCAACAGACGGATATAGGCCGGGTGCAAAATCTCGCCATCCACCTCCACACGGGTACGCACGGACACATAAACACCGCAGACCTGTTCCTCCGGCAGGCGGATCACCTCCGGATTCAAGGCATGGATGCCCTCCAGAATTACAATTTCGCCCGGCTTGCGCTGCAGCACCTGGCCACTGTCACGTCGAGTGGTTGCCTTAAAGTCATACTTCGGCAGCATTACAGGCCTGCAGGCAACGATTTCCTCCAACTGCTCATTCAAAAACGGAATATCCAACCGATTGGGCGATTCCAGATCGATCTTTCCCGCCCGGGCCAGCTCCGCCTGCTCCGGGGTGAAGGACGAGAAATAATTGTCCATGCTCACAGTGTGCGTCTCATGCCCCCAGCCGTCCAGCAGCGCTTCGATCAATTGGGCGCTGGTGGTCTTTCCCGAGCCGGACGGGCCGGAGAGCAGCACCACAGGCCGCTGCTCGGCATGGTCGCGGATGTCTTCTGCAATGGCGCGGATCTGCGCAGCGTAGGCTTCTTCCGTCCGGGCCACAAAGGCTGCAGAATCCTCTTTCAGCGCACGATTTATCTCTTCGATTGAAATGACTCTCATGATACTGCTCCTTTCAAGTTCCTGGTTTTCTTCATTATACCCCACAGAGCCTTTCCTTGTCACGAAAAAATACGGTCTGAACAGAAATACCGTTCAGACCGTTTTGGGTTTTACAGCGCGCCGGCGTAACCGGGCTTGCGGAAGGCGCCCTGCAGCTGTTTGGCAAAGGGCTCTTCGCTCAAATTCTTTGCGCAGAAGCCGCCGTCGGCAAAGTTCATGGTCAAGGGAGTGGCGGCGGTGTATGCAGGCCACTCGGGCAGGCCCTCTGCGTTGGGGTCACCCGTACGGGCAAAGTTGCACCAGTAGCTCACCATGGCGTCGGAGAGCTCATAGTCGTAGCCTGTCCAGGGTCTCCAGGCCCGATGCAGGGAGCCGAACATATACCACAGTTCGCTGGAATGGAACGCCCCCAGCTGGTCACCCGGCAGATTGCGCTCGAAGAAATAGCTGTAAACAGGCGCTCTGCCCTTTTCAATGTGGTGTTCGCCCCAGGCCACCTGGGAGGAGAAGGCCACCACACGCTGTTTCTGCTTTAAGTCAGGATCATTCTTGTCCAATTTGGCAGACAGGCCAAAGTCGCCGGAAACAGAGCCGCACATGATGCTGTCCGTATTCACACGTCCTGCTTCAATGCTCACGCCAACACTTTCCGTCAGATTGTATCCGTCAATGCAGGGATGGAAGCACAACGTCTCACTGCCCATGGGATACAATTTGGCAGATACTGCGCTCAGGCGATCAAAGACCTCATGGGCAGGAAGGGTCATGACTTCTTCAAAGCTCATGCCCGCTGCCTCCAGCAGTTCAATGCCAATCGCCTCCTGCTTTTCCATGGTATTGAAGCCGGACCAGTCGTTGATACCGCCGCCGGACTGCACAATAGCCCTGTTCATAATGCCCTTGCATCGGGGCGAAGCCAACAGCGTGCGGGTGGACATGGCTCCCGCGGACTGACCGTGGACGGTGATGTTCTCCGGGTCACCGCCAAAGTAGCCGATGTTCTCATAGGTCCACTGCAGGGCCGCGATTTGATCTTCCAGGCCGGCATTGCCGCTGCGGCCATTGCGCGCGGTCAGCTCCGGATGGGCAAAAAAGCCAAAGCTGTTGCAGCGGTATTCAATGGAAACCAGGATGCAGCCGCGCTTACACATGGCCTCGCCGTCGAACTCCATCTCATAGCTGTAACCTCCGCCGTAGCCACCACCGTGGATCCAGAAGAATACGGGCAGCTTTTCCTCTGCCGATTCCGCAGGCGTCCAGATGTTTAAGTACAGGCAATCCTCGTCCATCTGCTTGGGCTCAGGATAGAACTCCTTGGCGTAGAAGCCGAAGCTGCCGGCAGACTGTATGCAGGTGTTCTGCCAGCGGCTGCAATCCAGAACGCCTTCCCAGCTTTCCGGTTTCTGGGGCGGCGCAAAGCGCTTGTCTCCCACAGGAGGCGCCGCATAGGGAACGCCCTTAAAAATTGAATAACCGGGATTGTTGGCGCGCACACCGCGCACCACGCCATAATTGGTTTTTACTTCCAGAAGAGCCATCTAGGCACATCCTTTCATATTGGCTACATCTATTGTACCAAACCCCTTTCGCCATATCAATTGCATGATATGTAAAAAAACACAAGTGAGATTTGTGTAAAATGCTCAAGCTTCGAACCTTCCCGATCATAAAATAAGCACCACACCGAATGGTGTGGTGCTTATTTGGCAGGGGATGAGGGATATGCCGCGGCGGCTGCGCCTTGCGCCATGCGTCCTTGCAGCATAGCTGCTGCGGACTTCGCGGCTAAAAACATGCCACCGGCATGTTTTCTTCACGCCGCTCACCCTCTCAGGGTTCGAATCCCTCCCGATCATAAAATAAGCACCACACCAAATGGTGTGGTGCTTATTTGGCAGGGGATGAGGGATTCGAACCCCCGCAAACGGAGTCAGAGTCCGGTGTGCTACCGTTACACAAATCCCCTAGGTTCTGACGAACATGCTTATTATAACCATTTTCTGCAATTTGTCAAGAGTAATTTTCATTTTCCTGCCGCCACTTTTGTGGCGGCAGGAAACACCTTAACTTACAGCTTTCTTTCAAAGACGCAGGCAGTGCGCGGCGGCAAGGATATCACGCCATCTTTTACCTTGTGCGGCCGATTCTTTCCGCCAAACTGCGGCGCATTGGTAAACAGCACCAGCTCACCCGTTTCCTTGGGAAGCACGATCTGCTGCTCGGCCCAGGTGTGGAAGTTGTAGACAAAGATCGCATCACCTCGGCGGCAAATGAGCACCTTGTCCCGGATTTCATAAAGCTGCGTGTCCTCTTCCAACAGGCTGTAGCGCTGCAGAAGTTGCAGCATGGCCTGATCGAAACGCAGCAGGTACTGATACTTCAGTTCCGGGCTGTCGGCCAGGCTCCACTGACGACGGGCATACTTGCCGCTATCGCCATTGCCCTCCCGGGGGAAGTCGATCCACTCGGGATGACCGAACTCATTGCCCATGAAGTTCAGATAACCTTCACCTGCCAGGGTCGAAGTGACCAAGCGAATCAGCTTGTGGTAGTCCATGGCGCGCTGAACCTGGGGATCATCGTCCTCCCTACCCATGTGCCAGTACATGGCCGCATCCGCCAGCCAGAACATGATGGTCTTATCGCCCACCAAGGCCTGATCGTGGGACTCGCAGTAGCCCACGGTCTTTTCCATTCTGCGTCGACTGGTCAGAGTATGCCACATCTGGCCAATATCCCACTGCTCATCGCGCTGGTTTTTGAGGGTCTTGATCCAGAAATCGGGCACACCCATGCTCAGGCGGTAATCAAAGCCGATGCCGCCCTGACGAATGGGCAGGCACATGCCCGGCATGCCGGACATATCCTCGGCGATGGTGATGGCCACGGGGTTGATGTTGTGGATGAGCTCATTGGCCAGCTGCAGATAGGTCACGGCTTCGGTGTTGGTGTTCATGGAGAAGTACTTCTCATAGCAATCGAAGCTGGTGCCCAGGCCGTGGTCGTGGTAGAGCATACTGGTCACACCGTCAAAACGGAAGCCATCGAAGTGGAACTCCTCGATCCAGTATTTGCAATTACTCAGGAGAAAATGCAGAACTTCGTTCTTTCCATAATCAAACAGGCGGGTATCCCAAGCCTTGTGGTAACCGCGCTCGCCGGAGAGGCAATAGAGATTGTCAGAGCCGTCAAATTTGCCAAGGCCCTCCACCTCGTTCTTCACCGTGTGGGAGTGAACAATATCCAGAAGGACGCTGATCCCCATATTGTGGGCGGTGTTGATGAGCTCTTTGAGCTCATCCGGGGTGCCGAAACGGGAAGACGGTGCAAAGAGGCTGGAGACCTGATAGCCGAAGGAAGCGTAGTAGGGATGCTCCATAATGGCCATGAGCTGGATGCAGTTGTAGCCATCCTGCTTGACCCGGGGCAGCACATTCTCCATAAACTCCCGGTAGGTGCCGATGCGCTCTTCCTCGTTGGCCATACCGATGTGGGTTTCATAAACCAGGGGTACATTGGGCTTGATCTTCTTGAAAAAAGCGGAGTCCGTCCAGGTAAATGGCTGCTCCGGATCCCAGATCTGACCGGAAAAACTGCCGTCGGACCAGGACTGGGTCACGCGGTTCATGTAAGCCGGAATGCGCTCGAGCCACTGACCACCCACAAAGAAGCGCACCTTGACATTCTGTCCGTGCTGCAAGGTGTTCTTGGGAAGACTGATCTCCCACACACCGCCATCGAGACGCTGCATGCGGTGGGTGTTCACGTTCCAGTCGTTGAAATCGCCCACCAGGGCGGCAGCCTCGGCGTTGGGCGCCCATTCGCGGTAGACCCAGCCGCTGCGGGTCTTGTGGATGCCAAAATAGAGGTGGCCATTGGCAAAATTGCGCAGGGTCTGGCCGGGCCCCAGTAAGCTGGCGCGCTTACGGGCATAGTTGTCCATGCGCAGCATCAAATCATCTGCAAACGGCTGCAGGGTGGGGTCCATTCTCAGAATTCCAAGTTTCGGTTCCATCGTCGTTCCCCTTTCCGGTTATTTTTTAAACTTATTGCTCGAAGCAATGGCGATCACGCTGATCACCATCACAAGCATCATAACAGCGGCCACGATACGGCTGACCCAGCTTTCTTTCAGCACAGCACCCAGAGCAACGCCCAGGATGCATACCGCGCAGAACAAAAACAGGATGCCCACCGCACGGCTCTTGGATGCACGGTCCGAGCCTTTTTTGCCGAGTCTTCCCTGCTGCCGTTTCTCCGACTCCTCCGGAATCAGCCACTGAAACTTCCCGCGCAGCAGCTGAATGCCACAGACCAGGAAGAATACGATCAGAATCAGATAAATCAGCATAGGGGAAACTCCTTCTTTTCTGCCAAAACCGTGGCAGACATTCTTACTCTAAGTCTATTCTATCCTAATTGTCCCATTTTTGCAACGAAAAAGAATGTAGCGTTTTCCAACTGAATATGGTATGCTTGTTATGGATAAACAAAAAAAGAACGGAGCGATACTGAAATGAGTCCTTCCAAGGTATATTTCGGCGATCTGCGCGCAGACTGGCGCGAGAATCTGCCCCAGAAACTAGCCCGTCTGTGCAAAACTGCCGGTATGGGCAATATCGATTTTTCCTCAAAATACACCGCCATCAAGATGCACTTCGGCGAGCCGGGCAACCTGGCCTTCCTGCGTCCGAACTGGGCCAAGGTCGTGGCGGACCTGGTGAGCGGCTGGGGCGGCAAACCCTTCCTCACAGACTGCAACACCCTCTACACCGGTGGCCGCACCAACGGCCTGGATCACCTCTGCGCCGCCGCGGAGAACGGCTTCTCTCCCCTGTCCACCGGCTGCCATGTGGTCATCGCCGATGGCATCAAGGGCACCGACGAGATCGGAGTCCCCGTGGAGGGCGGCGAGTATGTCACCGAGGCCAAGATCGGCCGCGCTATTATGGACGCCGACGTGTTCATCAGCCTCAACCACTTCAAGGGCCACGAGGCCACCGGCTTCGGCGGCGCGCTGAAAAACATCGGCATGGGCTGCGGCTCCCGCGCCGGCAAGATGGAGATGCACTCCAGCGGCAAGCCCAGCGTCGAGCAGGATGACTGCATCGGCTGCGGCAGCTGCCTGAACGCCTGTGCTCATAACGCAATTTCCGTTACAGACAAGGCCTTCATCGACCATAACCGCTGCGTGGGCTGCGATCGCTGCAGTGCATACTGCCCGGTGGGCGCCATTCAGGCCCCCGATTCCAGCAACGATGTGCTCAACTGCAAGATCGCTGAATATTCCAAGGCCGTGCTGGCCGGTCGGCCCCACTTCCATATCAGCCTGATCCTGGATGTCTCCCCCAACTGCGACTGCCACTCCGAGAACGATTATCCCATCGTCCCCAACATTGGCATGTTCGCCTCCTTCGATCCCGTGGCCCTGGACAAGGCCTGCGCCGACGCCGTCAACGCCGCTCCTGCCCTTCCCGGCAGCGTGCTGTTCGATGCCGACCATCATGAGCATGAAGGTGATCCCGACCACTTCCATCACTCCCATCCGGACACCGATTGGATCGTTGCCCTGCAGCACGCGGAAAAGCTGGGCATCGGTACCGCTGAGTACGAGCTCATCCGCATCTGATTCTTTCAAAAGTCAGCCAAAGAGAACTCTTTGGCTGACTTTTTTCCGCGCAACTTTAAGTTGCAGCGTATATTTTTTGAAATGCAACTTTAAGTTGGTGGACATCCGGGCCCGCAGCCCCTATGATAGAATCAGGATGACATCAACACAACGATGAAAGGATGGTCAATATGGCAATCAGAATATTCTCACCATGGGTAGAACTCTACCGCGGCAAAGAAGAAAACACGTACACCGACCTGGTGGCATTGCTGATCCAGGCCGAGATCCCCCACAAAGCCAGCATTTCCCAGCCGGGAAACAAGATGGCCACCTACTCCGGCGCTGCCGGCACCCATGCCAGCAACTCCTCCATGACCCGCGGCGGCTACACAAATCCCGCCACCTTTAAAGCAGGCATGGAAAGCCTCGAACCGGATGACACCCCCAAAGTCTACCGCATTCGCATCCGCGCCTGCGACCGTGCAGCGGTTCAAAAGCTGCAATCAGAAGCCCATTAATCCCTCATAAAAATACCTTCGCCGCCCGGAACACCGGGCGGCGATTTTCGGTATGTGGAAATCTTACGAAAAATTTTCAAAATAAACGCTGAACTTTAACAACAAACAGGCATCTTACTACTTGCGTTTGTCTACAATTTGTGTTAGAATCTAGCTATTGATTTGACCCTTAACTATGTGCGCTTACATAAATCGGGGTCCCATTTTTAAAGGAGGGCTATTCTTTGGCTAATGCAAGAAGTGCCGCCATTGCGAAGAACGACCTGACGCAGGGTAATATCCTGAAGAAGATCATCATGTTCGCTCTTCCCGTTCTCGGCGGCAGTATTTTCACTCAGCTGTACAACGTGGTTGACTCCATCGTTGTCGGTCAGTTCGTCGGTGCCAGCGCTCTGGCAGCCGTCGGTTCCAGTTTCACCATCTCCATGCTCTGCAACAGCATTTTTGCAGGTCTGGGCGGTGGCTCCAGCGTCCTTTGCAGCCAGTACTACGGTGCCGGTCAGAAAGAGGAACTGGGCGATATGGTCGCCACCACTTATACCCTGGGCCTGATCATCGGCGCCATTCTGACGGTTGTCGGTATTCTGATCGCCCGTCCGGTCCTGATGCTGCTCAACACCCCCGCCGACATTCTGGATAACTCCGTTATCTATCTGCAGATCGTCTTTGCCGGCTCCATCGGCCACCTGTTCTATAACATGGGCGCTGCGGTGCTGCGCGGTCTCGGCGATGCAAAGTGGCCGATGTACTTCCTGATCGTCTGCTCCGTCATCAACGTCATCCTTGACCTGCTGTTCGTCGTTGTGTTCCATTGGGGCGTTGCCGGCGTTGCCTGGGCTACCATCATTGCGCAGACCGTCTCCGCTGTGGGCGTTGTATGGCGCACTGTCCGTGGCGGCTACGGCTTCAAGCTCAGCTTCAAGATGCTCAGAGTTAACGGCAAGAAGGCTCTGGCTCTCTGCCGCATCGGTATCCCCACTGCCCTGTCCATGCTGATCTCCTCCATGGGCATGCTGGTCATCCAGCGCTACAACAACGGCTTCGGTTCCAACTTCGTTGCCACCATGACCATCGTGCAGAAGGTCGATGGCTTCGCCATGCTGCCCATCCAGGCCATCGGCATGTCCGCCACCACCTTCGTCGGCCAGAACCTGGGCGCCGGCCGTGACGACCGTGTCAAGCAGGGCATCCGCATCATCAGTACCTCTGTTATTATTCTGGGTGTTGTGATGGGCCTGGCCATGTACTTCTTCGGCTATCAGCTCTCCGGTGCCTTCACCACTGAGCCTGCCGTTATGGAAATGAGCCGCAACTGCCTGCGCATTGTCTGCTTTATGTATTGGGCCATGGGCCTGCAGATGACCTTCCAAGGCGTTATGCGCGGCGCCGGCGCTGCCACCGTCCCCATGATCATCAGCTTCGTCTGCATGATCGTCCGTATCCCCGTGGCTTACTTCATCGCCGTTCGCCCCAACTACTATCAGGGCATGCTGATCTCCATGGTTATCTCCACCATGCTGGGTGCCTTCATCCTGTTCCTGTTCTATAAGTTCAGCAATTGGAAGAAGCATGTCGTCATCCGCAAAGCACCTGCTGCTCCCGCCGCGAAGGAAGAGTAATTCACAAACAAAGAAGCTGCCTCATTCGAGGCAGCTTCTTTTTTGCTCTTTTCAGTCCACAAAGAGGACAGACAGATATTTGCTGTTCTGTTCTTCCGCCAGCAGCAGGGCGTTTTCCAGGTTTCTGGCGTCCTTCCCCAGGTTCTTCTTCAGCGCTTGCAGATCGGTGACGACCACGGTGGTGGGCTCTGCCACGCCGGTGAGAAAGCCGTAGATCCTCTCGGCATTCCAGTCATCGGGCAGGCTCAGGGGCTTGCGAATGGCATCGAGCACCTCGGGGAAGCTCTTCACCTGTTCGCCGGTAATGGTTACGATATTCATAGTTCCTCTTTTCCGAAGGGCTTGCCCCTTCTCAGCATTGTTTCATCAAACGGATATAAAACTCCACCGCGCGGCAGGCCGCGTCGATGCGAATGCGCTCGTTGTTGCCGTGGATGGCGGCTCTCTCCTCAGAGGTCAGATCCATGGCGGAGAAGCGGTAGACCTTGTCGCTGATACGGCCATAGTGCCGCGAATCGGAGCACTGCACCATCAGGTACGGGCTGACCACACAGCCCCGCCAGGTGGACGCCACCGCTCTTGCCACCTTGTGCCACTCCGGGCAATCGGTGCGGGAGATGCGGCTGGGATTCATACCGTTCAGCAAACGGATCTCGATCTTATCATTGTTTACCTGCTTGTTCAGGTATGCCAGGGCGGAATCGATCGTATCCGCCGGATTCAGGCGGATGTTGGACACCAGGCTGGCCTCAGGCGGAATGACGTTGGAGGCCGCGCTGCCGTCTGCCTGAGTGAAAGCCACGGTGGTACGCATCAGGGCATTGAGCTCACCGCCGGATGCTTTGCAGATCAAGTCCAGAACAGGCCTGAAGAGCCACAGGTTGGCGAAGATCATGCGGTAAAGGAAAGTTGAGCGCCGGCCCAACGTGTCAAACATCTGCGCCACAGGCGCCGTAAGATGGGCAGGAAACGGATGGTTCTCCACATTCAGGCAGGCGCGGCTGAGCGCCACCAGGGGTGTGCCGGGTCTCGGCGCGGAGGCATGACCACCGGGCGACTTGGCCCGGTACTGCACGTCCATCAGGCCCTTTTCGGCAATGCCGATCAGGCCGCAGGGCTCCTTGAGGCCGGGGAATACGCCTTCCACCACGGCGCCGCCCTCGTCCACCACGAAGGAAAGATCGATGTCGTTTTCCTCAAAGTAGTCCACGATATTCTCAGCGCCTCTGCCGCTGATCTCCTCGCCGCCGGAGAAGGCGAAGTAAATGTCCTGTTCCGGCACAAAGCCATCGGCGATCAGATGCTCGGCCGCCAGGAGCACGCCATTGAAGGTGACCTTGGTATCCAGCGTGCCGCGCCCCCAGATCACGCCGTCCTCCACAATGGCCTCGAAGGCAGGCTTTTCCCAATCGGCTTCATTGACCGGCACCACGTCATAGTGGGCCATCATCACGGCAGGATTCTTATGCTGCCGACCCGGCCAGCGGAAGAGCAGGGCTCTGTCCGGCAACTGCCGAAACTCACAGTTCTCAAACACCTTGGGATACAACCCCGGCAGCTTATCAATGAGCTTTTCAAATTCCACATCGTCCTCCAGGGCGGGATCCTGATAGGATACGGTCTTGCAGCGCACCAGTTCGCAGAGATTGCGGACCACCGCTTCCCTGTTTACCTGCACTTCGGTCTCGTCCGCCCGGACATTTTCCTTGGGGCGGAACGTCAGGGTGCGCGCCAGAACCACCGCAATCAGAACGATCAGCGCAGCGGGAATCAAAAGCCAAACCATAGTATTTCTCCTTACTTTCGTCTCTTTCGTTCATCATAGTCATTTCCCGGCAAGCTGTCAAGTTCTGCCACAAAGGAAAGAAATCATTGCTATTGACAACCCATTTTTTCGGTGCTACAATGAGGAAAATTGAATCAAACCGTTGAAGCGGAGATAACGGCGATGATGCCTTCACAGAGAGCCCGTGTTGCTGAAAGTCGGGTAAGAAACAAATCGTCAAATGGACCGCGGAGGGCGCAGTCAAAGGGGCCTTGCCCTGAGTATTCTGCGACGTAAGGCATGCGTCAGTTGCCGGGGATATGTCAGTATCCTGCAAGTGCACAGCAAGGCTGTGAATCAAGGTGGCACCGCGGATAAGTATTTATTCGTCCTTGACAGAACCATTCTTCTGTTGGGGGCGTTTTCTTTTGCCTTCGCAGAATCCTCAGGAGGCACTTATGGCTCTTCTTACCAAACGATGGCGTCGGTAATACCCCAAAGAAAACACACTACATCTTTAACATATCAAATTGGAGGATCATCCCATGAAGTTCAACGGCATTGATTTTGATACTTATTTTAAGAACTACCCCAATAAAGAAGGTTATTTCGGCAAGTACGGCGGCTCCTACGTTTCCCCCGAGCTGCAGAAGGCCATGGACGAGATCACCGAGGCCTACTTCACCATTTGCAAATCCCGCAAGTTCATCGACGAACTGCGCCGCATTCGCAGAGAGTTCCAGGGCCGTCCTACCCCCATCTCCCACCTGGAGCGTCTGAGCAACAAGTACGGCAACGTGCAGCTGTACGCCAAGCGTGAGGACCTGAACCACACCGGCGCCCACAAGCTCAACCACTGCATGGGCGAGGTTCTGCTGGCCAAGTACATGGGCAAGAAGAAGGTCATCGCCGAAACCGGCGCCGGCCAGCACGGCGTGGCCATGGCCACCGCCGCCGCCTACTTCGGTCTGGAGTGCGACATCCACATGGGCTCCGTGGACATCAAGAAGCAGGCTCCCAACGTGGCAAGAATGAAGATCCTGGGCGCCAACATCGTGGAAGTCACCCACGGTCTGGCCACCCTGAAGGAAGCCGTTGACTCCGCCTTTGAGGCTTACGCCAACGACTATCAGAACAGCATGTATTGCATCGGCTCCGTGGTCGGCCCGCACCCCTTCCCCATGATGGTGCGTGACTTCCAGCACGTGGTGGGCGAAGAGTCCAGAGACCAGTTCATCAAGATGACCGGCGAACTGCCCGACGCCATCGTCGCCTGCGTGGGCGGCGGCTCCAACTCCGCCGGCTTCTTCTCCGGTTTCCTGAATGACCCCGTGGACATCTACGGCATCGAGCCTCTGGGCCGCGGCACCGCCCTGGGCGATCACGCCGCCAGCCTGCAGTACGGCACCGAGGGCATCATGCACGGCTTCAACTCCATTATGCTCAAGGACGAGAACGGCGATCCCGCCCCCGTGTACTCTGTGGCCTCCGGCCTGGATTACCCCTCCTCCGGCCCCGAGCACGCCTTCCTGCATGAACTCGGCCGCGTCAAGTACGACGTCATCAACGATGACGATACCATTGACGCCTTCTATGAGCTCTCTCGCCTGGAGGGTATCATCCCCGCCATTGAGAGTGCCCACGCCGTTGCCTACGGCATCAAGCTGGCCAAGGAAATGGATCACGGCAGCGTGATCATCTGCCTGTCCGGCCGCGGTGACAAGGACATGGACTACGTCATCGAAAACTACGGCATCCGCTAAACAAGAAACAAACCTGCCTGCGGGAATCCTCGCAGGCAGGTTTTCTTTTTATCCGATTGTCAGGTGCACATCGCCCGTGGTCGTGAAAATCTCACACATTCCGCCGGTGACGGACTGAGGCACATCAATGCTGCCCGTGCTCGTTTTCACAGAGAACGTTTTCCCGGTCAGCAAGCTTCCCTTCACATCGCCCGTGCCACCACGGACATAGATTTCTGCGGCATCGCTTTCGTCAAAGACAACATCGCCTGTACTTCGCTCAATATGAATCCCCTCTTCTGCAAGCACACGTTTCAGGGAAATATCGCCGGTGCTTCCGGTGGATTTCACATTCCTGCACACCACGTCGGAGAGTTCCGCTCTACCCGTGGAAACATAAACAGCCACATCGGCTTCGCACTCGATCCCGGCGGCAATGATGTCGCCTGTGGAGGCGGAAAGCTCTATCATCTTAGCCGAAATATTGTCCAGATGAATGTGGCCGGTGCTCATACCAATGCTCACCTGGTCAAATCGGAAATCATGGGATAGCTGCACATCGCCGGTGCTTCCTACTATATGAAGATTTCCATATTCCGCATTCGGAAGATAGATCGTGATCTTTGTATGTTCCAGGCCAAAGCCGATGAAATCGAACCATTCTTTCTCGTTTTTTACCTGAACCGTGAGGACGCCATTCTGCACAAAAACCGTGTGTTTTACCTTGCTTTCTTCACGGCAGACCACCTTGCAGGTTCCATCCTCGGATCGCGCAAAGAAAACATCCGCCGTATCGGTATAGATGGTCAGGTCGTGGAAGTCTTCGCCGATTTCGTATGTGTTGGTTTCATACACCGTCGTGTCCAGCTTGGTAACATCCCAACCGTTCGCCGCCATGGCGAAGGTCAACAGGCCCAGGCCAAGCAGCACCAGCAAAGCTGCAAGGCAGAGCCAGATGATTGTTCTCTTTCTCATTCGCCATCCTCCTTTTTCAGAAGCAGCATTTTCATGCCATACACCGTTTTCTTTGCCAGCAGCACCAGGCCCTTGCTTGCCGCCTTGCAGCCAAGGCAGAGGAAAATCGCCACGCCGGCGCAAACGCAGCCTGCACCAATGGCCGCAAGGCCTGTCAAGCTATTTGCATGTGAGCAGTAGAACACACCCAGAACAAAGCATCCCATCGCACTCGCAATGACCGCGACAAACGTGGCCCAGAGGGAGATCACCACCGCCCAAAGGGAGGCATAGAGGGAAATTCCCACGGCAAAGACGGCAATCAGCAAAGACAGCCAGATGGGAGAACCCAGAACCAGCAGCACAACTTCCCAGGCTGCAAGCTTTCTTTTCGGTTTGATCTTCTTTTTCGCAAGCTTTGCAAGGGGAATCTCTGCCACGATTTGTGCCGCAATTTCGTTGGCAGCGCCGATCTCGGCAATGGCCTCCTGTTCCGTGAGGCCCTCTTCCATGCGATCTGCGATCATTTCAGAATAAAAATCAATCCGTTCTTCCAACTCTTCCCGCGGCAAGAAGGATAATTCTTCCCGCAAGGCAAGTATAAACTCGGTCTTATTCATGCTTTGCATCCTCCCTGGTAACAAATTGGTAGATTGAAAGGAGTTCCTTCCACTCTTGTTTAAAACTCTCGATCTTTTTCAATCCCTCATCGGTAATGCGATAATACTTTCGGAGTCTGCCGCCGTGCTCGGCGGTGCGAACCGTCAGCATTCCCGCCGTTTCCAGGCGTTTGAGGATGGTATAAAGGGTGGATTCCGATAGCTCCAGATACGGCTTCATATCCTTCATGATCTTGTAGCCGTAGGAATCCTCGTTCTTGATGGCCGCCAGGACGCTCACATCCAGCAGGCCTCGTTTCAACTGTGCATCCATTCTCATGCCTCCCATCCTGATATACATCGTACCACGAAGTATTGGCCCTGTCAAGGCAGATACCTGCACCCTTCGACAAGCAGCAAAAATCCCGCGGCCGAACGCCGCGGGATTCTTTTATAACGCTTTGATTCTCTCTTCAATGGCGCGGATCACCCGGAGGAACGCTTCATCGCTCTGTCCCGTGGGATCCGGCAGGCCCCAGTCAGCATCGAAAGCTCTTCCGATGTAAGGACAGCCCACGTCACAGCCCATGGAAATGGCGATATCGGGTGTCGGTATCTGATCCGCCGTTTTGCTGTACTGTGTCAGTTCCATGTCGATGCCGTAAAGCTGCTTCATCAACCGCACAGCATCCTGATTGATCTGCGGCTTGGTTTCCGTTCCCGCCGAATAAAAGTCGAAGTCATCCGCCCGCAGGTGCTTTCCCAGGGCTTCCGCGATCTGACTGCGGCAGGAATTGTGCACACAAATAAAAGCCACCTTTTGCTTCATTCGGGGAATCAGACGAGGCCGCTGATGCGGACGATCTCAATGCCTTCAGCTTCCCAGGCATCGAGGATCTGATTGAAGCCCAGGGAGTCGCTGGCCATGTGACCGGCGATAACCAGGTTGGACTTATTGTGCTTTCTCAGGCCTTCCACCACATCGGGGGTGGCATGCATGCCCACGAAGGTGCCGATACCGGCATTGGAGCAGGCGATGTACTCATCCAGAGTGGGAGCACCCACGCCGTACATTTCCACGTAGATCTTGCCGGCGAAGCTGTCCGGACCGCCGACCCAGACTTCCGGACCCTGGCCCTCGAGAGCTTCCTTGTACTCGCGGATGGTCAGCAGTTCGTCAATGACGTCCCTGATGGTGCAGCGGGGATTGCGCGCAGACAACTCGTCCATCTTCTTCTGCACGGTGCGCTCAGCCAGCATATCGGCCGGGGTGTGGAACGCCACGTTGCTGATGTCCAGCAGCTTGGCGGTGTCGTGCATCTGGGTGCGGTTGCGGCTGTGCATACCCTGGTCGCGCTTTCTCTTGCCATCGTAAGCCAGGCGCTGGGCCTCGTTGATGGGTACGCCGCACTCTAAAAGCTTCTTCATGTGGTCGCGGCTGAACAGATCGGTGCCGCCACCGTTCATGATGCCGGCGGGATGGTGCTGGGCAACACAGTCAAAGCCCAGCTGCTTGGCCAACAGCAGCATGGTCGGATCCATGTCGATACCGGCCAGGATGCGCTTGACCTCCTTCTCGTTGTCATAGACAATACCGGAGTCCTCGGGCATCTTGTCCAAGCCCACCAGTTCCATAACGATCTGATACATGTCTTTTACTTTCATTTGATTACCCCCTTGATTGTATTCCAAAGTGCGAAGAGTACGAAAATTCGTTCTCTCCAACATTCTTTGAATATCACAACCATCATACCATACCATAATACACACTTCAACCATAAAAACCGCTACTTTTTCCATACTATATTCCTTGACACATTTTCCCGAATCATTTATAGTTTCTTCTGTGGAAACTCACTTGTGGAGGTACTCATGATGGATCAAAAAGAATTTCTCGGTACACAGCCTGTCGGCAAGCTGCTGTTCCGGCTGGCGATCCCCACTGTCGCGGCACAGCTGATCAACATGCTCTATAACATTGTCGACCGCATTTACATCGGCCATATTCCCGGATCAGGCAGCCTTGCTCTGACGGGCGTGGGCGTTTGTATGCCGTTGATTATGATTGTCTCCGCCTTTGCCGCCCTGGTGGGTGCCGGCGGTGCCCCCCGCGCTTCCATCTTTATGGGCCAGCGTAATTATGCGGACGCAGAAAAGACTCTTGGCAACTGTTTCAGTCTGCAGATCCTCATCTCCGTCGTTCTTACTTTGGCTCTGCTGCTTTGGAACGAGCCTCTTCTGCTGGCCTTCGGTGCCAGTGAAAACACCATTGGTTATGCCTCCGGCTACATGAGCATCTATGCCCTGGGTACCTTGTTTGTGCAGCTGACCCTGGGTATGAACGCCTTCATTACTGCTCAGGGCTATACCAAAGTCGCTATGATCTCGGTGGTCATCGGCGCGGTGAGCAACATTGTTCTCGACCCGCTGTTCATTTTCGCAATGGATATGGGCGTACAGGGAGCTGCTTTGGCTACAATCCTTTCCCAAGCGATTTCCTGCATCTGGATCATTCGCTTTCTCTGCGGAAAGAAAACGCAGCTGCGTCTGAGAACGACCAATCTGCGTTTGCAAGGTAACATCATTCTCCCTTGCGTTGCTCTCGGCACCGCAACGTTCATCATGCAGGCCAGCGAAAGCGTCATTTCCGTCTGCTTCAACTCCTCTTTGCTGCGCTACGGCGGTGACATCGCCGTGGGCGCCATGACAATCCTCACCAGCGTAATGCAATTTGCCATGCTTCCCATGCAGGGCTTCGCCCAGGGCGCGCAGCCCATTGCCAGCTACAACTACGGCGCCCGAAACGCTGCTCGTGTTCGCAAAACCTTCCGGCTGCTTCTCACGGTCTGCCTGAGCTATTCTGTGCTGCTCTGGAGTGCCGTGATGCTCTTCCCGCGGCTGTTTGTAGGGATCTTCACCCCCGATCCCACCCTGATCGAATTCGCCGCGCCGGCGCTGAGAATCTATATGGGCGGCATGATCATCTTCGGTATTCAAATCGCATGCCAGATGCTCTTCACTTCTTTGGGCAAGGCGGTTTGTTCCATCATCGTTGCTGTGGTGCGTAAATTCGTCCTGCTCCTGCCCCTGATTTATCTGATGCCCCACATCATCTCTGATCCCACCATGGGCGTGTATACGGCAGAACCCGTGGCAGACGTTATTGCTGTGACCTTTACTGCCATTCTTTTCGCCTTCCAGTTTAAAAAGGCGCTGAAGCAAATCGAACAATGACCCTATGAAGTACATGGAAAAGCAGCCGATCATCATGATCGTCATCGGCATCCTGGGCATCTCCCTGTCATCGATCTTTGTCAAATACTCTGCCGCGCCCTCCGCCCTCACCGCCGCTTACCGCCTTGTATGGACGGTCGTTCTGATGGCGCCCGTGGTCTTCGGCAAGCAGAACATGCGCCGGGAACTTGTTCGGGTTTCGCCGAAGCTGGTGCTGCTGAGCTGTCTGAGCGGCCTGGCGCTGGCAATCCACTTCGTTCTGTGGTTTGAATCTCTGCAGCACACCAGCGTGGCCAGTTCCACCACCATCGTCTGTACGGAGGTCATCTGGGTCTGTCTGGGCTTCCGCCTGTTTTTGAAGGGCCGTCTGACCCGTAAGGCCGCGGCAGCTATCGCCATCTCTCTGGTCGGCAGCGTGCTCATCGCCTACTCTGACTCGGGCAGCGGCACGCAGCTCTACGGCGATATCCTGGCCCTCTTGGCTGCCATCGCCGTGGCGATTTACACCCTCATCGGCCGAGTTGTACGCAGCAGCGTCTCCACCACGGTGTATACCTTCCTGGTCTACACCACGTGCGCCGCCGTACTGGTGCTCACCTGCCTGGTGCAGGGCCATGGCCCGCTGGAATACGGTGTCAGCGCCATCATTGTCGGCCTTCTGCTGGCGGTGTTCTCCACCATTCTGGGACACAGCATCTTCAGCTGGTGTCTGAAGTACTTCTCCCCCGCCTTTGTGTCGGCGTCCAAGCTTTGTGAGCCGGTGGTAGCTGCAATTTTCGCCGCGTTTCTTTTCTCTGAGATCCCATCGCTGCTGCAAGTTTTAGGCGGCGCGCTCATCCTGGGCGGCGTGTTCTATTACTCCCGTCTGGAAACAAAACAATAAGAAAAGCCGCACCTTTCGGTGCGGCTTTTTGTTTCTTTTTAATCCAGGCAGGTACGGATATGATCGTGATCTGCCTGCAGGCAAGCGATGATATCCTGGGGATCGTTATAGATACGCTCGCGCTCGATGATGAAGGTATCGCAGCCCACGCCCTTGGCGGCGGCAATGATATCGCGCCAGCTCATGATGGTCTTTTCCATGGGACCCTGGGGTCCTTCGGCATAGGCCTGCTGAATATCCTGCTGATCCTTGGAGATGCCCACCTCCAGCGGCGGCACCGGGCAGCTCATGCCCAAAGCCTCGGGATTCAGCGCCCAGTTGCAGGACTTGATGTGCATGCAGCCGATGCGGCCGGGCCAGCGTTGCATCCAGTAGATGGGATCCACACCTGCGGTCAGCACCCAGCCCACGTCGATTTCCATCACGTGGTTTTCCAGGCAGTGGCGCAGATAGGTGTCCATGACATATTCGCCGTGATCCACGCGATACTCATGGGTATGGTTGTGATAGAAAGTCTTCAGGCCGTATTTGGCAGCAATGGCCGCCGCCTCGTTGGCCTTTTCTGCTGCCTTGATGGCGTCCTGGAAGGTGCCGAAAGCGCCGGGAATACCCTTATAACCGCCGCCCGCACGGAGCATTTTGAAGAACTCGGACATATCTCCCATACGGATGCTCACCAGGCGGTTGCTGCTGTATTTTTCCAGAAGCTTGAGATCCTCATCGCGAATCTCGCCGCTGTCAGTGGGCGTCACAGAAAAATTCACGCACTTGAGATCATACTTCTCCAGAAGGCCCAGATACTCCTCCGTCAGGGAGCCGCCTTCCATACCGTCAAAGCCGATTTCCTTCGCAATGCGCATGCCATCCTCCACCGAAGGATTGATGGACTTGAGAGAATACGCAGTCAAGTATAAATCCGTTGCCATAGTCAGTTCCTCCTTGCTCTTTATACTATTAAAATAACGACCTTCGTTAGTTTTGTCAACCTTTTTTCCAAAAGTATCGTTGACGGTTTTCTTCATGTATGGTAAGCTATAATCATAAAGCAGTTTTACAAAACTTTCGGAGAGGAAACTTCTGACATGAGTGAATTCAAGCCCATCAAGGTTGGTCTGATCGGCTGCGGCCAGATCGCATCCAGCGCTTATATGCCCACCATTCTGAAAAAATTCAATATGGTTGATGTTGTAAAATTTGCAGACACCATCCCCGAGCGCGCGGAGCTGTTTGCCAAAACCTTCGGCGGTGTCGCCTGCACCAACGAAGAAATTTACAACGATCCCGAAATCGAGGTGGTTCTGAACCTCACCTTCCCCACCTCCCATTACAAGGTCTGTAAGGCCGCCATTCTTGCCGGTAAGCACGTGCATTGCGAAAAGATGATGGCCGTCGATTGGGCCCAAGGCAAGGAGCTGGTTGACCTGGCGGAAGAAAAAGGTGTCTATTTGACCTTTGCTCCGGATACCTTCCTGGGCGGTGCCTGGCAGACCTGCCGTCACCTCATCGACACTGGCGCCATCGGCCAGCCCCTGGCAGCCTACTGCCTGGTCACCGGCGGCGGCGCTGCCCGTGTAAGCATCGGTCAGAGCACCCGTCGCGACCTGCCCGAAGAGGAAAGGCCTGCTCCTCCCTGGCAGCGCATGAAGCTCCCCGGTCACAATCCCAGAGGTCCGGAAGGCAGCGGTCTGCCCTTCGATATGGGCGGCTACTATCTGCACAATCTGATCAATATGTTCGGCAACATCAACCGCGTTGCCGGCTACTGCAAGGCCCAGTCGCCCCAAAAAACCTCTCTGGACCCCTTAAACACCATGTACAAGGAGTTTGTGCCCACCCCCGACCCCAGCACCCTGGTTGGCTCTCTGGAGTTTGACAGCGGAGTGCTCGGCTCTGTGCAGTTTGTCTCTGATGTGGGTGGTCGTCCCGACCAGCAGTTCGTGGTCTTCGGTACCGAGGCCACCATGTACTGTCCGGATCCCAACTTCTTCGGCGGCGACATCGTACTGCAGACCTACTCCGGCAAGCCCATGGTCTTCGATATCAATCGTGGTTTCCTCTCTCCCGAACGCTACACCATTCCCACCTGGTTCGGCTATAATGACCAGTCCCGCGGCGTCGGCCTGATGGACCTGGCTTTTGCTATCCGCAACGGCAGAAAGCCGCGCTGTCACTACTCCATGGGCCTGCAGGCTTTCGAGTGCGTCCATGGCATGATCGACAGCTGCGAAAACGGCGTGCAGCATAAGATGGTTTCCCATTGTGAGCGCCCGAAGGCTGTCCAGCCCGGCGTCCGTGGTGGTGGTTTCGGCAGCACCGAATTCGAACAGCAGAGCTGCTTTGACGATTAATCTTCATTTTTACAGGGCGAGCCTCGAAAAAGGCTCGCCCTGTTTTGCCGCTTACGAATTATTTGTTGCACAAAAGAAATTTTTATATTACACTATAAATAGTAGACTTTGCAACTTTTTACAGAACGGAGAAACGCTATGAATCTAACAAAAAAGCGCTGGCTGGTTTTGGGCGCCAGCTGCCTGATCAACATCATTATCGGCTCTCTGTATGCCTGGAGCGTCTTTGCTCAACCGATGGCCAAATACTTAAGCGACTTGTCCGGAACGTCAATCCAGAATCTTGCAATTGTATTTACCGTGGCAAATTCCGTTGGTCCCATCTCCATGATTTTCGGCGGTTTTTTGAACGATCGCTTTGGTCCGCGTAAGATCGTCATTGTTGGCGGTGTGCTCTTCGGTGCCGGCATGATTCTGTCCGGCTTTGCCAGGAGTCTTGCCATGCTGCTGATCACTTACGGCCTCGGCGTTGGCCTGGGCATGAGCCTTGTGTATGGCTGCACGGTTTCCAGTACTGTTAAGTTCTTCCCCGACAAGCGCGGCCTTGTGGGCGGCCTGACCACTGCCTCCTACGGCATCAGCTCTGTCCTGGTTCCGCCCATTGCCAATGCGCTCAACCAGGCCGTTGGTGTGACGGCCTCTTTCAAGATCCTGGGCGTTATTTCTGCTGTAGTCATTCTCGTATTCAGCTTCTTCTTACTCCGCTGTCCGGCAAACTATGCGCCTGACGGGTGGGTTCCTCCTGTTGTAAGTACCGCAAAGGCTCGTCAGGAGAAAAACTGGAGGATGATGCTGGGCGACCCTATCTTTTATACCATGATACTGATGCTTTGCTGCGGTGCTTTTTCCGGCATGATGATTATCTCCCAGGCTTCCCCCGTGGCACAGCAGATGATCGGTATGTCCGTCTCTGCCGCCGCTACTGCAGTATCGGTATTGGCCTTGTTCAACACCGCAGGCCGACTTCTGGCCGGTGTCATCTCTGACAAAATCAGCAGCGTTTTGACCTTGCGGATCTTCTTTGCTTTGTCTGCTCTGGGTGCTGTCGTCCTGTCTTTCTCCGGCATCGGCAATATAGTCCTGTTCTATCTGGGCATTGCTGCCATCGGCCTGGGCTTTGGTGCGATTATGGGTGTGTTCCCCGGTTTTACCGCCACCCAGTTCGGCGCAAGGAACAATAGCGTGAACTATGGCATTATGTTCATCGGCTTTGCCGCTGCCGGCTATTTCGGTCCAACGATTATGAGTGCGATCTACGCCGCGCAGGGGCAGTATCGCACCGCATTTTATATCTCTGCCGCCCTCTCTCTGGCCGGTATTCTGCTTACCTTACTCTACCATATGCAAAACAAACGCAAGAATTGACACACTTCAAAAGGTCCCACAATTGTGGGACCTTTTTTATGTTCTACATCTGCTGCTCCGCCCACTTAATAAATGTGTTCGGTGCCACGCCCAACGCATGCGCTGCGCCACGGATCGATAGTTCTCCACAACTCCATCGGCTGTAAACCTGTGTAAATTCTGCCGGGATCGGCAACGGTCTTCTTCCAAAATGCACGCCTCTTGCCTTCGCCGCCGCAATTCCCTCCGCCTGTCTTTGACGTATGAACTCCCGTTCCGTCTGCGCCACATAGCTGAGCAGCTGCAGCACGATATCCGCAATCAATGTTCCGGTCAAATCCCTGCCTTGTCTTGTATCCAATAGCGGCATGTCCAACACAACAATGGCAACCTGCTTCTGTTTTGTGATGAGCCTCCATTGTTCGAGAATCTCATCATAATTGCGGCCAAGCCGATCGATACTCTTGATCACAAGAATGTCGCCCGGCTTGATCTTTCTCAGCAACTTACGATAGCCGGGCCGGTTAAAATCTTTTCCGGACTGTTTGTCTAAAAAGATGCAGCCGTCCGGCACACCGAACTCGTGCATCGCCAGACGTTGCCGTTCCTCATTCTGGTCCTTGCTGCTCACACGAAGGTATCCGTAAATTGTTTCATTTTTCCGTTCCATCATATTTCCTCCTAAATAAAATGATATATTAATTCTACATCATTCGTTCAGAAATTAAGAGAAACGCATAATTCGCAACTATAAATAGTGCAAAAGGGATCCCACAAATGTGGGATCCCTTTTTTATGTTTCTTATTTGGTGAAGCAGGTTTGCTTACTTCATGAAGGTCTTGCAGAATCTCATGATGATGCTGGCAACCTGGCAGCGCTCGGCATTGCCCTGAGGCTGCAGTTCCACAACACCATTCACAGGAGTACCTGCAATCAGACCCTCAGCGCATGCCCACTGCATCGCAGTCTTGGCATAGTCACTGATCTTGCCGCTGTCTGCGAAGCTGTTCATGTTCGCACCCTTGTTGCTCACATCATAACCCATGTACTTCGCAAAGTTGTACAGCATCGTGGCCATCTGCTCTCTCGTAATCGCTGCATTCGGTGCAAACTCGTCTGCGCTCACACCGGCTACAATGTTGTTCTCCTTCGCCCAGATGACTGCCT
>SVLN01000009.1 GCA_015067925.1 Oscillospiraceae bacterium
AGGTAACCAAGGAGCTTGCCGTCTTGTTCCGCGAGAAAAATCCGATTGCCCTCAATGTCGCTGCGGTCATTCTTGCGGTAACCATACGTGCTGTCCTCCGTCTCCCAGTCGGCAGACATAGAAATCAACGTTTCTATAAGAGTATCATTCAGATGAGTTTCGTAGATGTTCATTGCAAATTACCTCCAAAAGAGAAAAACGGCGCAAGCTTGCACTTGCGCCGTCAAATACACCTATTTTGACCCTAATCAAAACGGTAAACAAGGAGCAAGTTTATTCAGAACACAATACAGATTATAATTCATCATGATACTTACTCCTTTCATCATTTTTCCATGTAATTTTAGCACCGGTGTCCTGCATTGTCAATACAGTGAGCCTATGCGGTTCTGTTTGTCATCGCTCATTTCATCAATCGTTTTGTGTTGATAAATGAGCGACGAAGTGTTATACTGACCATGAGGTGATACCCATGCGCAATAAAAAACCGCCGTTTGAGATTACAACTGCTATTCTGGATAAAGTTGCTGAAATTGCCGAACTGGTCGGTCATGTCAATGCTTCTCTGGGTTTGTCCACAAACCCGACACTGCGGCGTACTAACCGCATCCGGACGATCTATTCGTCCCTGGCTATTGAGCAGAACACCCTAAGCCTTGAACAGGTCACTGCCGTCCTCAGTGGCAAGCGTGTCATTGCGCCTCCCAAGGATATCGCAGAGGTAAAAAACGCCTACGAGATCTACGAAATGATGGACAACTTCGATCCATATTCCGTGGATGATCTTCTGAGTGCTCATGGAGTTATGACCAAAGATTTGGTTGAGGAATCCGGTTGTTTTCGCTCCCGTCCTGTGGGCGTGGTGGACAAGCAGGGCAACGTCCTGCATTTCGGCACGCTGCCCGACTATGTGCCTGGGTTGGTCATGGAACTGCTCGACTGGGTGCGGAACAGCGATTTTCATATGCTCATCAAGAGCTGCGTGTTCCACTATGAGTTGGAGTTGATTCACCCTTTCGCTGACGGTAATGGGAGAATCGGACGCCTGTGGCACACCCTGCTGCTGACTCAGTGGAAACCTATGTTCGCCTGGCTTCCGGTTGAGTCCATTATACATGACCGTCAGGATGAATATTATCAGGCCATCAACCGTTCCAACAATGAGGCCGAGTCCACCGCTTTTATCGAATTCATGCTCTCTGCCATTAAGGAAGCGTTGCTGGAGGCTGTGCAGGTTGGTAATACAGAGAATATGAGCACCAAGGAACGGCGTTGGTATCAAATCGAGCGTTTCCTGAAAAAGCATGGGACAATTACAAATTCTGATGTGCGGGAAATACTGGGTGTATCGGCAGCTACTGCAAACCGTATTCTGGGAAAAATGGCAGGAGAAGGCAGAATTCAGAAAATTCGTATCGGCAAGTCCTGGGGGTATCAATGAAAATGTTGGAAGCATTAGTATTTGCGTTCCGGAAGGCTATTGAACTGGCGAAAGATAATAACGAACCGGGTTGCTTTTTTAAAAAATTCCCAACTGGACAATGTGGGCATGCCAGCGATATGTTGGCCCAGTTTCTTATCGACAATGGAATTGGTCCAGTGCGATATATAAACGGAACTTATTACGGGGAAGACGGAAATGTAATGCAAGCCCATACATGGCTTGTTGTTGAAGACTTGGTTGTTGACATAACTGCAGATCAATTTCGATATCATGCAGAGCCCCTAACAAATGATATTCCAGTTTATATTGGTCCGATGAATGAGTACTATCAGTTGTTTGATACAACTCACGGCAGTGACCATGAGCATTTTGGATTGGAGCATCAGTGGACCAATTATCACGAGCTGAAGATATGGTACAAAACAATACTTAGCTACATGTAGCTGCGCCTCCCGTAAGTCAAAATAAAAAGATAGAATACACCACAAGAGATAAAGGAGGAGACGAAATGGATGGCGAGTATAATCTTTATCGTAGCCAACTAAAAGGCTACCTCTTTGAAATAATTATTCTGGAACTTCTGAGAAAAAACAATTTCAGCGAGGTCCAGCCGGACAGAGAGCCAGATGATCGAGTTCGTGAACTTCGCCCTGGTTTTATTGAATTCAAAGGCCGTGGATGTTGGCACCAGATTGA
The DNA here is from genome assembly GCA_015067925.1 of Oscillospiraceae bacterium. GTDB lineage: Bacteria > Bacillota > Clostridia > Oscillospirales > Oscillospiraceae > SIG488. Next base: position 2,141 of record SVLN01000009.1, read on the forward strand.
TTGCCCCTGTGATTACACTCAATTCATTCCGTTTATGTATCCGATTCGGCTTTTAGGCGAGGTGAAGTATTATAAAAACCCCTTAGAAAAAAAGCATCTCCGCGAATATATTGGTGTTATAAAAGATATTCAAGAGAATTATTTTGTTGCAGATGGTGTAGATCCACAGGAATTCTATCCGCGAAAGACGGAGATAGGAGTCTACTTTTCTGCGAGTGGTTTTCAGGATGAGGCAGAAAAGATTGCGTACGCACATGGCATTAAGACGATCTCATATGCAAATAATCCATTGATTGACAGGCTAAAAGATCTGATTGACGAACTCGAAAAGAACTACATATCCGTTCAGTGCCTAAAGGATCATACTTGGAACACGTTTAGACAAGCATTTATCGAAGCCCTTCGATATCGCACTCCCATGGGATATCACCATTACATGGCAGATGGATGCGAAAATATTATTGAACACATTCAGCATGCAATCGGCGCAATAAGCTCCAGTTTTATAGCGACTACCGCAACTGGTGTATTTCTTCACTTTGTGGGGAGTGAGCCTTTCCCTGACGAACTATTTGAGTTCTCAGATGAAGGTCGATGTCGCGTGTACTATAGCAATGACAACTTCAGACATAGATTTTTTTGGTTAGAACTTGCTGAAGATGAACAACGCAGGCGATTTTATTTTACTCCACCTTCATCCTTGGACCATGCTGCTGTTTTCGGAAGTGAAATTGTTCTTAATGAGAAAGAACGTGTTTTTCAAGCTTTGAGTGTCAACATACAAATAAACGGGATTTCCCGTAGTTTGACTCTGCACCTTGATGAAGGGTGGTTAAATGCAATCAGAGGTACGCTCTAATCTTAAGTAAAAACGCCAAAACTGACGTTTGTATCAATTCATGTTACAATAACATCTGGGAATATGGTCTTAAATGCATTTTACAACAGAAGGGGGCTGGGATTCCTATGGAAGGTCAGGTTAATTTTCAAACAGGAACATATACATTCCTCTTTGATGCAGACAACGATGTTTTTGGGGGTTATTATGGAGCCCCTTGCGGAGAAATGCTTTTCGGTGCAGTTTTATCACGACAACAGCCGATCTGTGCCAGAGTTTTTTCTGGAGACATGGTGCTTGCGCAACATTGCAGGCAAATTACTACAGTAAAAAAAACAGCCGAGCATAACAGTGCGGCCTTTTGTATGGACGGGGATCTATACATTTCCTTGTTAACCGAATTGGTAAGTTCCATTAAAGAACGGGAAAATCTTATTGCTATTCCCAATATTGCGTTGACAATAGGTCGGCACAATATATTTCTAATTACACTTTCCAGTATTACCAATACTGCATGGAGAGAAATTTGCCAAAAACTGAAAGGAGAAACAGGTTTTGTGGCTTCTTTCCAGCTTGATATGGGACATCCTCTCCATACAGATCTCTTCATCCGCTACCTAATCCCACACGGTTTTTTATGTGGAGATGAACTGTTTCTGGTACACCATCCATTTCAAAGTGATGAAGAACAGCTACCGTTTTGGCTACTGGATCAACCCCAAATTCACGTTCGTTTCATAGATGGGAATGAATTTGAAAAACTTTGTCCGCAAATTAATGATGAGGAAAAACTATCCTCTGCAGGTATGCGGTATTTGGAGCTAATTGAGCAAAAAGGTGAACAAAACCTGTATCAACGGTTGGCAATAGCGCTACTCCATAATGATGATATCAAAAATTGTGATTTTTCAATAACAGGTCCATTTTCTTGGGAACAAATTAACGTTTCTGAGAGTAAGCTTGTGAAATACGCACTTAATACTGAACACGAAGGAAGCGGAAAAACAAAAGCGAAACTCTTTCAACAGCTATTAAACATCACAAAGGATGATTGGCGTTACCTCGCTGCTCAGATTGAAAATGCTATTGAATGTGGTGCCCTACAAAATGTACGACAAACGGAACATGGTGTGCAATTTCATATCGATATACCAATTAAGGGGCTAAATGAGGCGTCCCGCATAGTGCGTACAGCATGGATTATTAGGCAACCGCAGGAGTGCTCTCTGGTTACGGCATATATATTGGATAAATCTCAACAGAAAGAAATAGCAGGGAGAAAGCCTCTTATTGTACAGCACTCCGATCCAAAACTTTTCTGTTCTATACTGTATGCTTATGCCAGTGGGGCCGCCGAACAGGCCGCCAAAAAATGCATCCCCACACCAATGTATATCCCTGGATATGCGGAACCGATCCTGGAAGGAGCCGCTGGCTTTGCTTGGATTGTGATTCATGACGCAAGGAAACGTTTTCCCCGATGGTTAAAAAAGCAACAGATTGGGCGCTTGGGATATTATGGTGGTTGGCACATTTATACCAGAGGTTGCAGTCAATCTTATGATAGGGCAAAGGCTTATGCTGATGCGTTTGCAAAGGTTTTGCGCCAAAATGGAATTGACTGTCATGTTGAATCCCGGTTAGATTAGCATGGGAGTTGTTACTCGAACTGGGCACAATTGTAGTTCTGCATTTGTTGATGCATTGTAACTTAGAACAATGTGCACCACCTTCACTGAGGTTACATGACCTTTAGGTTCCAATGGATTTCCGTGCAGGTTCAAGTCCTGTCGCCCGTACCAAATAAGACGACAGCTTTCCATCGAAAGCTGTCGTCTTATTTATGCTTTGGCGTTTCTTGCGGTCTGCAGAATGCGGTACGCCGTTGAAAATATCTGAAAAAAGCCGTATAATAAAGAAAAGAAAGGGGGTAAGTATCATGGATACTTTAATCGAGCTGTATGATGATCGTGCCATAGAAAACATTCTGGCTCCGGATATGTTCCGCCCTCAACGTATCGTTTATCTCTGCTCTGTGGAAATTGCTCAGAATCGAAATCGCCAAGACAAGCTGCGGTCCTTTTTCCTCCGCCGGGGATGGGAGCCGGAACTGATCTTTATGGAAGCCAGTCTCTTCAAGGCAGATCGTATTCTCCGCCAATTGCTTACCATTGGTGAGAAATACTCGGACTGCGCCGTGGACGTTACCGGCGGCAGTGATGCCGCACTGTTTGCTGCAGGCATGTTCTCTGCGCAGACGGGCGCCCCCGCCTTTACTTACTCCCGCAAAAGCAATCGCTTTTATGACATCAGCGGTGCAGCCTTTGCAGATAATCTGGACTGTACCCTCTCCTATTCCGTGGAAGACTTTTTCCTTATGGCGGGCGGAACGTTACTCCCCGGCCGCGTAGACAATGCCATTCTGGGAAAGTATTTAGATGATTTTGATCCGTTTTTCTCGTGTTTCCTTCGTTTCCGTCGTGACTGGTCGGATATCATTTCCTATATTCAAAGGATATCTCCCGCAGAATACGGTCAGATACCTCCGATGTCTGTTCAGGGAAAATACACGGTGAAAGGTGACCACGGATCAAGGAATTCCGCTAACGAAGCGGCGCTGAAAGAATTTGCCCGCATCGGCTTTATCCGGGACCTCACAATCGCATCCGGCGAGTCGGTGTCTTTCCGCTTCCGGGATGCCAATATCAGGGCATGGTTGCGGGATGTCGGCAGCGTATTGGAACTGTACGCTTACAAGGCCTGCATCGATGCCGGCATCTTCAACGATGTCATCAGCAGCGCCATCGTTCGTTGGGATGACACATTGGGACACGCTATCGTCTCCAACGAGATCGACGTGATGGCTGCCCGAGGCGTCGTACCACTGTTTCTCAGCTGCAAGGCTACCGACATCAAGACGGAGGCGCTCAACGAGCTTGCCATCCTTCGGGATCGTTTCGGCGGGAAAGGCGCAAAGGCCGCTATTATTACAACGGAACCCTGTAGTGCCGCTGCACGCCACCGTGCTGCTCAGCTCGAAATTGCCGTCATTGATCTGGAGGAATTGAAAGACAGTCAGCTGGTACATCGCTTAAAGGTTATCATGAAAGCACAATCATAACTTGTTCCGGCATGATAAACAAAAGAAGATCTAAGTGTTGACTGACGGCGGCATCCATAGCGTTAGGGTTACACCAAAATCGACAAGCTTCATAGAGGCTTGTCGATTTTGTTTTTATCTCTTTATCAAAAGACAAAGACGGTTCTTGACGAGCAAAAAAGGAAGTGCGAAGCGCTAAGAAGTTGTTGCAAAATGTTGAATTCCAGAACGCCGTCTGCTATACTAATTGTATAATTTGATGAACCGTTCATCAAAACTGCAATTTGAGTGGAGGGATCCCTGTGAGAAGATCGGAAATCAACAAGGCCTTGAAGGAAATGGAAGCCACTTGCAGAAAGCTTCAGTTTCATCTGCCGCCGTTCTGCAGCTTTACGCCCACGCAGTGGCAGATGATTGGCCATGAATATGACGAAGTGCGCGACTGCATGCTGGGCTGGGACATCACAGACTATGGCATGGGTGACTTCAACAAGATCGGATTCTCCCTGGTGACCATCCGTAACGGCAACCGTGACATGGCTGACAAGTACCCGAAGGTCTATGCGGAAAAGCTCTTGTACCTCAAGGAAGGCCAACATGCCCCCAACCACTTCCACTGGTTCAAGACCGAGGACATCATTAACCGCGGCGGCGGCAACGTACTCATCCGAGTCTACAACAGCCTGGAAAACGAAGAAATCGACTACGAGTCCGAGGTGTGCGTACACACCGACGGACGTAGCTATATGGTTCCCGCAGGCACCCAGGTCCGCCTGACGCCCGGCGAGAGCATCCACATCCAGCGCGGGCTGTATCACGACTTTACCGTGGAGAAGGGCACCGGCCCGGTACTCCTGGGCGAAGTCAGCGAGTGCAACGATGACAATTCCGATAACCGCTTCAATCCGCCCATGGGCCGCTTCCCCAAGATCGAGGAGGATGAGCCGCCCTACCGCCTGCTCTGCAACGAGTACCCTGAGGCGAAGAAAAGATGATCGACGTTGTTGCCCTGGGCGAGCTGCTCATTGACTTCACTTGCGTCAGCGCGGATGCCGATGGGTATCCTGCCATGCAGGCCCATCCCGGCGGCGCGCCCGCCAATTTCCTGGCAGCGCTGAGCAAGTTCGGCGTTTCGACAGCCTTTTTGGGCAAGGTGGGCGCGGACACCTTTGGCGATTTATTGCTGAGTACCCTGAAGCAGGCGGGCATTGAGACCCGCGGCACCCTGCAGGCTAAGGATGTTTTCACCACGCTGGCCTTTGTGACCCTGGATGAGAAGGGAGACCGCGCCTTCTCCTTTGCCCGAAAACCCGGCGCGGATACCTGCTTGACCTTTGAAGAGCTGGATTTGAGCCTGATCGACGAGGCAAAGGTCTTCCACTTTGGTACGCTATCTCTCACCGATGAACCGGCCAGAGATGCCACCGTTCGCGCTGTGGCCTGCGCCAAGGAAAAAGGCAAGCTCATCACCTGCGATCCGAATCTGCGCGAGCCTCTGTGGGATGATCTGCAGCAGGCAAAGCAGCAAATGCTCTGGAGTTTGGAGCAGGCCGATGTGATTAAAATCAGCGAAGAAGAGGTGCAGTTCCTCTTTTGCCTGGATGCAGAGGCCGGTGCTGCGCATATTCTGGAAGAGTTTGATGTGCAGTTGGTGTTCGTCACCTGCGGCGAGAAGGGCTGCTACTACTTAAATAAGCGCTCCGGCGGCTTCGTTCCCGCCCTGCGGGGGATCGAGACGGTCGATACCACCGGCGCCGGCGATATCTTCTTTGGCAGCGCCCTGTCGCAGATCCTGCGCCAACCCTGCGCGCCGGAGGACTTGTCCGACGCCCAATTGCGGGAGATCACCTGCTTTGCCTGCGCTTCGGCAGGCCTGAGCACCACCAGAGCCGGCGGCATTTCCAGCGTGCCGGATTACGAGCGCGTGATGGGAGTGCTTTGACTGAAATACAGCCTTGCGCCGGAAGGAGTCTTCCTTCCGGCGTTTGCCGCGCGCGACTTGTATTGCCAATGAATTGGTGCTATGCTGAAAATAATACAGCTATGCAATTTACAAAAGGAGAGAAAACCATGTCCAGCTTTGAAAACCTGAGAGTTGTCGACAATTTTTATCAAACGTCCCTGTTTTTCCCCATGCCCACCGTGGTGATCAGCACCCTCTGCGAGGATGGCAGCACCAATCTGGGACCGTATTCGCTGGTGCAGCCCTACTACGTGGCGGGCAAGGATTTTTATGCCATGCTGCTCAGCTGCCGCAACTCCTCCAACACCGCCCAGAACATTCTGCGTACGGGCAAGTGTGCCATCAACTTCGTGGATGACAAGCCCAAGACCTTCAAGGAGTGCGTCAAACTCAGCTGGCCCGGCGACAAGCCGGAGGACAAGATGCCGAACTGCATGTTCCGTCTGGAAAAAAGCCTTCTGGAGGAGGAGACCGGCGAGAAGCGCCCCATGGTCCTCACCGACGCCATCGAGGCCATTGAATGCACCTGGGTGCGGGAATTGGACAACGCCCAGGACGATAAGCCCGGCGAGCTCAACGGCTATGAGCCTCCCTACCACGATTTCAACGGCATCACCTCCCAGTTCGGTGCCCACTTCATTCTGAAGGTCGATAAGATCCTGATGAAGAAGCGCTACCGCGACGCCATCATCAACGGCGTGAAGAGCAAGGATTTCCCGCCTCTGCCGGTGGATTACGGCTACCGCGACAGCAAGAATTTCTGGTTCCACCGCAAGCGCCGGATGCTGGCGGAGCTGCTTCCCATGCGGGCGGCCAGCCTGGAATCCGTGCGCTATGCAGCAGACCGCGCCGATGACAAGATCAAATTCACGGACGACGCCCTGAAAATGGTGCTCAATGTACCCCGCGTCTTCCTGCCTCTGGTTCTCAAGGGCTGTGTGGATTGGGCCAAGGAGAACGGCGTAGAGCTGATTACCGCTGAACATATGCAGATCATCAACGACAAACGCGCCAAGGAAAAGAACAAGAAATAAGAATCACAGGCGGAAAGGACTCCTTTCCGCCTGCTTTTGTTTGTCCAGACTTGTTTTTAATGGTGATTGGTGCTATTCTATATCTTAGACAAAAAGAGAAGAGGTTGCACGGAATTGAAAACGAAACATGTGAATTTGACCGACGAGTCGCGCAGCGTAACGGCTACGATCATCTCCCTCGCCTGGCCGGTTTTTTTGGAACAGATCTTTACCACTCTGGTCAGCTATGCTGACACCGCCATGGTCGGCTCCCTGGGCGCCTGGGCCACGGCGGCAGTGTCCATCAGCAATTCGCCTATCATGCTCTTAAACGGCGTGGTTATGGCCTTGGGCGTGGGCATCACGTCCTTGGTTGCCCGTGCCGTGGGCGCGGGGGATCCCGAGCGGGTGAAAAAGCTCATCCGCCATGCCATGCTGGCCATTTTAATCATCGGCGTGCCCATCTGTATCGCCAATATCGCCCTGCACCGCCTGATTCCTTTGTGGATGGGTGCCGAGGCGGACATTCTGCAACCCGCCGCGGAGTATAACCTCTATGTGGCCTTCGGCCGCATTTTCATGATTTCGTCCATGATGATGAACTCCGCCTTCCGTGGTTACGGCGATACCAAGACGCCCCTGATCGTGAACTCTCTGATGAATATCATCAACGTGATCTTCAACTTCCTGCTGATTTATCCCACCCGCGAGATCAGCTTCCTTGGCGTGGAATTCACCATGTGGGGCGCGGGTCTGCAGATCAAGGGCGCAGCGATTGCCACCTCCATCGGCATGACCTGCACCGGCATCACCACCTTGTGCATTGCTTTCTTCCGTAAAAATGCCTACCGCGTGGGCTTCTCCGGCAGTTGGAAGCCGGACCTGGGCCTTTGCAAGCAGATCTTCAAGATCAGCATCCCCGCCATGTTGGAGCGTCTGTTCATGTCCTCCTCGGGCATCATCGTCAACCGCTCCATTGCCTCCCTAGGCACCATCAGCATCGCAGCCAATTCCCTGTGCCTGACGGCGGAGTCCATGTCCTACATGCCCGCCTTCGCCTTCCAGACGGCAGTCACCACCCTGGTGGGCCAGTCCCTGGGCGCAAAGAAGCCGGGGCTGGCGGAAAAGTTCGTGAAAAAGACCATGCTCATCGGCAGCATCGTTATGGTCTTCACCGGAGCGGGCCTGTTCTTCTTTGCCTATCCCCTCATCGGCATCTTCACCCGCGATCAAGACGTCATCGCCCTGGCGGCATACTGCCTGAAGCTGGTGGCCTTTATGCAGGTACCCCAGATCATGGGCTGGATCTTCTCCGGCGTGCTGCGCGGCGCGGGCGATACCAAGTACAATTTCTACATCACCGCCGCCACCAACTGGGGCGTTCGCACGCTGTTCTCCTTTGTGGCCATCCGCCTGCTGCACTTCGGTCTGTTCTCCACCCAGATCATCATCTTTGTTGAGATCCTGACCCGCCTGGGCCTGCTGTACCTGCGCTACCGCACGGGTAAGTGGAAGACCGTTCTGGAGAATTAAGCTATGAAAAAGCATTGGCGCATCCTGCTGCTCGTTGTCCTGGCGCTGCTGCTGATCGGCCTGGCTTTCCTCAAGGGTTGGATCGTGACGGATCACTCCGCCCAGCGCCGGGGAGAGGGTGTGTTCTGGAACGGTATTATGTACGTCGGCGCCTCCGGTGAGTATACGGAGGACCGCACCATTGCAAAAACGGAAGACGGCTGGAACATCGTCTCGGTGAAGGAGGACAAAAGCCATACCTTTGTGGTGCTGCGCAGCTTCCTGGATAATTACCTGCTGGTACGCGAGGATTATGAAATCCCCACCTCCGGCACGGTGACCGCCGTGTCCTGGAACGGAAAGAAGATCGAAGACGCGGCTTTCTGCGCCGCCGTTACCGCCATCGTGGAGGGCAAGCAGTCGGATTTCAGCTATGAAACGTCGGCCATTTCCCACCTGCGGGAGGATCAGCACATGCGCCGGCTGTACCTGGCCTATGAAAACTGCCCCATCGGCACGGAGTTCGTCGGCTGGATGGGAACAGTAAACGGCGTGTGGTGCATCACGACGCAGGTTTCTTCCACTTCGGACACCGTTTGGTGCTATGAGATCCCCCAGGAATATATTTCTGTGCTGGAACCCTTTATTTCCTAGAAAGAGAACGTTATGTTTGATGAAAAATCCTGCGGTGCGGTGGTGTTCACCCGCACCGGTGATGAGATTCAATATGTCCTTGCCCAGTCTCCCGGCGGCATTTACGGATTTCCCAAAGGCCACATGGAGGAAGGGGAGACCGAACGGCAGACCGCCCTTCGTGAGATTTTTGAGGAAGTGGGCCTGACGCCCACGCTGTTGGATGGCTTCCGCGAAACGGAGGAGTATACCCTGCGGGAGAAGAACGGCGCCAGCAAACAGGTAGTCTATTTCCTGGCGGAGTTTTCCAATCAGCCGATCGCGTTCCAGGAAAAGGAACTTCGTGCCGCACCGTTGGTGAGCTATGAGACTGCCATGCAGCTGCTGCAGCACGAGAGTTCCCGCCGGATTCTGACAAAAGCACAGCAATTTTTGATCAAATAGAAGATGCCGACTGAATCAACCGGCATCTTTTTATTTTGCCTTGACGGACTGGCAGAATTTTGATATTCTATATATGCTCTATATGGAGCATATATGGAAGGAGGAAGAACCATGTCGGCTGAAAACTATTCGGAAAAGGTATCTGTGAACATGAACGCGGCGGTACTGTCCGAAATCGATCTGCTGGTGGACGGCGGTTATTATTCCAACCGCAGCGATTTCATCAATCAGGCGGTGCGCGAGGCGCTGCAGCGCCAGCAGAGCACCATTGAGCGCATTGTCATCAGTAAAAATGTCAACTTTGGCGTTCGAATGGAAAACAACAGCAAAAACTGGTTCCTGGGCATTTCCGGCTTGACCAAAAAAGAACTGCAGCAGATGGACGAAGAAGGACAGCAAATCGACATGAGTGGCTATGGCCTTCTCATCATCGACGAAGATTGTCCGGAAGAGCAGCTGTTCCGGGTGGTGAAAAGCATCTCGGTCCGCGGCAAGGTCCGCTGCGCGCCTGCCGTGCGTGAGCACTACGGCCTATAAAAAGAACACTCCCAACCGTAGTTGGGAGTGTTTGTTTGTTACTGCTGAGAAAATTCCTGCAAAATCTTCACGCCTGCGCTGGCACCGATACGAGTAGCGCCTGCTTCCAGCATGGCCTTGCAATCGGCCCAGGTGCGGATGCCGCCGGAGGCCTTGACCTTGACCTTCTTGCTGGCCTTCTTGGCCATCAGGGCCACGTGCTCGGGCGTGGCGCCACCGGTGCCGAAACCGGTGGAGGTCTTGACAAAGTCGGGCAGATAGAACGCGGCGGTCTCGCAGGCCGCGGTGATCTCTTCATCGGTGAGGTAGCAGGTCTCCAGAATCACCTTGCAGCCGGCGCCGCGCATGCGGCAGGCGGCCACGATCTCCAGCATCTCCTGTTGGATGTATTCGAGGTTGCCCTCGCGCAGCATGCCCACATTGAGCACATAGTCGATCTCGTCCGCACCGGCCTCAATGGCGCGGCGGGTTTCGGTGACCTTGTCTGCGATGGTGGTGGCGCCCAGAGGGAAGCCGATGACGGTGCCGATCTTGATGTCGGTGCCCTCCAAGAGCTTTTTGCACAGGGCGACGCGGCTGGGGTTGACCATTACGGAATAGAAACCATATTCCTTGGCTTCGTCACAGAGTTTTACAAAATCCGCTTCCACGGCATCGGCTTTGAGCAGGGTGTGGTCAAAGCACTTGGCCAGCTGTTCGGCGGTGAGCGTGTTCAAATCAATCATGGTGTGTTCCTCCATCAGTTAACATAACATATTCATTTTCCTTGCAGATACATTCAAATTTGCCGTCATGAATGCGATAGCCTTCACCGCGCAGCTGTGTTGCGCCATCGCGGATAAGCAGGTAGCTGCCATCCACCAGACAGTAGAAGCTTTTGCCCATGCTGTCGGGGTAAGCGATGTCCTCAAAGACACGCAGGCCATCCAATACATCGTCTTTGATTGCCTGGTAATGGGGCAGGATCATAATTTCCGTCAGACCAAGACCGGGAAGCCAGCGCTGATAGTTGGGGTCAATGGCTTCTCCCTCCAATTCCGGGTGCGCGTAGACGGTTGCAGCGCTGTTCATGCTGCCGGCACTCATACCGATCAGTACGCCGGGATGATTATTGAGCAACGTAGCCAAGCTGATTTCTCGGAAGAAACGGTTCTGCGTTGGTACGTGGCCGCCGGCCAGGAAAATCAGTTCCGCCTGCGATACCAGCTCCGCAGCCTTCGCCTGCGTACGGCGATCCAGAATCTGATAGTCAGAAAACTCGATTCCCGCATCAGAAAAGTTGACACGCACGCCCTCTGCCTTATAATCAGTATAGGAACTTGCATCAGGATCGGAGCAGATAAACAGCGCCTTGCAGGGACTGTTGATTGTGTTTTGCAGTTCCTGTGCAAAGCCGTTGGCCGGATTCAGCGCGCTGTCATCTTCCGTACGCGTGCTGCTGGTCAAAAAGCAAATCATGGAAGTCGCATCCTTCTCTTCTTCTATTGTTTGATTGTACGCCTTTTTGAAAAGAAACACAAGAAATTTTTGTTTCCCCGGGAACTATTTGCCGACTTTAAGCGTATTGGTAAGTGAGAGGAGGCGGCAGAATGTTCGACAATTACATTGCGCAGTACGGCCAGAGGCTTTACGGCCTGTGTCGGACGCTCTGCGCAAGCCCAGCAGACGCGGACGATTTGTATCAGGCTACCTGGCTGCGGGCTCTGGAACGCTTCGATCGGTATGATCGAAACCGCGCCTTTGAGCCGTGGCTCACGGCCATTTGTGTGAATCTGTTCCGTTCGCAGCAGCGCAGGCTGAGGCGCAGTCCGGTCTACGATGGGTTTGCCTCATCCGAGGACAAGCAGCTTCTTTTGGAGCAGACGCCGGAGCCGGAGCAGACGGATTATTCTGACCTGCACGCGGCGGTGGATGCGCTGCCGGAGCCGCTGCGTCTGGCGGTGATTTTGTTCTATTTCCACGATCTGGATCTGGTCCAGACGGCCCAAACCCTGAATGTGCCTCTGGGTACGGCAAAGTCCCGGCTGAGCCGGGCCAAGAAACGATTGAAGGAGGTGCTGCGAAATGCAGAATCCTTACAATTTTGAATCCTGCACCCCGCCGCGCCTCACGGCGGCGGACCTGCACAAGGAGCGCGAAAGGCGTGCACTGCGGCGGCAGCTGCGGCTGCTGCGTATCTCCGGAGCGCTGATGAGCCTGGCCCTTGTGGCATTTGCGATTCTGGTCTTGCCGGAATCCCGGCTTTTGTCGATGATCGTAACCGTTTTTGCCGCATTGGGCCTGCTGGGCGCAGGCGTGGTGTCGGTCGTATTCTCGTTCCGGGGCGGCGCGCTGCTGCAGCCGGAAGAAAGGAGCGTTTAAGATGGCAATCATCCCTTCCATTATCGTGTTGCTGATTGTAGCTGTGATCGGCCTGGTCATTCCCACCCTGGTGGGCGTTTATGTATATCGTGACGCTAAGGGCCGGGGCATGAGCGCCGCGGTCTGGACCCTCATCGCCATTGTGACCCCCGGCCTGGTGGGCCTGATCATTTACCTGATCGTCCGTGCTTCCCACACAGGCCACCGCTGCCCGGGCTGCCAGGCCCCAGTGCAGCATAGCTTCAACCTCTGCCCCCGTTGCGGCACGCCTTTGAAGGAACGCTGCAGCCAGTGCGGCGCGACGCTGGAGCCGGAATGGCTGCTGTGTCCCAACTGCGGCGCCAGCCTCAACCGGCCTGTCCCGGCGGAGCCTGAAAAGAAGGACCGGGGCATCGGCTGGATTCTGGCCACTGTGCTTCTGGCTCCTGTCTGCCTGATTTTACTGATGGCGGTGCTGTTTGCGGTAAATTTCGCCGAAGCTGACGGCGGTCACTCCATCACCTGGGGGCGCAACGAATCGCCCATCTATTTCATGGGAAGCGAGGAGATCGCCCTATGGCAGCAGGAATGTGACGATCTGGGCGAGGGCGTTTATGCCCTGTATACCGTCAATGAGGAAACGGACACACGCATCAAGAGCCGTTACGTCCTTTATATCAATGATGACACTCTATGGGATGTGAATTGCAGCATAGACGAGGGCGGCGTATTCTCCGATGCCGAAGTGCAGGTTCAGCTGCAGCCTCTGGCGGAAGGGGAGCAGAGTACGAACCTCTTTTATATCGCAACCACCTATGAGGAATTGGTGAAACTGCAGGTGCAGGATGTCGGTGGAAAAAAGCTGCGGGTGCAGATAAAAAGGGCCTCCGAGGCAGACGCTCTGACCCTGATCAACGGCTCAGGCTGGCAGAACCGCCTGGCGGTGCAGGTGGCCGATGACGTGCCCGAGGCCTATGAGGTGCAGGTGCACTTCTACGCAGGCGCGCTGCTGCTGGGTTCTGATGGCGTCATCAACGCCGATGGCACACCCCTGCACCGGGGCGGAGACACCTATTATTTCTTCGCGCCCATGGACGCCACAGATTATGAGCTGGTGTTCCGCAATGAAGCGGGCCGGGAAATCTTTCGGGCGAGCAAGAGCCTGGATGATTACGGCGCCTGGACCATTCCGCTGGTGTTGGAACGGGCAGGACAGGAGAAAGCGTCCCTGGCCTACGGTGAACGGGCAGATTAAACGAACAAAAGCGGCTTGGGTCTCCCCAAGCCGCTTTTTCTGCGCAGACGAAAGAAAGGATCAGCCAACGGCGGAAGTACGCAAAACCGCCGGGCGTCAGGAATCTTTGATACGCCGGTAGATGCCGTTTTCTCGTGCGAGAAGTTTTTCTGCAATCATATCCCGGCGAATGGTGCAGAAATCCTCGTGGAACTCTGCGATGATGAGGTTGACTTCCTTCTCCGGGTAGTCCCGGTCGAACTCGAAGGACTCGGCGATGACCTGCAGCACAATGCGCTTCTTTTTGCGCTGGGCAGGAATGGCGCGCAGCTTGCCATATAGGAACCAATTGTCAATGACCTTCTGCCGGTATTCCTCTTCGCGCCGCTGCTGCAGCGCGGCTTCCTCGGACTCGTCCTGCAGCAAATCCAGAATACTCCCACGGAAAACGTCCTCGCAAAGGGAGTAGATGGTGTAGTACTGGCTCTTGTGGGAGCGTACTGCGCCGGCATCTGCAAGTTTCTTTAAATGAAAGCTCACCGTGGCTGCGCTTAAATCCAGCCGCTGGGCCAGCAGCTCCACATACATATCCTCCTTGGCCAGGGATTTGAGAATCTGCAGGCGGGATTTGTCTGCCAGGCATTTGAATAGCGCCAGGGCCTGTGCTTCGGTCATGGTTCATTCCTCCCAGATGCGCAGAAACTCTGCGCGGATGGCGTCCTTGGTTTCCAGTTTGATGGTTTCTATGTGCGCTGCAGCTTCGTCCCCGTGGGATAGAGCGGCCTTTTTGGCGCTGACCCAGTTGGCGGGAATCTCTTCCAGTTTTTTCAGGAAGAAGGCCTTTGGATCGGCCATCTTTTGGGCCACGGAGAGAATGGTGCGGAAGATGTCATAGACGTTGGCGCGGATCTTTTCGAAGTTTGCCTCGTCCGTTCGATCGTCGGATACAAGCGCGGCCTGGCGGTCCTTGCACACAGCAATCTGCCGGGCAAAGTAATCATTCATGGCGTCAATGAAATGCATGGCGTTCACCTCGTTGGGAAATGGTGTTGTGATCACAGTTTGATTATATCAGAGTAAAAACAAAAATGCAATACTAATTTGATAAATATCGAATTAGATTTAAAATAGAAGCGGCGGCGAGACCCTCGCCGCCTGCGTGCATACCGTGCATACATTATATAATATATCCCGCGCGGCGGAGCCGACGGTGCAGGGGAGTGCCCAGAGCAAGTGCCAGGGCGATCTTGATGCCGTCAAACACCACGAAGGGCGCCACGCAGATGCCCAGGGCGTACACAACACCGCAGCCAGTCTGTACGCAGAACCAGGCGGTGCCGAAGAGGTAATTCAAAAGAGTTCCCACCGCCATGGCAAGGCAGCAGGGAAGCGTGCGGCGGTTGGTTTTCTCCGCCGCCAGACCGATGAGTACCGCCATGGGCAGCATGCCGATGAGGTATCCGCCCGTGGGTCCGGCCAGCCGCCACAACCCGCCTGTGAATCCGGTAAAAACCGGCACGCCCGCTAACCCTAAGATCAGATAGCACAGGTAGCTCAGTCCCGCTAGCCGCCAGCCCAGAAGATATGCGCTTAAGTACACACCGAAGGCAGCCAGGGAAAACGGCACCGGCCCGATGGGCAGACTCCACGGTCCCAGGATGCACAGAACCGCCGCCGTCAGCGCGGCCGTAGCCATTTTTCGCGCGGTAAACGCCGTTTCCATCTGCTCACCTCCCGAGTTTAAGCGTATTATAAGTTCTCGCTTGTCTGAAGTCAACGAAAAGCGAAAACCGGTTCGGCAAAAGCACCAAAAATGAGGTAAAAAGTTTGTGCAAAACGCCAAGAGAACGGTAAAAAGAGTTGTTTATTACGAAAAACCTGCAAATTCTCTATTTACAAGGTTGTTGCGCTCATCTATAATATACATAGCGTACCACGCAATGAATCAATACAGCGGCCTCGGCCGCAGGAAAAAAAGGAGAAATGCAACATGGCTGTTAAGAAAGTCAAAGTTGGTGTTGTCGGCTGCGGCGGCATCTGCAAAGGCACCTACATGGAAAACATGGTCAACAAGTTCGCTGTCATCGACGTTGTTGGCTGCTTCGACCTGATCGAGTCCCGTATGGACTACATGGTCAAGAAGTACGGCATCAAGAAGTACTCCAGCCTGGAAGAGATCTGCTCCGACCCTGAGATCCAGATCATCTGCAACCTGACCTTCCCTGAGTCCCACGTTCTGGTTTCCAAGACCGCCATGGAGCACGGCAAGCATGTATACTGCGAGAAGATGATGGCCCCCACCTTTGAGGACGCCACCATGCTGGCCAACCTGGCCGAGGAAAAGGGCGTTCTGTACACCACCGCCCCCGATACCTTCCTGGGCGCTTGGGAGCAGTCCGCCCGCAAGTACCTGGACGACGGCATCGTCGGCAAGCCCGTCACCGTCCATGCCCAGTACTCCCGCCGTTATGAGCCGGAGAGCCCCTTCTTCGATACCGCTCCCAAGCATTACTTCTTCCCGCTGCACTACGGCGGCGGCTTCCCCTTCGACCTGGGCGGCTACTACATCCATCAGATGATCAACATGTTCGGCACCATCAAGCGCGTCACCGGTTTCGGCGGCAACATGCGTCCGGTCCGTACCTTCACCAACCCGAAGCACCCGAAGTACGGCGAAGAGTTCATCGTCGACACCCCGACCACCCTGCTGGCCGCTCTGGAGTTTGAGAACGGCGTTCTGGGCACCTTTAATATCTCTTCCGACTGCTCCGGCAGCCAGGCCTTCACGGTCAACGGCACCGACGGCACCATGAAGCTGGGCGATCCGAACATGTTCTCCGATACCATCTCCGTCACCCGCGCCGGCGCCAAGCCCAAGAACGAGTTCCTCTCCGGCCTGACCCCGACCTCCGGCCCGTCCTTCCTGAAGTCCGACGACGATGACGACCGCCAGATGCTGGCCGAGTTCACCATGGAGCAGACCGTTGAGCTGCCCCTGCTGCACGGCTTCTACGAGTCCAGCCGCGGTGTCGGCCTGGCTGATATGTGCTACGCCATCATCAATGGCCGCCGTCCGCGCTGCCACTACGATATCGGCCTGCACGCCATCGAAGTTATCCACGCCATCCAGGAATCCTGCAAGACCGGCAAGATTTACGAGATGACCACCAAGTGCGAGCGTCCGGCACCCATCGCCGCCTCTGCTTTCTCCGCCACCGGCTGGGAGCGTTCTCTGGACGACTAATAGCGCAATATTTTTCCTGTGGACGCCGCCCTTTGGCGGCGTCCATTACGGCGAAATGGCCCAATGTTACAGTATTATTACAAAACGCCCCGAGGTATTGACCTTTGGGGCGGTTTGTTTTATGATGCATCTAGAAATAAGCGGAGAACGTCCGTAGAGGGCTTTTGACCGCAGATTTCAAAATTTAAAGGAGGAAAAATCCATGAAGAATCTTTCCAAGGTTCTGGCACTGGTCCTGGTTATTGCTATGGTCTTCTCTATGGCAGTTTCCGCTGGTGCCGCAACGAGCTTCAAGGACGATGCTGCCATCAACTATGATGAAGCTGTCCAGCTGCTCTCTGCTCTCGACGTCCTGAATGGTTACGACACCAACGGCGACGGCGTGGGCGACACTTTCAACCCCGGCGCTAACATCACCCGCGCTGAGCTGACTGTCATGATCAGCTACCTGGTCGCCAACAGCGACTCTGAGTACGGTCTGTACAATGACATCGCTAAGCTGAATGCCGATTACAAGGCTCTGTGCACCTTTGCTGATTCCAAGAATCACTGGGCTGCCGGCTTCATCGCATTCTGCGCTGGTAATGGCTACCTGTCCGGCCGCGCTGCCGACAAGTTCGATCCCGATGCCGAAGTCACTGTTGCTGAAGCTGCTGTCATCCTGCTCCGTGTTATGGGCTATGACGCTGCCAAGGAAGAGTACGGCACCACCGCTGGCACCGTTAAGGGTTACAACCTGCAGCTGGATGCCCGCAATGCTGGCCTGCTGAACGGCATGGAGAACGTCAACTTCTTCGCCGCTGCTACCCGTGAGCAGGTTGCTCAGCTGGTTATGAACGCCCTGGACGGCTACGTTGTTGTTTACAACAACTACGCTTTCACCCTGATCCAGGACAACAAGGAAATCAACTGGAGCAACATCGGTATCTTCCAGAGCAACACTGCTACTATGACTGCTAACAAGCTGGTCGAGTACTGCTTCCGTCATGTTGCTAAGATCAACACCACCAACGAGTTCGGCTACGCCGGCCATCAGTGGGTTACTTACAACTTCTGGACTGCTCAGGTTGGCCCCTACGGCGATTACATCGCTCTGACCGACGTTTTCGTTGACGACGCCATCATGTCCCAGTTCAAGGGCGGCACCCCGATGTCCGTTGTTGCGGCTTCCATGGGTCTGTCCACCAAGAGCGCTCCCGTTATCGTTGAGAAGTACACCAACGGCGCTCTGACCACTTCCGCTGCTGCTTACAACTACACTCAGCTGGCTCAGGGCTTTGTTGCTGACAACGCCACTCTGGTTGTTGTTCGTGACTACGACCGCAATGTCGGCGGCACCTACTTCAAGCTGATGACCTACAACGAGTACTTTGCTAAGGCTACCCGTTCTGCCGGCACCATCACCGACAAGACCTCTGCCCACTACGGCGAGTACTACTTCGAGTTCACCTACTATGTCAATGGTGTTGCTCAGAGCAAGAACTATGTCTTCTCTGCCAACAAGGATGCTTATGTCCATGGCGGTTACTATCTGGTCGTTCCCAATGCTAACCCCTATGACTACGGCTATCCCAACTACTCCAACATCAATGATGTGAAGTTCTTCCTGTCCATCACTCCCGCTCAGATCTCTGACGCAGTGAAGGTCACCGGCGCCCAGACCAACGATCTGTACAACAGCGACTATGTCTATGTTGGCGCTTCCAAGTACAACATGTCCGCTCAGTACGTTGACGGCACTAAGACCGGCTTCGCCTTCAACAAGGCTGTCCACTTCGCCTTCAACTCCGCTGGCTATGTCATCGCCACCCTGGATCCCGCTGCCGCTCCCGGCACCGTTCTGGAGACTGGCTATGTCTACCTGGATAAGTTCGAGTATGCTGTTACCGTTACCGGCACCAGCAGCCTGATCAACCAGTCCGCTTACACCTGGTCCGCCCAGGCTAAGGCTCAGGTCTACTTCCCGACCGCTACTGGCAACTCCGTTGCTACCGTTATCGATGTTACCACTAAGAAGACCACTGTCGCCGCTACTGGCGAGGTCACCGGTGGCGTTGCTTACATCGACAACACCAACACCGCTGCTGAGGACTTCATTGCTCTGCCCAAGACCTCCACTTCCTCCTACTGGGATGTTACCGGTCAGGATTACGTCTACGGCAACACTGTCGTCAACGGCAATGTCCGCGTCTATGACGTGACCTTCGACGGCTGGTACAAGTATGAGAAGCAGCTCGATGGCACCTATGTCCTGGTTGCTGTTCAGAAGGACACCATGGCCACCTACGGCGGTCTGGATATCCGTACCTCCATCGTTGATGATGCTAAGCTGTACAATGCTTACTATCTGACTTCCGCTACTGCCGTTAACACCTTCACTTGGAACCTGTCCACCAAGACCGCTTCCGTGGCTACTGTTACCGGTTACGCTGCTATCCCTGCTGGCAACTACGGCGTTGTCGACACCAAGACTGGTGTTGTCGGCGGCGAGGTTACCGTTGCTAAGGACCGCGTTGCTACCTTCAGCCAGTTCGCGATTGTTGATCCCACCAATGCTTACAACAACGCTTACTACGCTGGCAAGGGCGACTACAACACCTACCTGGCTAAGTGGGAGCACTTCTTCTACATCAACGGCCAGAAGGTTCTGTTCTTCGCCGCTGCTGATACCATCGTTGATGGTGTTGCTGTTAAGGCTGAGAACGTCTCCCTGACCAAGGGCGCTATCTATGACCTGGTTATGGATGCTTCCGGCAACCTGAAGGTTGTCACCACCGAGACCAAGGTCTCCGGCAAGATCGACACCTTCAAGTATGTCGACGGCGCCAACTACCTGCACTATGCTCCCGCTGCCAACAACGGCACTATCGTTGCTGGTCTGGTTGAGGATGCCAACGGCCTGGTGAAGGTCGAGTTCAACACTGCTAAGGTCTACAACACTGCTGACGGCTCCGTCACCACCATCGGTGCTAAGGATTCTGTCTTCTATGTGTTCGACAATGGCAAGGTTGCTGAGATCTGGGTTACCAAGCCCGGCAACGGCGCTATCCCCGATCCCATGAAGCCCCAGGCCTAATTCCTAATTAGAATTTCGGCTTCTAAACCCTAGCAAAACACCCCAGGCTTCGGCCTGGGGTGTTCTTTTTGTGTTGTAAGTTTTCTGATCGAAAGGCAGAAATATCCTGCAATTCCATGGGTTTCCTCCAACATTAAATCCATGTTACAAATAGCCGGAATGACTTGATTTTTTTCCTTCCAGGCATTAAATTGGAAACAAGAAAACGAAAGGAGGCTGCGTATGAAACGCCTTGCTTGTTTGATCCTGACCCTTGCACTGCTGCTTTCCTGCGTGGCTTTCTCTGTCAGCGCGGCGGATCGTAATGTGCTGCCCTTTACGGACGCGGATCAGATCAACCATTATGCCGATTGCGCCATCCTTTATGATTTGGGCGTCATTTCCGGCAACCCCGATGGCACGTTCAATCCCGGCCGTAACGTCACCCGTGCCGAAGCCGCGGTGATGGCCTGCCGCCTGTTGGATATCACAGTCTACGGCGGCGTCTGCAAAGCGGCAGATATCTACAAGGGTCATTGGGCCGAGAGTTACATTGCTTATGTGGTGGATATGGGCATGATGACGCTGTCGCCTGATGGAAGGTTCCAGCCGAACCTGGCGGTCACTGTGCGCGACTTCTGCCGCACCATGCTCCGACTTCTCGGTTATGAAAACGTCACAGACAGCCGCATTGAGAGCTTGATCGAGCAAACAAATCTACTCTCTGGTTTCGAAAAGGGCCTCGATCAGTTTATCACCCGCGATGATTGCTGCCTGCTGCTCTACAACGCTGCCAGCTGCTATCAGATCGAACGCTGGGTGGATGGGAAGCCTATCTACTACACGGATGCACTCCTGAATCCCACCAGCCTGTTCGAGCATCGCTTCGGCCTGATTCGTTATACTGAACTGCTGACGGCCAATGAGTATGCTGACCTGAATCTGCATGATGGTCACCTGGAAAAGGGATATACCAAGATTGCTGAGCACCGTGCGTTCAACGTTTCCACCGGTTTGGAGTATGTTGGCCGCCGTGTGGATATCTTTGTCAAGGATGATGAGGTTGTTGGTCTTCCCCATGTCCACACTGATGAGACCTGCCTGAGCTTCAAGGACTATCTGACCTACGAAGCTTTCATGTTTAACAATGGTTTCAGTGTGGGGGCTGAGACACAGTATTATTTTAATTACCAGCTTTCCGATCGTTATTGCCTGATTGGTGAGTATGATCGCAGCGAGATCATCTGTGTTGATTCCAATAATGACCGGGTCTTTGACCTGGTGTTGGTTGTGGCCTGCGAGGAAGCGAAGTTTACCTCTGCCGTCCCGGTTCGAATTGAGTTCCCTGACGGCACCAAGGAACTGATTCCCGGAGAACATGTAATCTACGGCGAGGTCAAAGAAGGCGACACGGTCTATGTGGTCTGCGTCAGCGGCATCTGGCATATCTTCTCTGAGAATGAATGAAAAAACGTCTGCATCGTAAGATGCAGACGTTTTTGTATTTGCCTTTATGCCTCATTCAGCAGGCGGTTCATCATCACGTGATGACGGCGGACCTGTTCGATTTCGTCCTCTTCGTAGGGGCACTCCTGGCCCATGTAGGCGCGCTGACCTTCGAATTCGGAGCAGATGTAGCCGTCCCAGCCGATTTCTTTCAGCACGCGGAAGGGCTTTTCGTAATCGATGGAGACTTCTGTGTAGTCGTCGTTCATGCGCCAGAACTTGCCGTGGAAGTGCAGGATGTAATCCTTAACGGCTCTGAGCTTGTCGGCGTCCTGGAAGTTGCTCATGTGGTCGCTGGCGGTGTTCATATACAAGGGATGATCGCAGCCGTGGGCTTTGAGCTCTTCCTTGATCTGGGCTTCGGGGATGCCCAGCATCATGCACTCATTGATCCATGCCAGCACGTCGGGATCCGCGCCCATGACCTGCGCATAGTACAGGGTGTGGCCGTTGGCGCCCTTCTTGAAGATGCCGAAGTCGGGAATCAGGCCCAGCATCTTGCTGCCGCTCTTGTCCGCCATTTCCAGGAAGCGGTTCACGGCGAAGCCGTCAATGGACAGGGGCGGATGGATCTCCAGACCCATTTTCACGCCGTAGTATTCGGCGGCGGGGATGGCCAGCTTGACTACTTCCGGATCTACGCCGCAGAGCACGCGGATGACCTTGAAACCCAGCTTGGAAGCATAGCAGAGGTCGTCTTCCAGCTGATCGGCCTGCTCCTGGGCGGTCAGATAGCGATCGCCGAACAGGTGCGGGTAGGTTTCGGCATCCAGACAGGTGGGCACAATGCCGTATTTGTCGCACAGCTCGTTCCAGCGGGCGATGTCGGAGTCATACAGGCGGGGATAGCGCGGACGCAGCGGGGTCTCTTCGCCCAGCATCTGCAGGCCGGAAGCACCGAGTTTCTGGATCTCTTTCATGGCGCCTTCGATGTCGATCATATGGCGCAGGAAAAGGGACTGATAGCTGTAAAGGGAAACACCTAATTTGATACCCATGATTCTACCTCCTCAGTTCTCAATGAAGTTGATGATGGCTGTGGCCCAGCCGGGGGTGGCCGGACGGGCGATGCCGCCATTGATGGCGATACCCACCTGTAGCTTGTGCACGCCCAGGCCCACACCGCCGGGGATGGGGATGAACAGCTTGGCGTACTCGCCATACTCCCAGAAGATGGTGGACATGGTCTTCATCTGCTTGAAGGTGTAGGTGTGTCCACCCACAGTAAGGGTCATGGGGTCATTGATGAACTCCGCCTGATCGTAACGTGCAACGATGTGATCGATCATGCTCAGGGGATAGCCATGGTAGGCAGGAAGCAGGATGCTGCACTCAATGCCAATGACATTGCCGTCGTCATAAACTTCGTGGATCTGGTCCTCGGGCAGCATGTACTTCTGATTCAGAAAGGCACGGGGATACTGGGGAATGGGCGGGATCGGCTTGATTTCCTTTTCCGGGAACTTGGGCATGGTGCTCATAAAGATTCCTCCTTTTTTTCGTTAAAACGGTTGATTGATACATCCATCATAAATGTTTGAGTGTCAAATGTCAATGGGTAAAACTCATGTGCAAAGAAAAAAGCATGGGATTTCCCATGCTTTTTATGCTATGCAAGATGCAGCTGCAGTCGTTCCGCCAGGCGACCAATGGGCCGCCAGAGGATCAGGGCGATGACAAAATTCGCGCCGCCGTGCACCAGATCAAAGGGGATGCCTGCGATCCACCAGCTGACGGCAAACTGCCAGCCGCCGATGAACAGATAGGGGATGGCGCACAAGGCGCCAAAGAGCAGGCCGAACGCACCGCTGACCAAAGCCCAAGCGAGTGCCGGCTGCATCTTACGCAGCGCCAGACCAATCAATGCCAACAATGGCCAGAGGTAGAGATAGGAAATGGTCCAGAGGTTGACACCCCAGACCAGCACTTCCAGTCCTACAAAGGCGAATGCCGCAGGCAGCACCCGCCAGCCAAAATAGCAGGCGAAGAGTAGAATCAGAAAACTCACCAGCTCCACATTGGCCAGCCAACTCAGCGCCAGCTTGCTGACTTCCAGCAGGGCAGCCATCGCGGCGCAGACGGCAATATCCCTGGCTCCGATGACTCCTTTACGCCGGTTCATAGGTGAGGGTAAAGGTGTCGCCGTCGTTCACGGGCTGGGTTTCCACGCCCTGGGTGGCGTACTCGCCATTGACGTAAACGCTCCAGTAGGCATTGTCCAGTTCGTAAACTGCGCGTAGGCCGTTGATGGATTTGATAAACATACCGTACTCAGACTCATCGCCCTCAATTGTGAGGCCGTCAATCTCCTTCAGTGCCTGGATCAGGAAGAAGGCATCGGTCTTGTGGAGGTAGGTGGTGGTTTCTCCCAGATCATTGACCACTTCCACGGTGATGGTTTTGCTGCCTTCCTTAATGTCGGGGCGGTTGGTGGTCCAGGCGTAGACCATCGCGCCGACGAGCAGCGCCAGACCAATGAGGCCGATTATCATGGCGCGGGTCGTATGAAATGCTTTTCTTTTTTTGCGATCCATGAAAAGAAACTCCTTTTTTATTCGGTGTTGATATCATACCCGAATGGCCGGGAAAATTCAAGGCGGATTCTGCGAGCGTGCTTGTCAAATAAACATAGCCGCGATATAATGACACGGTCAAGGGAGTTGATACCATGAAAACCGTGATGCTTTCGTGTATGAAGGATTTTGCCTGCCTGGCAGGCGCGTGTCCGGACACTTGTTGCCGCGATTGGGAGATTGCTTTGGATGAAGCAACCCTGGTTCGCTATCAGACGATGCCGGGAGAGTTAGGTGAAAGAATCCGCGCAGAGATTTGCGATGACGACGGCGCCTGCTTTCAGCTGCGCGGCGGCTACTGCCCTTTTTTGAATGAAAAAGGCTTGTGCAGCATTCAGTTGGCACACGGAGCGGAGGCACTGAGCCGTAACTGCGATTATTTCCCGCGGTTTGTGGAAGAGTACGGTGCCACCCGGGAAGTGAGCTTTTCCCCGGCTTGTCCTGAGGCGGCACGCCGTTTGCTGCAGAGCGATACTCTGCAGCTGGACACCCAGGAGGACGGAAAACCCGTCACGGAACCCAATGAGCTAAATCCGGCCCTCTATCTGGGCCTGCGGGCCCTGCGCAGCCGCTTGCTGCGCCTGGTGATGGAAGCACGGCCCATGGACGAGTGCCTTGCGGAACTGCTGGCCATGGCGGAAGCAGCCCAGAAGCAGTTGGATAAGGGTCATCCCGAAAAGCTCCTGCAGCTTCCGCTGCCCAAACGAATCAAAGGATTCCAGGTAAACGAGGCGGAACTGGTGCAGTTTTACAATGGCCTTACCATCCTGCGCCCGGACTGGCCGCAATTGCTCGCAGCACAACCAGACACAGTGACAGAAGCAGCGGAAGATGCAGCAACCAGGTATCTGTATCACCATCTGTTCCGTTATGTGCTCAAAGCGGTGAACGATGACGCCCTGTTGCCGCGGGTGCGCGCGGGTGTTATGGGTGCGGTGATGATTCGCCGCCTGATTTCAGCCGGTGCAGATCCTATTACCGCAGTGTACCGCTACAGCCGGGAGATCGAGCACAACGAGGAGAACTTTGCCCGGGTCATGGCCCTGTGATTACGTTCCGAAGCCGCCGCCCACACTCAGGATCTGGCCGGTGATGTAACCGGCATCCTTGGAGCAGAGGAAGTAGACGGCGTTGGCCACGTCCTCGGGCTGCCCGATGCGGCCCAGGGAGGTTTCCTCCGCCATGGCCTGCAGATCCTCGTCAGAAAAATGGGCGATCATGTCTGTTTGGATGACGCCGGGACTGACGCAGTTGACGCGGATACCGGAAGGTCCCAGTTCCTTGCTCAGAGCCTGGGTCAGGGCATGCACGGCGCCCTTGGTGGCGGAATAGGCCGCCTCGCAGGAGGCGCCCACCTCGCCCCAGATGGAGCCGATGGTGACAATGCTGCCCTGCTGGGATGCCAGCATTCCGGGCAGCACGGCGTTTACACAGCTGCGCACGCCGCCGATGTTTACGTTCAAAAGCCGCTGCCAGTCATCGTCGCCCAGGTCCTGGAACAGACCGTAGGAGGCGATGCCCGCGCAGCAAATGAGAGCGTCAAAGGTTTCGCCGTTTACGGCAGCTCGGACGGCCGCGGGATCCGCCACGTCGGCCTGAATGGCCGTGGCACCGGTCTCGGCGCAGAGCTGCGCAGCGGCTGCGCCGCTGGCGGCGTATATCAATGTTACATCCCAGCCGGAGGCTGCAAAGCGACGGACGCAGGCCGCGCCAATGCCGCGGCTGCCGCCGGAGATCAGAACCTTCAAAGGGAAAACCTGCCTTTCAAAAAGCGCCCATTTCGAAACCGAAATGGGCGCATCTGTTTGTTTGGATTATCTGCGTCTGGTTTTGCTCTTATGATCAGAATACTGCCGGATGGAAGAGATCTTGCTGTCAGAATCCGCCATGAACTGCTTGAGCATTTCGTCAAAGGAGGCGGGCTCCTTCGGCTGGGGATTTCTGCGCGAGGCGCTCGGATTCTGGGCAGAGGTCGACTGGGCAGGGCGGGGAGGACGCGGTGCCTGCTGACGGGGTGCCTGCTGACGGGCAGGGGGCTCCTGCGTCTTTTTGATGGAGAGGTTGATCTTTCCCGCTGCGTCAATGTCAATGATCTTGACCTTCACGTCCTGACCTTCCGTCAGAAAATCATGAATGTCGTTGACATAGACATGGGAAACCTCAGAAATATGTACCATGCCTGTTTTGTTCCCCGGCAGGGTGACGAATGCACCGAACTTGGTGATGGTTTTGACCTTGCCGTCCACGATTGCGCCTACTGTAAAATCCATACTGCGGTATATATCCTCCTTAGAATAGGGGTATGCTTCGTTTTAACGACCGATGTCATAGAAGACGATCTCGCCTTCCGTGACCAGGCCAAGCTTGGTGCGGGCGATATCCGTGACGCCCTCGATGGTGTTGACCTGAGCGATCTGGTCGGTCAGCTGCATGTTCTGCTCGGTCAGCGAGACGATCTCGTTTTCGAGCTGCTGGGATGCGGAAAGCGTGTCCGTGATCTGCGTTTGCAGAGAAATCAGGGTAACGGTGGCATATGCAATCAGTGCCAGAATGATCAATTTGGACAGAAGTGACGATCTGCGGAACTTCACTTGCTTCACCCTCCGAGTTGCGCTGTTTATAAAATGCGCATTTTATTACTAATCTCATTCTAAACCATTTTTTCACTCTTGAAAAGAGGGAAAATGAAATTTTATAAAATTTTTTTATCAAAAATTTGATGGGAAAGCAGAGAAAACCAATAATAATAAGAATGATTCTTAATAAGAATGAGAGGAGGTGCAGAATCGGTCCGCTGAGAGTCAAAAAATAAAAAATACTGCCCAGAATCAGCCCTAAGAACATGAACAGGCGAAACTCTCCGCGGCCGGGATACAGGGCGAACAGCAACATGGAAGCCAGGCAGCCAAGGCAGAACAACAGGTCTGCGATCCAGGCGGGAACGTGACATTCCCGCCGCAGGGCGCGCAGCGCATCGTAGAAAACTGCCAGAGCCAAACCCAGCGCACCGCAGAGGACAAACTGCAGACTTTGCAGGGCAACGCTCTGCTGCATCAGTGGAAGAGTCTGC
Organism: Oscillospiraceae bacterium; assembly: GCA_015067925.1. Taxonomy (GTDB): domain Bacteria; phylum Bacillota; class Clostridia; order Oscillospirales; family Oscillospiraceae; genus SIG488. Next base: position 29,203 of record SVLN01000009.1, read on the forward strand.
GCAGCAGACTGCCGGTCTGTCGCGGGAGTTCATACACCAGCGAATCGATGACGCCATCGACTGTGACACAGCCGCCCTGCAGATCCAAAGACTGCAAATGAAGGCCATTGCCCCTGACGATCAGAACGCCCCGGACGGTGACAAGCACAATGGCCTGTTCGTCGAAGCTCTCCACATCCTCCACACCGGACACCACCAGTTTGCCGCGGTTGTCCAGGGTGAGCTTGTGCTCCTGCTGCAGGGGTTCGGAAAACGCGTATGCCATGAGAAAACCACCCTTCTTATGTTCGTAGTAGAGCATATGAGAAGGGTGGCTCGGTTATGCCTTTAGTTGGGCAGTTCCCGGTACAGGGTGGCGGCATCGTCCTTGCGCATGGCTTCGGCCACCTGCAGGACCTCTACCTTCAGGGTCTTCTGACCAAAGCGGATCTCCAGCACGTCGCCGATTTTTACATCATACGATGCCTTGGCCGGGCGTCCGTTGACGCTCACGCGCTCGTTGTCGCAGGCCTCGTTGGCCACGGTGCGGCGTTTGATCAGACGGGAAACCTTCAGAAATTTATCCAGTCGCATAATTGTTCCTCCAAAAGATGCAAGAAGGCGGGCACGAAGCCCGCCTTCCAATATTTTTACTTGGCAACCTGATCCTTCAGGCCCTTGCCGGCCTTGAAAACGGGAACGGTGGCAGCCGGGATCTCGATGTTTTCCTTGGTGCGGGGGTTGCGGCCCATGCGTGCTTCGCGCTTCTTGGTCTCAAAAGTGCCAAAGCCAACCAGCTGAACCTTGTCACCGGCAGCCAGAGCGGCGGCGATGGTCTCAAAAGTGGTGCTGACAGCAGCTTCTGCGTCCTTCTTGGAGATGCTCAGCTTTGCAGCAACCTGAGCGACGAGTTCGGTCTTGTTCATTGTTTCATTTTCCCCTTTAGTTAATTTGTTTATGGCCTGCAGCTTACGCGTTTTCCGCGTGCAGCAGGGCAAGCGATGCTTCTTCGGGAAGCTCGCGGATGGACGAGTTGTTCTGAATGCAGACAGTTTCTGCCTGCTCAAAGCGATCGACAAAACGATCGGCGGCGTCGTGCAGCAGCACTTCGCAGTCCAACCGGCCGGAGGCTTCTGCCAGACCGACACAGGCAAAGAGAAGGGAACCCAGGTTCCTACCGATGTCGTCAGGGTTTTCCTGCAGCTTGGCGCAGGCAGCGGCCACATTGGCCATGGCCTGCTCTGAGGACTGCTTCACACCGGCCTTGGCGGCCTTGTGCTGCACCTTTTCCGCCCGCCACAGGGCAGGCAGTGCCCGGGCCACGGAGCGCAGAGCGGAGGTTTCAGTTTCCTGGCTCTTTTCCACGCGCTTGAGGGCGTCCCAATTTTCAATGACCTCGGCGGAGTTGGCCACCTGGGTGTCGGCAAAGACGTGCGGATGGCGATAGATCATCTTTTTGCACACGCCGTCGCAGACGTCGTCAATGTCAAAGTGACCTGCCTCGCGCTCGATCTCGGTGTGGAAGACCACCTGCAGCAGCACATCGCCCAGCTCCTCACACAGATCTTCTGTGCTCTTGGCGTCGATGGCCTCACAGACCTCGTAGGTCTCTTCCAGAAAGTCGCGGCGGATGGTCTCATGGGTCTGCTCGGCATCCCACACGCAGCCCCCGGGGGAGCGCAGAATGGTCATGATCTTCAAAAGATCTTCAAAGCCGTATTTGTCTTTCGTCTTAAAATCTACCATAGTTTCCCAACTTTCGCAAGTAATTTCGAAAAAATAATGCAATTATAAAGAAAAAAGATGCACAAAACGCGATGTTATCGGATTCTGAGCAACTTGGCGATCTTCTCGCCCTTGGGCAGCAGCATGCAGTCATCCTTGGTGATGGCCCGCAGGACGATCACAAACACAAAGTACACCGCAGCAGCCACACAGATGGCAGCCAGGCACGCGATCTTCTGGGGCAGATACGTGGCGGCCACGTCATAGCTCATGAAGGCAGCCAGGCCCATGGCGGCAGCCGCCAGGGTGGGCTTGACGATGGTGGAGAGCACCCGCGGATGGGCATTGACCACTCTGCGCATGGCAATCAGGTTCAGCGCTGCGATGGTCACATAGCAGCACAGCGTGCCGATGGGCGCGCCCATGATGTTGATCTCGGGCCGGGCGATGAGGATGTAGTTGATGATGACCTTCACCACGCCGCCGATGAGCATGTTGATGACCGGCAGGGTCACATAGCCGTGGGCCTGCATAATGGCGTTGGTCAGCAGCACCAGGGAGTTGAAGATGACTGCCACCCCCAGGATGGCCAGGATCACCGCGCCGGTGGTGAGAAGCTGTCCCTCATAACCGCGCAGCATCTGCAGAATGGGACCGGCCATCACGGCAAGACCCACCGCGCAGGGCATGCACAGAAGAGCCGTGATGCGCAGGCCGGATTCTTCCACAATGCGGGCGCCGTTTTTGTTCTTTAGCGTCAGGCGCTCCGTCACCGCGGGGATGATGGATACCGTCAGGGGCGTAATAAAGGCGCAGGGCAGGTTGAAGATGGTCTGGCAGAAGTTGTAGATACCCTTGAGCACGTCCGCATCCGCCTGCTGGAAGCCGGCGGGGCCCAGCAGCTGCTGCATGAGAAGCTTGGCATCGATCAGGTTGATGATCTGCAGACCTGCGGAACCCAGAGTGATGGGAATGGCGATGGACAGAAGCTGTTTTGCCGTCTCGCCGGTGGATTTGGTGGCGGAGCGGTCAGAGGCCAGGTCGCGGCTGGCCTGGCGATGGCGCGCGCCGAGATACAGAGCGGAGATCACGCAGCCGATGGTGACGCCTAGAATGGCGCCGCCGGCGGCCATGGCGGCATCGCCCGTGCGCTTCATAATGATCCAGGCAACAGAGAGGCCGATGGCCAGCTTGCTCAGAGCCTCAAAAATCTGGCTGACCGCGGTGGGAGTCATGTTGCTCTGGCCCTGGAAGAAGCCGCGGTAGGCGGAAATCAGGCAGATGAACAGCAGCGCCGGAGCCAGGGAGGCGATGGCAATCCAGGAATTGGGGGAGTTCATCCACGCAGCCAGCTGGCGGCAGAGGATGAGCATACCGCCGGAGCCCACGATGCCGATTGCCAGGAAAATCGTCAGGCTGGTGCGGTAGATTTTCTGGATCTGGGCATTGTGGCCCAGAGTGCGGGCCTCGGAGATCATGCGGCTCATGGCCACGGGCAGGCCCGTGGTGGAAATCATCAACAACACCGAGTAAATATCGTACGCGGTGGTGAAGTAGCCGTAGCCGGCATCGCCGATGACGATGCCCAGGGGAATTTTATAACAGGCGCCGATGAGTTTGACCACCGCGGTGGCCAGGGCGAGGATCGCCGCGCCCTGCAGGAAACTCTGGCGTTTGACGGGATTATCAGCCATGGGATCAGTCCTTTTCTTCGTTCATAAACACCAGGGGCATGCCGTGCTCGGCCAGCTCCTGCATGACGGCGTTCAGGTCAATGGTGGTGAACTTGCCGGCGGCGTAGAGGATATTGCCGCGCACCATGGTCATCACCACGTCGTGACCGGAGGCGGCGTAGGCCAGGCTGGAGATCACGTTGTGGCAGGGGATCAGATGGGGGCCGGTGAAGTCCAGGAGGATCAGGTCCGCGTCCATGCCGACCTTGATCTGGCCGCACTCTTTTTCGCGGCCCTGGGCGCGGGCGCCGCAGACCGTGGCCATCATCAGGGCAGCCGAGGCATTCACCGCCGTGGGATCCATGCTCTTGCCCTTGGCCAGCAGGGCCGCCAGCTTGATTTCTTCAAACAGGTCCATGTTATTGTTGGAAGCGTCGCCGTCGGTGCCCAGGCAGACGTTCATGCCGGCTTTCACCATGTCCATGACGTTGGCGATGCCGCTGCCGAGCTTTAAGTTGCTCACGGGGCAGTGCACGGCGGAAACGCCGCGCTTGCCCAGAAGGGCCATGTCCTCTTCTTCCAGCCACACGCAGTGGGCGGCGGTGACGCGGGGCAGGAATACGTTGTGGCAGTCCAGCAGCTGGGCGGGGGTCAGACCGTACTTTTCCTTGCAGTCCTCGTGCTCCTTCTTCGTTTCGGAGAGGTGGATCTGCAGGCCCAGCTTCTCGTTGATGGCGTACTCCGAGATGGCATCCCAGAGCTGGTAGGTGGAGGTGTACTCGGCGTGGATGGAGGTCTCCACCACGATGCGGCCGTTGTCGTAGCCGTGCCACTTGTCGGTGGTCTGCACCTGCTCCACGCAGCCGGGGAAGGTCTCAAAGTCGAAGTCGTCGCCAATGAACATGGTGGTGCCGCGGGAGAGGTTGGCCTTAATGCCGCTCTCCGCCACGGCCTCGGCGATGGCGTTGCAGTGGTCGTACATGTCGGAGACGGAGGTCACGCCGAAGCGCAGGCACTCGGCAATGCCCAGGAGCGTGGCGGCCTTCACGGTGCGGTCGTCCAGCTTGGCTTCCTTGGGGAAGATGTGCTCGTTGAGCCACACATCCAGGGGATAGTCGTCGGCAAAACCGCGCAGGATGGTCATGGGCAGATGGGTGTGGCAGTTGATCAGGCCCGGCATCAGAACCATGCCGGTGCCGTCGATGATCTTCTGGGGCTGCTCTTCGGGAGCAACCTGGCCGATGTAAGAAATCTTGCCGTCCTTCACGCCCACAAAAGCGTCGGTGAGTACGCGCATGGCATCGTCCATTGTGACGCAGGTGACGTTGGAAAAAAGCGTATCCATGTTCTCGCATCCTTTCAGAGCGCGGCCAGGGAGCGGAAGAAGTCCCGCTTCTGTTCGATCACCAGGTCGATGCGCTCGGTGTATTCCTTGGGATATTTGGGGTTGTGCTGCCGCTCCAATTTGCCGCCGGGCAGATTGAGTTTGCTCATTCCACCGGAGCCTAGGGAGAGGATGGTATGCACTTCCTCCATCATGTATATGTTGTACAGGCCGGGATAACCCGGTTTTGTCCAGCCGGTGTTTTCAAAACTGCCGGACATGTATTTCTGTCGGTAGAGATAGTATGGCTTAAAATTGCCGTTTTGCAGGGTTTTAATCGAGTAATCCACCATTTCGCCCACGGCCTCGTCATCCGGCAGGCCGACCTTTTCGAAGAACAGGTCGCTGGAGCGCTTGCGGGCCAGGGTGTGCACGGTGATGTTCTCGGGATCCAAGTCCATGACCCGGGCAAGGGAGTCACGGAAACGATCCGGGGTGTCGCCGGGCAGACCAGCAATCAGGTCCATGTTGATGTTGGTGAAGCCCGCCTCGCGCGCCTGACGGAAGGCGCGGCAGACGTCCTCTGCAGTGTGGGTGCGGCCCACGGCCTGCAACACTTCGTCGCACATGGTCTGGGGATTGATGCTGATGCGGGTGCAGCCGTGGGAATGGATCACCCGCAGTTTTTCTTCATCCAAAGTGTCCGGGCGGCCGCCTTCCACGGTGTATTCCAAAAGGGCCGAGAGGTCAAAGCTCTCCTCAATGGCGCCCATCAGCACGTCCAGCTGCTCGGCAGACAAGGTGGTGGGGGTACCGCCGCCGATGTAGAGGGTGCGCACTCGGTGGCCGGTTTTCTTCAGTTCCTCGCCGCAGAAACGCACTTCCTTCAGAAGGGCCTCCAGGTAAGGGCTCAGCAGCTTGCCGGAGCGGCCAATGGCCTGGCTGACGAAGCTACAGTAGGCGCAGCGGGTGGGGCAGAAGGGAATGCCCAGATAGACAGACAGATCCCGCGCATCCAGCAGCTGCATGGCCTGAACGGTGGCCAGAGAGGAATCGATGCACAGCTTGCGGCGCACGGGGGAGACAAAATAGGTTTCATCCAGCAGACGGTCGGCGGAGGCCTCGTCACCGCCGGAAAGCAGATGCCGGGTGGTGAGCTTGGTGGGACGCACGCCGGACAGGGCGCCCCAGGCGGGCGCCTCGGGCAGCAGCTCCAGGGCCGCCAGATACAGACTCTGGCGCAGGATCTGCCGGCGCATGGGCTCGGAGAGGCTTTCGCCCTGGAAGGCCTGCTCGGCGATGGCAACGCGGCCATCCAGGCGGATCTCTGCCCGGGCCAGAGCGCCGGTTTCCGTGGTCCAAAGGGCACTTACCACGCCGTCGCCGGTGAAGGGTTCTTCCGTATATTCAGGTTTGTGGTCCGGGAACAGGCACAGGCAGAGCTGTTCCAGGGCGTAGCGGCAATCGTGGCCGAGAAGCAGCAGCTTCATCCGCTCATCGCCTCTTTCATATAGAGATTGGTAGCGCGCTCCCGGGAGAGGGTAGAGGTCTGCCCGTGGCCGGGGAGCACGGCAAAATCGCCCTCCAGAGCATAAAGACGGCGCAGGGAGGCAATCATGGCGTCAGGATCCGACAGAGGGAAATCCGTTCTGCCGCAGGAGCCGGCAAACAACGTATCGCCGGTAAAGAGCACATCCTCGCACTGCAGGCAGGAAGAGCCCGGGGTATGCCCCGGGGTGTGCAGCACGGTGAAAGCAAGGGTGCCGAACTGCAGCACATCGCCCTCAGAGTAGAAGCAGTAGTCCCCGTTGGGATCCAGGGTGGTCATGCTGCCCGGCAGGGCCAGATCGGCTTTGCACAGGTAGACGGGAACGGTATCGCCCCGCAGGGCATCCACACCGCCCACATGGTCAAAGTGACCGTGAGTCAGCAGGATGGCGTGCAGCTTGAGGCCTTCGCCCGTGAGGAACGCGCTCACGCGAGCATCTTGGTAGCCGGGGTCGATGACCACACCGTCACGAGTCTGCTCGTCGAAGACGATATAGCAGTTGGTCTGGTAAGCGCCCAGGCTCAGAACGGCAATTTTCATCCGATTTTCAGATCCTTTGTGTCGATGATCAGGGTCACGGGGCCGTCGTTGACGGAGGCGACCTTCATATCGGCGCCGAAGACGCCGTGCTGGGGCGGGAAGCCCAGCGCCTCGCACTCTGCGAGGAACTGCTCATACAGGGGGATGGCGTGATCCGGGCCGGCGGCGCCGGTGAAACCCGGCCGGCGGCCGTGGGAGCAATCACCGTAGAGGGTGAACTGGCTGACCACCAGCACGCTGCCGCCCACATCGGAAAGGCCTAAGTTCATCTTGCCGTTTTCATCTTCAAAAATACGCAGGCCCAGAGCCTTTTCGCACAGTTTGCGGCAGTGCGCGGGGGTATCCTCCGGGGCAATGCCCAGAAGGATCAGAAAGCCCTGGCCGATACTCCCGACCACGGTGCCATCGATGGTGACGCTGGCTTCCTTGACGCGGGTAAGAACAATTCGCATGGGATCTCCTTTTTTTAACCGTGGGAACGCACGACGTCGGCGACGCCGCTGATCATACGGATCTTGTTTCTGACGTTGTTGAGCTGATTGACATCCTGCACCTCGAAGGTGAGGGAGATGATGCACTTGCTGTCCGGCAGAGCCCGGGCATTGAGCTCGGTGACCTTCAGGCGCAGACCGGTCATCACCATGGCGATGTCCAGCATCAGGCCGTCGCGGTCCACAGAGTGGATCTCCAGGGAAGTGGAGAACGGATCCACCGGGGTGTCCGCCCAGCTGACCTTGACCCAGCGGCCGGCCTGCTCGGGATCGGCAGCGTGGGCGGCGTTGGGACAGTCGCGGCGATGGATGGAAACGCCGTAGCCTTTGGTGATGAAGCCCACGATGTCGTCGCCGGGAACGGGAGTGCAGCAGCGGGAGAACTTGATAAGGACGGAGTCGAAATCCTCCACAATGACGCCGCTGTCGCTGCGCTTGCTCTGACGCGGGGACAGAGGATTGACAGCACCGTCGTTTTCCTTCTGCTGCTGGGCGCGGGAGGCGCGCAACAGTTCTTCGCGGATGCGGTTAACGGCCTTGACGGCGGTGATACCGCCGTAGCCAATGGCGGCGTAGAGATCGTCGAGGGAATCGAAGCTGACCTTTTTCAAGAGAGTGGGCAGCAGCTCTTCGTTCTGCAGCACGCTCAGGGGCACACTCATGCGCTTGAGCTCTGCTTCTATGCTGGCACGGCCCTGAACGATGTTCTCATCCCGACGCTCCTTCTTGAACCACTGCTTGATTTTCATGCGAGCTTGGTTGCTGTGGCAGAGCTTGAGCCAGTCGCGGCTGGGGCCCTTAGCGGCCTTGGAGGTGAGCACTTCCACGATATCGCCGTTTTTGAGTTCCATATCGTAGCTGGCGATGCGGCCGTTGATCTTGGCGCCCACCATGCTGTTGCCAACGCCGGAATGGATGGCATAGGCGAAGTCGATGGGGGTGGAGCCTGCGGGCAGGCAGATGACCTTGCCCTTGGGGGTAAAGACGAACACTTCGTCGTCGAACATGTCGATCTTCAGGGAGTGGACATACTCCTCCGCGTCGGTGTCCTGCTGGTTTTCCAGCAGACGGCGCACCCACTCAAACTGCTGCTCCTGTCCGGCGCCCTGGCCGTCCTGCTTGTATTTCCAGTGGGCGGCAACGCCGTACTCGGCAGTTTCGTGCATCTCCCAGGTGCGGATCTGCACTTCGAAGGGGATGCCGTCCTCACCGATGACGGTGGTGTGAAGGCTCTGGTACATGTTGGGCTTGGGGGTGGAGATATAGTCCTTGAAGCGTCCGGGCACGGGGTTGAACAGGTCGTGAATGTGACCCAGAACGTTGTAGCAGTCGGAAATGCTGCCCACGATCACGCGGAAGGCGTACAGGTCATAGATGTCGTCCAGACTCTTGGACTGTTTATCCATTTTGCGGTAGATGGAGTAGACGTGCTTCACGCGGCCGTAGATATCGCCCTCGATGCCAACGGCATCCAGACGAGCGGTGATCATACTCTGCACGTCGTTCATGAACTGGTCCACTTCCTTCTTGTGGGAAGAAAGGAATTCCATGATGCGGGAATAGCCGTCCGGATCCAGGTAACGCAGGCTGGAGTCCTCCAGCTCGGTCTTGATCTTTTGCATGCCCAGACGGTAAGCCAGCGGAGCGTAGATCTCCATGGTTTCCATGGATTTGATGATCTGCTTTTCCGGCGATTGGTATTCCAGGGTGCGGGTGTTGTGCAGACGGTCGGCGATTTTGATGATGATGACGCGGATGTCCTTGCTCATGGCCATGAACATCTTGCGCAGATTCTCCATCTGCTGCTCTTCGGCGGTGGAGTACTGCACGCGGGTCAGTTTGGTAACGCCCTCGACCATCTCGGCCACGGGGCGGCCGAAGCGGGTGGCGATGTCGTCAAAGGTGGCGCGGGTGTCCTCAATGCAGTCGTGCAGCAGGGCACCCAGGATGGCGTCGGTATCCAGGCCGATTTCAGCGATGATCTCCGCCACGGCCAGGGGGTGAATGATATACGGCGAGCCGTCGCGGCGCTTCTGGGTCTCATGCATCTTCTCTGCATAGAGGAAGGCCTCGTCGATCAGGGCCATGTCCGCCAGCGGGGCGTATTTTTTGATGGCTTCCACCATGGAGTCATAATGCGCCTGTACGGATTCCATCTTGTTCTTCCTTTCTATCGGTCATTGCTGCAGCCGGCGCCGAATCTCGGCAAGAATGCTGCTCTGGTTCAAATCTGCTTTCTTTCCCTCGCAGGTCAGCCGGATATGTACGCTGCTGCGGGTGGTTTTCAGTTTAATCAGGCCTTGCTCCGAGAACACATCCAGGCAGATGTGGGTGCGCAGCGGGGAACACGGCAGGCCCGAGAAGCGGGCAATGTTGCGGCACAGCAGGGAGAAGTCCTCGTCGAGGACGTTGTCGGTGCTGCGGCTGGCCAGATATTTCCAAACGGCGATGAACTCGCCGCGCTGGGGCAGGGCTCTGCGGAGCTCCGCTTCGGGCGCGGTGCCTTGCTGCACCGACAGGTACGCGGCCTCGTCCAGATCGGACTCGGCGCGGCAGCGCTCATCCGGGCGAATATCGCACAGCACAAACTGCACCGACTGCATCCCGCGGTATTCGTTCACCTGGGGCGTGAAGGCGATATCCACGGTGTCGCCCTCGCAGATGGCGGCCTTCTTGGCGGTGTTGGAGAAGAAAATGCCGTTGAAGCTCAGACCGTCGCGGCTGAGGCGCAGCCGCAGATGCTTGCCGCCGCCCACCTCAGAGGCCTGCTCCACACGCATGCTGCTCAGGCAGAAGACGGGGTTCGGGCAGCCGGAGCCGCAGGGCTCCAGATGGTTCAGGTCCGCCACGTTCTGCAGGGTGAAGGCGCTCAGGGGCGCTTCGCAGTCAATGCGCAGGGACGCAACTGCTTCGGTTTCTTCGTAGTAGTCGCCGGCCAACTGTACGATCGCCTCGCGGAAGGGATCGATCTGGTGGCGCAGGATGGTAAAACCGGCTGCCAGGGCGTGGCCGCCGAAGCCTTCCAGCAGGTCCGACAGCTCATCCAGGGCGGAGAACAGGTTGAATCCGCCGTGGGAGCGGGAGGAGGCCTTGCCCTTGTCGCCGTCCAGGCAGATCAGGAAGGTGGGGCAGTGGTATTCTTCCGCCAGACGGGAGGCCACGATGCCCACCACGCCCTGATGCCAGGACTCGGAGGAGAGTACGATGGCGGTGTGGGGGCCGTCGCCCAGATGGTGCGTCGCATCGGCGTAGATCTCCTGTTCGATCTGCTGACGCTGACGATTAAGTTTACATAATGCATCGGCCAATTCCTCGGCACGGCGGGGATCCCGGGTCAGGAAAAGTTCCGTTGCCAGTTCCACCTGGCCCATGCGGCCGGCGGCGTTGATGCGCGGAGAGAGGGTATAGCCGATGGTACCGGAGGTGACGCTCTTGCCCTCGCAGCCGCAGGCGCGAATGAGCGCGGCAATGCCGGGGCGCGCGGGGCGTTCCAGGGCGCGCAGACCAGCGGCCACAAAGCAGCGGTTTTCACCCAGCAGGGGCATCACGTCCGCTACGGTGCCCAGACACAAAAGGTCGCAATAGCGTTCCAGCAGTTTCTCCTGATCGCCGTGCAGGGCGCAGGCCAGCTTGAAGGCAACGCCAACGCCGGCCAGATTGCTGTAAGGATACTCCGCATCGCGGCGATGGGGATCTACCACGGCGCAGGCCTCGGGCAGGAGCTCTTTGCACTCGTGATGATCGGTGATGAGAAGATCAATGCCCAGGCTGCGGCAGAGCTCGGCCTCTTCCATGGCGGTGATGCCACAGTCCACGGTGACGATCAGCTGCACACCTTCGGAAGCGAGCTGCTGCACAGCCATCTGGTTCAGGCCGTAGCCCTCTTCCAGACGGCTGGGGATGTAGTGCATCACATCCGCGCCCACGGAGCGCAGATAGTCAAAAAGAAGGCATGTGGCTGTGATTCCGTCCACGTCGTAGTCACCGTAGACGCAGATCTTTTCGGCGCGCTGCAAGGCGAGACGCACCCGCTGTACGGCGCGATCCATGTCGTACAGCTCGAAGGGATCCACCAGGGCAGTTTCCGGCTCTAAGAAGGCGTGGGCCTGCTTCGGGTCATACAGACCGCGGCTGGCCAGAACGGCCGCGGTCAGGGGTAGAATGCCGGAATCCATCAGCGCCTGCTGATGTGCAGGCTCGTATCCGGCAATGTTCCAGGTTCCGTACTTCAACGCAATACACTTCCAAATAAATTTTTCTCTCTATTATAGCAAAAAAGACAGACTTCTACAAGGAAAAAGTGCGATTCTGTCAGAAGAATTCTCGGTGAATTCCGGAATTTTTCAGACCATTTGACGAAAAAGGAGCGCTTATGCGAAAATTCTTCTGTTTTCTGCTTTTTGCGGCAGCGATCACGCTGTTCCTGATGGGATATAACACCTGGATCCAGACGGAAAAAGTTGTGGTTTCTTCGTCCGCGCTGCCGGAGGGTTTTGATGGCTATCGCGTGCTGCTGGTCAGCGACCTGCACGCAAGATCCTTCGGCGCGGAAAATAAATGGCTGCTGCGTACGGTGCAGACGGCGCAGCCCGATCTGATCGCCCTGTGCGGCGATCTATTGGACGAAAAAGAGCAGATTGGCATGGTGATGGAGTTGGTGGGAGCGCTCACCGCCATTGCGCCGTGCTGTTATGTGACGGGCAATCATGAGTGGGCCGCAGGCTGCGTCAACGAGCTTTCCGCTGCGCTGACGGCGGTGGGCGTGACGGTTCTGGACGACGATTATGCGCTGCTCGAGCGCGCAAATGATGCCATCGTCCTGGCGGGTTTCTGCGATCCCAACGGCCACACAAGCAGGGAAGCACGGCGAAAGCTGGTGGAAGAAATCCGCCAAGTGCAGGAGGAACCATATATTCTGCTCCTGAATCACCGCAACGAGCCGCCGGAGGTGTTCGCCGACCTTGGGGTGCAGACGGTGCTCTCCGGCCACGGTCACGGCGGCGTCATCCGCCTGCCCTTTGTGGGCGGGCTGTTGGATACGGATCGTACCCTGTTTCCAAAGTACACCTCGGGCCTGTACCGGGCCGGGGAAACAAGCCTCGTGGTCTCCCGGGGCCTGGGCGGCACGCGGATTCTATGCCGGCCACACCTTCCGCTCTTGATTTTGCGGACGGAAAAGTGAACAATTCTTAAATTCTGAGGGGAATGACTTGCCAATTGCATCAAAGTTGCTTACAATGAGCATGGTGATAATATGTTTCAAAAAATCCGCTACGCCCTGCAAAGATTCATGCAGGGCCGTTATGGTACTGATAAACTCAATACCGCCCTTCTGATTCTGGGCATGATCCTGTGCCTGGTGGGCAGCTTCTCCGACAAAATGCTCATTTACAATCTGGCTTACATTCCGCTGATTTACGGCTTGTTTCGCATGTTCAGCCGCAAGGTGGAGGCCAGAAGGGCCGAAAACGCCGCTTTCGAGCGCCTGCTGCGTCGCTTGAAGGACCGCAGCCACCGCTACTTCCGCTGCCCCCAGTGCCGCCAGACGGTGCGCGTGCCCAAGGGCAAGGGGAAAATCAGCATCCGCTGCCCCAAGTGCGGCGAGAGCTTCATCAAGAAAACCTGAAAAAGAGGAACGGAACGCCGTTCCTCTTTTTTGCGGACATTATTTCACGAAAGTGTTCTCTGGCTGTGGACTTCTGTCAAAATGCACAGGGCGATTTTGGGAAAAACCAAAACTTTCGTGGGTTTTATGACGGAAACAGGGTTGAAAGCAGGCTGTTTTTCCGATATAATCTGCTTAATACGAAACAGCAGTGAGGTTTTCGTCCTGGACGATCCCGTTCAGGATTTTTTTATTCCGAAAGCGCGACCAAAGGAGGAACAGGACATGAAGATGACCGGCGCAAAGATTTTGATGGAATGCCTTCTGGAGCAGGGTGTCGATACCATTTTCGGCTATCCCGGCGGCACGATTCTGAATGTCTATGACGAGCTGTATCGCTACGGCGACAAATTCAATCATTACCTGACTGCCCATGAGCAGGGCGCATCCCATGCGGCTGACGGCTACTACCGCACCACCGGTAAGGTGGGTGTGTGCTTCGCCACCTCCGGCCCGGGTGCCACGAACCTGACCACGGGCGTTGCCACCGCTTATTACGACTCTTCCGCCGTGGTGTTCATCACCTGCAACGTGGCAGAGAACCTTCTGGGCAAGGACTCCTTCCAGGAGGTCGATATCACCGGCATCACCATGCCCATCACCAAGGCCACTTACCTTGTCGATAATGTGAACAAACTGGCCGACGTGGTGCGCGAGGCCTTCCATCTGGCTGCTTCCGGCCGTCCCGGCCCTGTGATGATCGATATTCTGAAGAACGTCACCGCCGAAGAGGCGGAGTATGAATACCTGCCCAAGGAAGAGCATGTCAATCACGGCCACCTGGCTCAGGTCTGCGCCCGGGAAGCCTATGGTTTCAAGAGTATCCGCACCAAGGATGAGGCCCTGCAGAATGCCCTGGAACTGATCCGTCCGGCAGAGCGGCCGGTGGTCATGATCGGCGGCGGCGTGCTGCGCTCCGGCGCCAGCAAAGAGGCCGTGGAGCTGGTGGAAAAGCTGGATGCGGTTGCTGTGTGCACCACCATGGGTCTGGGCGCCGTTCCGGGTGACCATCCCAACTTCGTGGGCTTTGCCGGTATGCACGGCACCAAGGCCGCCAACGTGGCCCTGAGCAAGTGCGATGTGCTCATCGCCATCGGAACCCGCTTCTCCGACCGCGTGGCCCTGAACCCCAAGACCTTTGCCAAGCAGGCCAAGATCGTTCACATTGAGATCGACCGGGCGGAAGTGAATAAGAACGTCATTGTCGACCAGCAGGTGGTGGGCGATGCCAAGCAGGTGCTGAGCAAGCTTCTGCCCCAGCTGGAACAGACGGAACATACCGAGTGGGTGGATTCCATCCGCGCCCTAAAGAAGGATCCCGTCAAGGACGAGGACATCCCCATGATGCCCTTTGAAATCCTGAAGATCTCTGAAAAGGTCACCGACGGAAAGGCCATTGTGGTCACCGACGTGGGCCAGCATCAGATGTGGTCCGCCCAGCATTACACCTACCGCTACGCCAACCAGTTTATCACCTCCGGCGGCTTCGGCACCATGGGCTTCGGCTACGGCGCCGCCATGGGCGCCAAGGTGGGCAACCCCGATAAGGTCGTGCTGCATATGACCGGTGACGGCTGCTTCCGCATGAACTGCAACGAGCTGGCCACCTCCGGCTACTATAATATCCCCGTCATCACCCTGGTGTTCAACAACGGCACCCTGGGCATGGTTCGCCAGTGGCAGACGCTGCTCTATGGCGGCCGTTACAGCCAGACCACCCTGGACCGCGGTCCGGACTTCAAAAAGCTGGCCGAGGCCTACGGCGTGGCAGGCTACGTGGTCAGAACCCCTGAGGAACTCGAAGCCGCTCTGGCCGAGGCCGTTGCTTCCGGCCGTCCCGCCGTCATCGACTGCCGCCTGTGGATCGATGACAAGGTCCGTCCCATGGTTCCCGGCGGCGCTCAGCTGACCGAGTTCATTCTGGAGTAAGGAGGAGAACACGATGGAAAAAATGCAGATTCTGTCCGTCCTGGTTGAAAACACCGCCGGCGTTCTGAGTCAGGTCAGCCGTATGTTCTCCCGCAAAGGCTTCAACATCGACTCCCTGGCCGTCGGCCCCACCGATGACCCCGCCATCTCCCGCATCACCATCATGATCGAAGTGGATGACCTTATGATCCAGCAGATCGCCAACCAGCTCAATAAGCTTCTGCCGGTTATCTCCGTCAAGATCCTGGAGCAGGAAACCTCCGTTTGCCGTGAGCTGATCCTGGTCAAGGTCAAGGTCGAGGACCGCAACCAGCGTGATGAGATCATTCAGCTGGCCAACATCTTCCGCGTGAGCATCGTGGACGTGGCCATGAAGTCGCTGACCATCTGCATCACGGGCGACCACAGCAAGTCCCACGCCCTGCTGGGCCTGCTGAGCGAGTTCGGCATTCTGGAACTGGTGCGCACCGGCGCCGTGGCCTTAGAGCGCGGCAGCGGCACCATTCATTGCGGCAACAACTAAGAACAGTGACAGGCACAGCGGTTCTCTGCTGTGCTTGTTCTTATATATCACGATGGCTGTGGTATCGTGAATCTGGAAGGGGAAATCCAATGTTGGAGTTACGGAAAATGAACTACGAAGATGTCGTGGAACAGTGGGAATATGTCACAGCGTTGCCGACAAATGAAAACGGGTTGACCAATCCATACGAAGGCGTATCGTTTGAGGAGTACAGAGACTCCGTGTTACCCAAACTTATGATGCATGAGAAGCCGATCAATATGCCGGAGTGGTTTGTGCCCGAAACCTATTACTATTTGTGGGAGGACAACGCCCTGATCGGAGAGTATCGAATCAGACATCATTTGACCGAAGCGCTCAAACAAGGCGCGGGTCATATTGGATACAGTATTAAAAAAGAGCATAGGGGAAAAGGATACGGAACAAAAGGATTGGCGCTAACTCTGGATATCGCAAGAAAAATTGTTCCGGAGGATGAAATTTATCTGCGTGTGCAAAAGAACAATACCCCATCGTTTAAGGCAATCTGTAACAATGGTGCGTATATCGCAGGAGAAGATGATATGCACTATCTGATGAGAATCAAAAAATAGGGCGCATAAACAACAGTTCTGCGCAAAGAAAACTCCCACCTCGTACGGTCGGGGTTCATAAAACAGTTAATCCGACCTGTGGTTACGAACATAGGTCGGATTTTTGTATTGTGTATCGGGTTCGGAAAGGCTCCCTTGTGTAAAGGGAGCTGTCAGCGAAGCTGACTGAG
>SVLN01000056.1 GCA_015067925.1 Oscillospiraceae bacterium
TGACAGAGGTTCGCGAGCTGCTCAGCTTTGACAGCGCCAGTCATTTCAACACGCTGTTTAAGTCCCTTGTGGGACTCTCTCCGGGCGCTTTCCGAAAAGCCTGCCTCTCCCTGAATGCCGAAGAGAGGACCAGAATCAACAAGGATACGCCGCTCTTCGTTTCCCGTCCGATGCCCATGGATGATCTGTTTGCCAGTATGCGGCAATTGGGATCGCTCATGGCGGGCATTCTATAGCATTCACATGCCACTCTCAGCAAAACTCCGCGCCAAAGAACGCGTACAAATGTGCATTGTTTATCCCCGGCATTCGTGGTATAAATAGGATTATCCCCACTACTTGGAAGAAAGGTCGTGTACACCAATGAAGAAAAAATTGGAATACAAGTGGGTTATTCTGGCTGCGTGTTTCCTGATGGTCCTTGTCTGCCTCGGCTTCTGCAGCAGCAACAAGGGCATGTATCTGTCTGCCATCACCAATGCGCTGGGCATCAAGCGCAGCCTGTTTTCCATCAACGATACCTGCCGTTTTGTGGCTACCGCCATCGCCAATCTGTTTTTTGGTTCTCTGATCGCCCGATTCGGCGTGCGGAAGATGGCTGCCTTCGGCTTTGCCGCACTGATCGGCTCTTCCCTGATTTACGCCCTTGCGGACAGCATTTATATCTTCTACATCGGTGGCCTGCTTCTGGGTCTGGGCTTCACCTTCACCACGACTACCATGGCCAGCAGCATTATCCGCCAGTGGTTCCACAAGGACATCGGAACATATACCGGCATCGTGTTTGCCGCCAACGGCATCGGCGGTGCGCTGGCCGCCCAGATTGCAGCTCCGTTTGTCAACGAGCCGGGCAACCCCTTCGGTTACCGGAAATCCTATATGGTGGTAGTGGGCATCCTGGTGGTCACCGGCATCATCGTTGTGCTCCTCTTAAGAGAAGCTCCCTCCGGCACTGTTGCCGCCAAGAAGAAAGCTCGCGGCAGAAGCTGGGACGGCGTTACTTACGACTTTGTCAAGAAGCAGCCTTATTTCTACTTCACCGCCGGTATCATCCTGATGACCGGCTTTATCCTGCAGAGCATCGCCAGCGTTTATGCCGCCCATGTACAGGACGTGGGTCTGGGCGCCGACTTTGCGGCCAACATTATCAGCATATTTGCCCTCTCTATGGTTGTCACCAAAATCCTTGTGGGCGCCCTGTACGATCATTTCGGCCTGCGTGTAGTCACCCTGATCTGTCATAGCGCCACCACCATTTCCTTCCTTCTGATGGCCTTTTTGCAAGCCTCCGAGTTTGGCAAAATTCAGGCCATTGTGTTCGCCGTGCTGTTTGCACTGGCAATTCCGCTGGAAACGCTGGTGATCCCGCTGATCGTCAACGATCTGTTCGGTGCAGCATCCTATGACAAAATTCTGGGCATCTGCATTGCCATGAACTACATTGGCTACTCCATCGGCTGTCCGTTGGTGAACCTCGGATACGATATCATCGGTTCCTATTCCCCTATTCTGCTGGTGTTCGGCGTGCTGATGATCCCCACCTGCATCGCATTCCAGCTGATCATCAGTACCGCCCAGAAAGAAAAGGACAAGATCATGCTCGCGGCTGAACACGCCGAGGATCCTTCGTAACAAATCGTCCATACCACCTATAACCGAGAAGCCCGGGAACGCAGCGTTCCCGGACTCCTCGGTTTTTTCTGTTCATTTCAATGCCCGAAAAACGCTCAGGAACTCCCGAGACGTCTCTGCAAAGCCGGAAAAGCCAAAATCCGGCATGGATCGCAATTCCGGTTCCTTCTCGCCCAGTCGGGTATCCATCAGCGCCGCAAATTCGTGAAACAACAGTGTATCATCAATGTCAAATACCTGCTCATACTCCTCCGGCGTCAGCGGTTTGCCCAGATATTTATTCCAGACGGTTTCCTGCAAAGGCTTCTCGATCTCCAGATATCCGGGAAGCTCCTGCTTCACAGGGCGAGTCACGTCCGAAAGGTATGCTTCGCTGGCGTCATGAAGCAGACACGCCAACTGCACTCGCGTCGAAAGTCCTCTGGCAGCGGCCTCCCGCGCACAATTGATGCAGTGCTGCCCCACGGAATAAAAGCTCTTGAAATGCCCGTTGGCACGGCACAGCATTGCCAGCGCATGGGCAATATCAGCAATATCGATCAGCGCCTCGTCCGGCCGCAGCGGGTCAAACATGACTCCGGTATGTGTTTTGATGCAGCTCATAAAAATCACCTTCCGCACAGCACTTTACCCTGTTTTTCCCTCCCGGTCAATCCACTGCCTCACCGTTCTCAAAATAGACGTTGAGGACACAAAGGGGCACGGCTGATTGCAGTCCATTACGGTAAAAGGAAGTTCATTCAGCCGCCATACAATCGTTCATAGCACCATTTGCGTCGGCTATAGTCACTTTTCTGCCAGATATTTACGCTGCAGAGGGGCCTTCCGGCAGCGGCTCGCCCATAACAATATGATAGAGCTGCGACACCTCGCAATAGAGCTTTTCCCGCTCCACATCGGAGGTCAATCTTTCGTACAGCTCCTCCACTGGCCATGCAACCTGCTGCTCTCCACGCGTATATACGCCCTTCAGGAAAGAAACCGTAACCTTTTCCACCTCGGCACCATCCAGATACAGATGAACTGCCAAGCCGTATTCCCTCAGGTGCTTAGCCTCCAATGTGGGGGAAGAAAATGCCAAAATCAGCGTTCTTCTTCGCCTCCCGGATATCCTCTGCCATCCGTGCGAAATATGAATCCACATTCTCATGGTTGATCTGCCCGTCGATCTGCACCGGCAGCCGATTCATATTCTGTGCCACAGGATCATCTTCATCGAGGCTATCGTTGCTATACAGGATCTTATGGGTAATGCCGCACACATAGCCAATCATAATGAGCCTATTGGCGTGTGATGCTTCTAACAGCTGCTGTTCTGCTTTTATAAGATTTGATGATGTTCATGGGCCATGCGGCGCCGAAGCAGGCCAGCATACCGATTTCAAAAACACTCATACTCGCGCACTCGCATCCTTACCGCTGTACCCGGCCAGTACCGTCACCGCCCATGAGCTTCTCTACGTCAGAGACGCCCACGCGGTTGAAGTCGCCCAGGATGCTGTGCTTCAGGCAGGAGGCAGCCACAGCAAACTCCAGAGCGGCCTGCTTGTCCATATAGTGGTTCAGACCGTAGATCAGGCCGCCGGCAAAGCTGTCGCCGCCGCCCACGCGGTCCACGATGTTGCGGATCTCGTACTTCTTGGAGACATAGAAGTTCTCGCCGTCGTTCAGGCAGGCAGCCCAGTCGTTCCAGTCGGCGCTGTGGCTCTCCCGCAGGGTGATGGCGATCATCTTCATGTTGGGATAGGCGTCCAGCACCTTCTGTCCCAGGGTCTTGTACTTCTCCCGATCCAGCTCGCCGGATTCCACCACCACATCGGTGGTGATCTCCAGGGACTTCTGCACGTCCTCCTCGTTGGCGATGGCCACATCCACGTAGTTAGCCAGCTCCCGCATGACTTCGGATGCTTTCTTGCCGTACTTCCACAGGTTGTTGCGGTAGTTCAGGTCGCAGGAAACGGTGACGCCCCGCTTCTTAGCCTCCTTCACGCTCTCCAGAGACAGCTCCATGGCGCTCTCGGAGATGGCAGGGGTGATGCCGGTGATATGGAACCAGTCCACACCCTCAAGTGCCTTCTCCCAGTCGATGTCACCGAGCTTGGCCAGGGCGATGGCAGAGTAAGCACGGTCGTAGACCACCTTGCTGGGCAACTGGTTGGCACCGGCCTCCAGGAAGTAGATGCCCATACGACCCTTCCCCTTCTGGATGCGGCCGGTATCCACGCCAAAGCGGCGCAATTCAGACACACAGGCATCGCCGATGACGTTGTCAGGCAAGACAGTCAGAAAAGCAGCGTCCATGCCATAGTTGGCCAAGGACACAGCCACGTTGGCCTCACCGCCGCCAAAGGTGGCCTCCAGGGATGGCGTCTGGAAAAATCGTTCCTGTCCCACCGCCTTCAGGCGCAGCATGATCTCACCAAAAGTTAAAACTTTCATAGTTCTTTCCCTCTTTTTTACTTCTGTAGCAGATGGACGGCAAAGCCGCCAAATTCATGCTTAAGATACACCGCAATCATCCGCTCGCCCTTATACTTGGCCGTTTCCAAATCCACCGCAAAGCCCCGCTTCTCCAGTTCGTCAATGGCGACGGTCATGGAGTTGGTACGAACCGCAATGTGGCCGTGAGCACCGGGGCAGACGAACTTGGTCGCCTCAATGGCAGAGGAGGCAAAGTTGGAAGAGTTGCCCTTCTTTGTCTCAAAGTGGAAAGCCTGGTCCAGCTGGGCACAGACGTCTAAGGACTCCTCGGCGCTCTGGCAGTTGATGCCCACATGAGCCACCTCAAAACCGGTGATGGCGGCCCGGGCCTGCTTGCACAGGGCAGTAATCTTCTCAAAGTTACCGGCAACGATGTCGCCTTTGGCGCACACCCAGCTGCCGCCCACGGCGTGGATGAAGGGGGCAGAGATGTACTCGCCCACATTCTGGCCGTTGACGCCGCCGGTAGGGATGAACTTCACGCCGCCGAAGGGGCCGGACAGGGCTTTCATCGCATTCAGGCCGCCGTAAACGTTGGCGGGGAAGAACTTGACCACTTTCAGGCCATGGGTCATGGCAGCCATGATCTCGGTGGGAGTCACGCAGCCGGGGGTAATGGCGATACCTTTTGCCACGCACCAGGCTACCACCTCATCGTTGTAGCCGGGGGAGACGATGAACTTGGCGCCGCACTCCACGGCCTTTTTGCACTGCTCCAAGGTGATAACCGTACCGGCACCCACTAACATGTCGGGGCACTCTTTGGCCACCGCAGCGATGGAATCGGCGGCAGCGGCAGTGCGGAAGGTGATTTCCATCACGTCCACACCGCCGGCCAGCAGGGCCTTCGCGGTGGGCACCGCATCCTTGGCATCGTCCAACACGACGACGGGGACGATACCGGCATTTGCAAGTCTGTTAATACAATCCATAGGAATTTCCCCTCTCCTCTGGCCCAGCTCATACACCAAGAGCCGAGCCGCTGTCGTTTCACGGATTTAAAACAGTTTCAGCTCCACACCGCTCTGTGCGGCCAGGCCCTTCAGGCTCTCCTCAACGGCCTCGGGCAAGTCGATGCCTTCCTTTTCGGCCTTGCGGTAGCGCTCCCACTCGATCTCACCGGGGGTAAAGATGCGGGTAGCGTTCTTGGCCTTGGGGGCCTGGCGCAGCTGTTGTGCCATGGTCTCCACCCGCTCGGCCACGGACTCCTCCCCGAACAGGGTGGGGGTAATGGCGATAAAGGTATGGCAGACATTGTTCTTCTGCTCGGGCTCAAAACACCAGCTAACGATGTCTCCACCCATGCTGGTGCAGCCCCCGGACAGGATGCCGCTGAGCAGCT
>SVLN01000010.1 GCA_015067925.1 Oscillospiraceae bacterium
ACACCGTTCGCGTTCATGTCAAAATCAAGGAAGGTTCCCGTGAGAGAATCCAGGTCTTCGAAGGCACCGTTATCGCCAAGAAGCATGGTGGTCTGGACGAGTCCTTCACCGTCCGCCGCATCAGCTATGGCGTCGGCTGTGAGAAGGTTTTCCCCATCCACTCTCCGAACATCGTTGAGGTCGAGACCGTCCGCCGTGGTAAGGTTCGCAGAGCGAAGCTGTACTACCTGCGCACTCGTACCGGCAAGAGCGCCAAGGTCAAGGAAAAAGTCTAATTTCCAAAGTAGAAACGAGCGTACCGTTTGGTACGCTCGTTTTTTTCTTTTCGACGGAATATGCCATCAAAATACGGCTATTTTTGTTTTGTGTTTTGCGTTGTGATGTGGTAGAATAATAAGAAGATTAAACTAGGAGCAGTATACGGCTGTTTTCTATTTGAGAAGGGAAGGGTGCAGATGTCCGGTAAACATGAGCATAAGAATATCGAACCGGAGCAGGTGCAGGAAAGCACCACAAAGCGCCGCGGCGAAGGTTACCTGCTTTTGCATGATGTTGTCTATATGGTTGCCATCGTGACGCTGGTCTTCACCTTTGTCGTTCGTATGGTGGGCGTTTCCGGCCCGTCCATGACGCCGACTCTGCTGGATGGCGACTACGTTCTGGTGCAGAGCAACTTTACCTATAAAAACGTGGAAGTTGGAGACGTGGTTGTGATGCTGGTCAGAAGCTACGACGATCAGCCCATCGTTAAGCGCGTCATCGCCACAGAGGGCCAGACCGTGAACATTGACTTCTGGGAGGGCAAGGTCTATGTGGACGGTGTGCTTCTGGATGAACCTTATATCAACAACTACGATCTGAATCCATACCAGACCACGAAAGATTACGCCCTTGGTATGGAGTATCCCCTCACAGTACCCGAGGGGAAGATCTTCGTGCTGGGCGACAACCGTGACCATTCCGCTGACTCCCGCTATGCAGATATCGGCCTGGTGGACGAGCGCTGTATTCTGGGCCGTGTGATGCTGATCGTCTGGCCCTTCAGCGAGATAGGACGGGTGAAATAAATGGCACAGGATTTGAACATTCAGTGGTTTCCCGGCCACATGAAAAAAACCCAGCGTCAGATGGAAGAGGATCTGCGTCTTGTAGATGCAGTGTGTGAGCTGTTGGATGCGCGTATTCCGTACTCCTCTCGCAATCCCGATATCGCGGCGCTGTGTGGAAATAAACCCCGTCTGGTGATTTTAAACCGCATTGACCTGGCTGACCCTGCCGCCACCAAGCGCTGGGCGGAATACTTCCGTTCCACCGGTGCGGCGGTGATCATGACCGACTGCAAGAGCCGCAAAGGCCTAAATGAGTTTGTTCCCGCGGTGCGAGGTCTACTCAAAGAAAAGCTGCAGCGCTACGCGGAAAAGGGCCAGGTAGGCCGGCCCCTCAAGCTGATGGTGGCGGGTATTCCCAATGTGGGAAAATCCACCCTCATCAACCAGATTGCCAAGCGAAAGGGTGCCAAAGCGGAGAATCGACCCGGCGTGACTCGCGGCAAGCAGTGGGTCACGGTGGATCAGGGCCTGTTGCTCCTGGATACCCCGGGTATCCTCTGGCCTCGGTTTGAGGATCCCCAGGTGGGTATGCGCCTGGCATACACCGGCGCGGTGAAGGACGATATTCTGGATATCGAAACCTTGGCCTGCGGCCTGATGGAGCTGCTTTGGCAGCGCTATCCCCAGACGTTGAAGGAACGCTACAAGATCGAAGATCCCGAGGATGAAACCGGCTACGGACTCCTGCAGCTGGCGGGCCGCAAGCGCGGCTTCCTGCTATCCCGGGGCGAGATCGACACCGAGCGCATGGCGCGCATTTTGCTGGAAGAATACCGAAACGGCAAACTGGGCCGTATGACCTTGGAAATGCCGGAGATCTACGAGGTGCAGGATGGAACGTAATTTATGGGAAATTGAAAACAGCCTGTACTCCGATGAAATCCGCCTCATTGCCGGTGTGGATGAAGCCGGTCGCGGCCCGTTGGCCGGGCCTGTGTGTGCTGCCGCGGTGATTCTGCCGAAGGATTTGGAGATCCCGGGCCTGAATGATTCCAAAAAGCTCACCGAGAAAAAGCGGGACGAGCTGTACGACGTCATCCTTGAAAAGGCCGAGGCATACTCTGTCGCCATGGCCTCCGAGCAGGAGATCGATGATATTAACATCCTGCAGGCGACCTTCCTGGCCATGCGCCGGGCGCTGGATGGCCTTTCTGTTCGCCCGGATCTGGCGCTGATCGACGGCAACCGGGAGACGGATTTCGGGCTGCCGGTCAAAACTGTCATCAAGGGTGACAGCCTGAGCGCCAACATTGCCGCAGCCTCCATTCTGGCCAAGGTCACCCGTGATCGGCTGATGGAAGAGTACGATAAGCAGTACCCGGAGTATGGCTTTGCGGTACATAAGGGCTACGGTACCAAGCGACATTACGTTGCTCTGGATGAGCATGGGCAGAGTCCCATTCACCGCAAGAGCTTCCTGAAAAAGTACGAGGCTCAGAAACGCGCCGCGGAAGCGGGCGTGTTTAGGCCGGGAGAATAACCGTGCCCGGTCGGAATTTGACAGGCGCCTGGGGCGAGGCGCTGGCAATGAACTATCTGCGAAAAAAGCGCTATGAGCCGGTGACGGCGAACTTCCGAAGCCGATTCGGTGAGATCGATCTGATCGTGAAGAACAAGACCTATCTTGTCTTTGTGGAAGTGAAGCTGCGAAAGGACAGCCGATTTGCAGACGCTGCAGAGTTTGTTGATAAGAGAAAGCAGAATCGTCTGCGTACCACGGCGGAGATTTACCTCGCCGAGCACGAGACGGATCTGCAGCCCCGATTTGACGTCATTGAAATCTATGCACCGGAAGGGGAGAACACCCGCAAGCCGGTGATCAAACATTGGGAGGATGCATTTTTATGAAGTTTCCGGTTTTTGATTTACATTGTGATACGACCCTCAGACCCTGGCGCCATGGCATTGAGATGTGGGAAAACGACGGCCACATCAGCTTCAAGCGCGGCCTGGAGCTGCCGGGCTATGCCCAGTGCTTTGCTTTCTTCATGAGCTTCTTCAAGGACGAAGGCCCCGAGAAGTTTGAAGAGGCCTATGCCGTTTTCCAGGCTCAGCTGGAGAAGAATAAGGAAGTTGCCGTGCAGTGCCGCACCGCCGACGAGGTGCAGGCTGCTCTTAACCAGAAGAAGATCGCCGCGGTTCTGACCATCGAGGGCGCTGAGGCTCTGGGCTGCGATCCCGGCCGCATTGACAGCGCTGTGGAGAAGGGCATCCGCATGGTCGGCCTGACCTGGAACTTTGAGAATGCCCTGTCCGGCTCCTGCAAGACCGGCAACGGTTTGACTGACACCGGCCGCGAGTTCGTGCGCCGCGCTCAGGAGAAGCACATTCTCATCGATACCAGCCACCTGTCCGAAAAAGGCTTCTACGACATCTGCGACATCACCGCAGGCCCCGTCATGGCCAGCCATTCCAACGCTGCCGGCGTGTTCCCCCATGAGCGCAACCTGACCGACGAACAGTTCAAGCTCATCTGCCAGACCGGCGGTTGCGCAGGCATCAACCTGTACGCTGCCTTCCTGGGTGAGAAGGACGTCACTTTCGAGACCGTTTATCAGCACATCGACCACTTCCTGCAGCTGGGCGGCGAGAACCACATCGCCCTGGGCGGCGACCTGGACGGCTGCGAAGAGCTGCCCCAGGGCTTCAATCACGTGGACGATTACAATGCGCTGGGCGAATTCCTGGTGCAGCGCGGCCTGCCCGAACAGACCGTGGCCAACATTTTCTATCATAACTTTGCAAAGGTCGTGGCATTATGAAATACTTAAGCACCCGTGATGCTTCTCTGCGCCTGAGCGCAGCCGAAGCGATCGTCATGGGTCTGGCCCGCGATGGCGGCCTGTATACCCCGGTGGAGTTCCCGGCACTGCCCCAGGGCGCTCTGGAAGAACTCATGAACATGTCCTACCCTGAACGTGCGGCTTACATCATGAAGCTGTACCTGGATGAGTTTACTGAAGAAGAACTCAAGGGCTTTACCGAAAAGGGCTACGCTTGCCCGGAGAAGTTCGACACCGACGCTGTTGCCCCTGTGGTACCCCTGAACGAGAACACCTCCGTTCTGGAGCTGTGGCACGGTCCCACCTGTGCGTTTAAAGATATGGCCCTGCAGATGCTGCCGTACCTGCTCTCCGCCTCTTTGAAAAAGACCGGTGAGGACAAGACTGTCTGCATCCTGGTGGCCACCTCCGGAGATACCGGCAAGGCCGCCCTGGAAGGCTTCCGCGATGTGGAACAGACCAAGATCCTGGTCTTTTTCCCCAAGGATGGCGTTTCTGAGATCCAGCAGCTGCAGATGGTCACCCAGGAGGGTGATAATGTCGGCGTTTGCTCTGTCATCGGCAACTTCGACGATGCACAGACCGGCGTGAAGAAGATTTTCTCCGACGAGGCCATCCGCGAGGCGCTGGCTGAAAAGGGCTATTTCCTATCCTCTGCCAACTCCATCAATTGGGGCCGTATTCTGCCCCAGGTGGTCTATTACATCTCCGCTTACTGCGATCTGTGCAAGGAAGGCAAGATCACCCTGGGCGAGAAGGTCAACTTCTGCGTACCCACCGGCAACTTCGGCAACATCCTGGCCGGCTATTTTGCCAAGCTCATGGGCCTGCCCGTTGCCAAGCTGATCTGTGCCTCCAACGCCAACAACGTGCTCACCGATTTCATTGCCACAGGCACCTATGATCGCAACCGTCCCTTCTACAACACCACTTCTCCCAGCATGGACATCCTGATTTCGTCCAACCTGGAGCGCCTTCTGTACCTGCTTTCCGGCAGCGATGAGGAAGTGCGCTGCTATATGCAGTCCCTGAACGAGACCGGCCGCTATACGGTTTCTGCCGAGCTGCTGGAGAAACTGCACGAGACCTTCGAGTGCGGCTGCTGCGACGACGAGCAGGTGGCGGGTATCATCGGCAAGCACTTTGCAGCCGGTTATCTGATGGATCCCCACACGGCGGTTGCCGAGGGCGTTCTGGAAAGCTACCGTGAAAAGAGCGGCGACGAGACTCTGACCGTTGTTGTCTCCACCGCCAGCCCCTTCAAGTTCTGCACCAGCGTGCTCGATGCCATCGGCATCACGGAGCACAAGCCCGGTACCGAGGTTCTCGAGCAGATGGCCCAGGCCACCGGCTGTGCCGCACCCCGCCCCCTGGCTACCCTGGCGGGCAAGGCCGTTCGCTTTGACGGCGTGACCGAGAAGCAGGATATGCCCCAGGTCGTCACGGAGTTTTTGAAGTAATGGCACTGTGGGCAATCGGCGATCTTCACCTCTCCTTTGGCGCGGACAAACCCATGGACGTGTTCGGAGGTGCCTGGGACGGCTATGTGGATAAGCTCTGTGAAGGGCTTTCCTGCATTGGCCCGGAGGACACTACGGTGCTGCTGGGGGACTTGAGCTGGGCGCTGGATCTAGGCCGCGCCGAGGCGGATTTCCGCTTCATCCATGAGCACATTCCCGGCCGCAAGATCATCATCAAGGGAAACCACGATTATTGGTGGTCCACGGCGAAGAAGTTTGATGCCTTCTGCCAGGAGTATGGCTTTGAGAATATGCAGGTGATGAACAACAACTGCTTCTTCTACGAAGGTGCTGCCCTCTGCGGTACCCGCGGTTGGTTCTATGATCTGGACAACGGCCACAACGAAAAAATCTTCCGCCGGGAACTGATCCGGCTGGAGACCAGCCTGAAGGCAGCAGGGGAGGCGGAGGAGAAGATCTGCTTCCTGCATTACCCGCCGGTCTACCGGGGATACCGTTGCCCGGAGATCCAGCAGCTGCTGGCGATCTACGGTGTAAAGCTGTGTTATTACGGTCATTTGCACGCCGACAGCCATAAGTTGGCCATCGAAGGTGTGGTGGACGGGGTGGAATACCACCTGGCTGCTGCCGATTACACCGGCTTTACCCCAATTCGTTTGAAATAAAACGGAAAAAACGAAAATAATAGTGGAAATTATCGGATGTTTCTGCTATTATAGATTGGATTCTTTTGAAACGATACTGTTTGCCGTCTTTCGGCACACACATAGGAGGAAAAACCAATGAATGTTAAGAGTGTAGAAAAAGAAAAGAGCGCAGCTAAGCTGGTTCTGGAAGTGGAAAAGGCCCGTTTTGACGCCGCCGTTGACACCGCTTACCGCAAGAATCGTAAGGACATCTATATCCCCGGCTTCCGTAAGGGCAAGGCTCCCCGCAAGGTCATCGAGGGCATGTACGGCGCCACTGTGTTCTATGAAGATGCCATCAACGAGCTGTTCCCGGAAGTTTATTCCGAGGCGCTCCAGGCTGAGCAGCTCAAGGTCGTTGGCAATCCCTCCATCGTGGATGTGGACTTCAACGAAGAAGGCAACCTGGAACTGACCGTTTCCCAGGATCTGTATCCTGAGGTCGTCCTGGGCGAGTACAAGGGCCTGGAAGTTCCCAAGGCCGAAGTCAGCGTTTCCGAGGCTGAGATCGACGCCGAGATCGAGCGTCTGCAGCAGCGCAACGCCAGCGTGACCACCGTTGAGCGTCCCGTTCAGGAAGGCGACACCGCTGTCATCGACTTCGAAGGATTCGTCGACGGCGTTGCTTTCGAGGGCGGCAAGGGCGAGAGCTTCAGCCTGAAGATCGGCTCCGGCACCTTCATCCCCGGCTTCGAGGCCGAGCTGATCGGCGTTTCCGCCGGTGAGGAGAAGGACGTCAACGTCACTTTCCCCGAGGATTACACCGCTTCCGAGCTGGCTGGCAAGCCCGCCGTGTTCAAGTGCAAGGTGCACGAGGTCAAGGAGACCAAGCTGCCCGAGCTGGATGATGAGTTCGTCAAGGACGTCTCCGAGTGCGACACCATGGCTGAGCTGCGTGAAGACATTCGCAAGCGTTTCACCGACCGCAAGCAGGCCGAAGTGGACGAGGCTTTTGAAGTTGCCTGCGTCGAGAAGGCTGCTGCCAACATGACCTGCGAGATCCCCGATTCCATGTACCAGGATATGGCTGACCGTCTGCTGGAGCAGTACGGCTATCAGCTGCAGATGGGCGGCATGAAGCTCGAGGACTACGCCAAGATGATGGGCACCGACCTGAACGGCCTGCGTCAGATGATGCTGCCCAACGCCCAGGTCCGTGTGCGCAACGACCTGTGCCTGGCCAAGATCATTGAGGTCGAAGGCATCGACATGACCGACGAGGAGATCGAGGCCGAGTACGCCACTCTGGCCGAGAACTATCAGATGGAAGTCGAGAAGGTCAAGGAAGTCGTCGCTGTGGACGACATCAAGGTCGACAAGCTCTACTCCCGCGCTGCCAAGCTGATCGCTGAGTCTGCTGTTGCTGTCGCCATGGAGCCCGAGAAGAAGGAAGAGCCCGTCGAAGAGAAGCCCAAGAAGACCCGCAAGCCCAGAAAGACCGCTGCTCAGAAGGCTGCCGAGGCCGCTGAAGCCGCTGAGGCTACCGAGACTGCTGAGGTCCAGGAATAATTATCTATAGAATCGGTTAGAATGTTTCATCCGGGAAAGGAGGACCCATCTATGAGTTTGGTTCCGTATGTAGTGGAGCAGACCAGCCGCGGCGAACGCTCCTACGATATTTTTTCCAGACTGCTCAATGACCGCATCATCATGCTCTCTGAGGAAGTCAACGACACCACCGCGAGTCTGATCGTTGCCCAGCTTCTGTACCTGGAAGCGCAGGATCCGGAAAAGGATATCCAGTTTTATATCAACAGCCCCGGTGGCAGCGTCACAGCCGGTATGGCCATCTATGACACCATGCAGTACATCAAGTGCGATGTTTCTACCATCTGCATCGGTATGGCTGCCAGCATGGGTGCGTTCCTGCTTTCTGCAGGTACCAAGGGCAAGCGTATGGCGTTGCCCAATGCTGAGATTATGATCCACCAGCCCTCGGGCGGCGCCCAGGGCCAGGCCACTGACATCCAGATCCAGGCCAAGCGCCTGGAGCAGATCAAGCGCAAGCTCAACGAGATCCTTGCCGAGAACACCGGCAAGCCGTATGAGGTTGTGGCTGCTGACTGCGAACGTGATTATTTCATGACCGCCGATGAGGCGATGCAGTACGGCGTGATCGATAAGGTTATCAGCAAGCGTTAAGTTTTTTAGGAGGCTATCCATGGCAAGAGGAGAATCCAGCATTCGCTGTAGTTTCTGCGGAAAGCGCCAGGAACAGGTTCAGCGCATCATTGCGGGTCCGAATGTATATATCTGCAGTGAGTGCATTGATCTGTGCAACGGCATTTTGCAGGAAGAACTGCAGCTGAACACGCTCAGTGAACTGCCCGTGCCCGAGAAGATCCCGACCCCCAAGGAGATCCGGGCATACATGGACGGCTATATCATCGGCCAGGAGCAGGCGAAAATCTCCCTGGCTGTGGCGGTTTATAACCATTACAAGCGCATCTTCTTTGCCCAGCAGTCCGAGGTAGAACTGCAGAAGAGCAACATTCTGCTCATCGGTCCCACCGGCAGCGGCAAGACCCTGTTCGCCCAGACCCTGGCAAAGATTTTGGATGTGCCCTTCGCCATCGCGGACGCCACCACCCTGACCGAAGCCGGCTACGTGGGCGAGGATGTGGAAAACATCCTGCTCCGTCTACTGCAGGCTGCGGACTTTGATGTGGCAAGAGCCGAGCGCGGCATCATCTACATCGATGAGATGGATAAGATCGCTCGTAAGAGCGAGAACACCTCCATCACCCGCGATGTCTCCGGCGAAGGTGTGCAGCAGGCGCTTCTGAAGATTCTGGAAGGCACGGTTGCCAACGTTCCGCCCCAGGGAGGCCGTAAGCATCCGCAGCAGGAATTCATCCAGATCGACACCTCCAATATCCTGTTTATCTGCGGCGGCGCCTTCGATGGCCTGGATAAGATCATCGAAGCCCGTGTGGATCGATCCGCCATTGGCTTCGGCACCCAGCTGGAGGCCAAGAGCCAGCGGGATGTGGGTAAGCTCTTCCAGCAGGTGCAGCCCCACGACCTTCTGAAGTTCGGCATCATTCCCGAACTGGTGGGTCGCCTGCCGAATATCACTTCGCTGAGCAGCCTGACAGAAGACGATCTGGTTCGCATCCTGACCGAGCCGAAGAACGCTCTGTGCAAGCAGTATGAGCAGCTTCTCAAGCTGGATCATGTGAGCCTGCACTTTGAAGAGGACGCCCTGAAGGCCGTGGCCCAGAAGGCGATCGAGCGCAAAATCGGCGCCCGCGGCCTGCGTGCCGTACTGGAGAGCGTCATGACGGAACTCATGTATGAGATCCCGTCCGATCCCTCCATCGAGAGCGTAACCATCACGGAAGATGCGGTGCTCGGCAACGAGAAGCCGCTGATCCGCCGTCGTGAAAACCGCGACGTATCTTAAAGACATAATCAAAAGGGGGCCATTGGCCCCCTTTTGCGCACATTTCCCCTGAGAGGAGGAAAATTATGAGCGAAATCATCCTTTCGACGAAGCTCCCGATTCTTGCCCTGCGGGGCATTACAGTCTTTCCGGGCTTGGTGACCCATTTTGACGTTGGCCGCCGCAAATCCATCCGTGCCCTGGAAGAGGCCATGAACGGCAACCAGGATATCTTTCTGGTGACCCAGAAGGATATTGCCGTGGCGGATCCTCAGCAGAAGGATCTGCATCAGATTGGCACCCTGGCCCACATCAAGCAGCTTTTGAAGATGCCCGGCGATGTGGTGCGCGTTCTGGTGGAGGGCACTCATCGCGCCCAGTTGTTTGAGCTGTCCCAGACCGAACCTTTCCTGGCAGGCTCTGTGGAGACCCTCCCGGATCAGAAGTATGCCAAGGACGGCGCTGCCTGCACCACTCAGATCCGTCTGAGCCATCAGCTCTATGAGCGCTACTGCGATCTGGTGCCCAAGCACCTGCAGGAGAACCTGGTGCGCTTGACTTCCTTTGAAGATCCCGGCTACATTGCCGATTTCATTGCCCAGCACTCCACCATCCATTTTGCAGACAAGCAGAAGGTGCTGGAGCAGCTGCATCCTGTGCGCCGTCTGACCCTGGTCAACAAACTGCTGACCCAGGAGAATGAGGTGCTGCAGATGGAAAACGATCTGCATGAGAAGGTTCATGAAAACATGAACAAGGGCCAGCGGGACTACTATCTTCGTGAACAGCTCAAGGCCATCCAGGCCGAGCTGGACGGCGACGAAGAGTCCGAGCTGCAGAACTATGAGAACCGCATCCGCGCGCTGCACCTGCCTGAGGAGAACGAGCAGCGCCTTCTCAAGGAAGTGACCCGCCTGGGCAAGCAGCACAGCGGCTCATCCGAGAGCGCTGTGATCCGTAACTATCTGGACATGGTGCTGGAGCTTCCGTGGAACGAGGAAACCAAGGAGCGCGTGGACGTGAAGGCAGCCAGAAAGTTGCTTGATCGTGACCATTTTGGCATGGAAAAGGTCAAGGAACGTATTCTGGAGATTCTTTCCGTCAAGAAACTGGCGCCGGAGCTGCCGGGGCAGATCATCTGCCTGGTTGGCCCTCCCGGCGTGGGCAAAACTTCCATTGCCATCTCCGTGGCCAAGTGCCTCAACCGCAAGCTGGCCCGCATCAGCCTGGGCGGCGTGCATGACGAGGCGGATATCCGCGGCCACCGCAAGACCTATGTGGGCGCCATGCCCGGCAGAGTGATCGAAGCCATCCGTCAAGCGGGCAGCCGCAATGCCCTGGTCCTGCTGGACGAAGTGGATAAGATGGGCTCCGACTACCGCGGCGATCCCTCCGCGGCTCTTCTGGAAGTGCTGGACGCAGAGCAGAACGACACCTTCCGCGATCACTACGTGGAGCTGCCCTTCGACCTGTCCCACTGCATGTTCATCACCACCGCCAACACCACCGATACCATTCCCAGGCCTCTGCTGGACCGCATGGAGGTCATTGAGCTGGGCTCCTATACCGATGAGGAAAAGCTTGCCATCGCCAAGGATCACCTGATCCCCAAGCAGATGAAGAAGCACGGCCTGAGCGGTGCCACCCTGCGCATTTCCGATGAGGCCATCCGTGAGACCATTGCCTGCTACACCCGCGAGAGCGGCGTGCGTAATCTGGAGCGTAGCATCGCCTCCATCTGCCGCAAGGCCGCTGCAAAGCTGGTGCAGGAGGACGGCCCCAAGCGCGTGACGGTAACCGGCTCCAATCTGGAACAGTTCCTGGGTGTGCGTAAATACCTGCCGGAGTCCATTTCTGAGCAGGATCAGATTGGTCTGGTGACTGGCCTGGCCTGGACGAGCGTGGGCGGCGAGACCCTGCAGGTGGAGTGCAACGTGCTCCCTGGCAGCGGCAAGCTGGAACTCACAGGCAACCTGGGCGATGTGATGAAGGAATCCGTCGTGGCTGCCATGAGCTATATCCGCTCCAGAGCGGATATGCTGAATCTGCCTGCGGACTTCTACAAGACCCGCGACATTCACGTTCACTTCCCTGAGGGCGCCGTGCCCAAGGACGGTCCTTCGGCTGGTATTACGGTTTGCACCGCTATGGTTTCTGCCCTGACCGGTGCACCGGTTCGTCGGGATATCGCCATGACCGGTGAGATCTCCATCCGCGGACGGGTGTTGCCCATCGGCGGTTTGAAGGAAAAAACCATGGCCGCCCTGCGCTACGGCGTGCGCACGGTCATCATTCCCAAGGATAACGAGCGTGACCTTCAGGAGATCGATCCCACGGTGCGCCGCGCGCTGAACTTCATCCCCGTCGGACATGTGGACGATGTACTCTCCGCGGCGTTGGATCTCTCTAAGGTATCCAAACCTCAGGTGGAAGAGCATCCAGCCATGATGCTGCTGGACCAGAAGGACGGCGGCACCGGCCTGCGTCAGTAAAGTGAGGGCGCCATGAATTTACAGAATGCTGAGTTTGCCATTTCTGCGGCGACTCCCTCGTCCTTTATCCGTGACGGTATGCCTCAGATCGCCTTTGCAGGCCGTTCTAATGTGGGCAAGTCCAGCGTGATCAACCGTCTGCTACTGCGTAAGAACTTGGCCCGCGTGGGCGAGGTCCCCGGCAAGACGGTGCACGTAAACTACTTCCGCATTGACCGCCAGTTCTACCTGGTGGATCTGCCCGGTTACGGCTACGCTAAGGTATCCAAGGCGGAGAAGGAACGCTGGGCCAAGCTCATGGAAAGCTACTTTGCTGAGCCTGAGCAGATGACCCTGGGTGTGATGGTGGTAGACAGCCGCCACAAGCCCACGGCCAATGACGTGACCATGGCACAGTGGTTTTTCGATACGGGCAGACCCTTCCTCGTGGTGGCTAATAAGCTCGATAAGCTGAAGAAGCGAGAGATCGAGCCGAATCTGGCAGCCATCCGCGAAGGTCTGGGCCTGGGCGATGAGATTCCCCTGATTGCCTTTTCGGCCGAAAAAGGCGAGGGCAGGGAAGAACTCCTGCGCCATATTCTCGCCTGTGTGGAATAAAAACGAACACCCCGAACGATTCGTTCGGGGTGTTATTTATAGGCTTTGTAGATATCTGTCCGCTTCCTCACGGTTATGGAAAACGTGAATGTTCAGGTTGCATTCCTGCAGAAGACGCAGAATTGTGGGCCTGGTGGTATCCGGAAAATCACGGACGAACTCCATAAATTCAGGATCTTCCTCCGTTTCGATCCAGGGCATATCTGAGCGCGCTTTGCCCATGCGATTGCGGATGCCGTCCAGGCAAGTGTCCAGGGGATAATCCAGAAAAAATACCGTGTCGCATTTTTCCAGGCGCAGGGGCAGGGTGGAGGCGTAGTTTCCGTCAATGATCCACTCGTCCTGCTGCAGAACGTCCTGCAGACGGGAAAGGAAAACCTCGCTTGAAACCGTGGTGCGGTCGGCGTTCCAGTAAAGCATGTCCAAATATGTGAGCGGCAGGCCGGTGGCAGCATGCAGCGCGCGGGCAAAGGTGGACTTTCCACTGCCGGGACAGCCAATAATCAGTACTCTCTTCATTTGTTTTTGGTCAGACTGAAAGCAAGAACGAAAACCGTGGCGGATAGCAAAAGGCTAGAACCGGAGAAACAGTACATGGCGGCCCTTCCGGCACTTTGAAAAGCAAAACCGGGAGCAGTCAGGAAAGCAATCACAGCAATCGCGAGCAGAACAATACCCCAAATTTTCAGCAGCTTCATCGTATTACCTCCAAGTCATATGATAGTAAATTGTAACATGAAATGGGGACAAAGGCAACGTTTTGTTCCCTTGCGTCGGGATTCAAACAATGGTATAATTCAAGAAACGAATGAACAGTTGGGAGTGTTTTGCATGTCAGTGGATCGTCTGCAGGATAAAATCAGAAAGATGAAGAGCCCTGTGGCCTTCGGTATGGACCCTATGCCGGATCGCATCCCGCCGTATCTGCTTGCCCAGAGCAAAGAAAAGTACGGCGACACCGTGCGTGCTCTAGCAGACAGTTATGAGGCCTTTGGCCGCATCCTGATTGACACCCTTGCACCAGTCCTGCCTGCCGTGAAGTTCCAGCCGGTCTGCTTCGAGGCCCTGGGCGCGGAAGGTATGGCGGTGATGAAAACGCTCACAGAGTACGCGAAAGAGCAAGGCCTCTACGTGATCGTGGACACCAGCTTCTGCTCCATCGAATCCATCGCCGAGACCCAGGCCAAGGCTTGCTTTGGCGAACTTGAAATTGGTGAGGAAGTGTATTCGCCCTACTATTCCGATGCTGCGACTCTGGTTTCCTACTTCGGCAGCGACGGCATCCGCCCCTTCCTGCCTTACTGCAAGGAAAAAGACAAGGCTGTGTTCATGCTGGTGCGTACTTCCAACAAGTCCGGCCGTGAGGTGCAGGATCTGATCTCCGGTGACCGCAATATGTATACCGTTATGGCGGACCTGGCCATGCGTCTGAGTCCGGATCTTTACGGCAAGACCGGCTTCTCCGGTCTGGGTATCATCGTTGGCGCGCCCCAATCCACGATCCTCAAGCAGCTGCGCAGCCGCTATGATCGCCTCTTCTTCTGCGTGGCCGGCTACGGCGCCCAGGGCGGCAGAGCGGCAGATGTGCAGCATGCCTTCAATTCCCTGGGCCACGGCGCCGTGATCTGTGCCGGCCGCAGCATCATCTGCGCCTGGCAGAAGAATGAAGAAGATACCGAGGGCAGAAACTTTGCCGAGGCAGCTCTGGCTGCCGCCAAGAAAATGCGCGACGATATCCTGCGCTATGTGACTATCTATTGATTTTACGAGGCTTTTATGACAAAAATCTATCTTGTGCGCCATGCCGAGGCGGAAGGAAATATCTTCCAGCGTGCGCAGGGCCATATTGACACCCGCGTTACTCCCAGAGGCGAAAAGCAGATCGCCGCGTTGAAACAGCGCTTTGCGGACATTCCGCTGGATGCCTGCTATTCCAGCGACCTGAAGCGAGCATCTCAGACGGCGCAGGCCCTCTGCGAGGACAGAGGTCTGATTCTTTCCACAGACAAGCGTTTCCGGGAAGTGGATTTCGGGCCTCTGGAAGACATGCCGTACGCGCAGATCGAACGGGATTTGCCCGGCGCTCTGGCAGCCTTCACGGTGGATCCGTATCATTGCAAGCTCGATGGCATGGAGTCCTTTGAAGAGAGCACTTCGCGCTTCCTTGCGGCGCTGGACCAACTGGCCGAGCGCCATGCAGGTAAGAGCATTGCCATCGCTTCCCATGGCTCTATTCTGCGCAATGTGCTGATCGCTCTGTTCTTCGGCCCGGAAAATCAGGGGGCGGCCGGACACAGCGACAACACCGCCGTGAGCCTTTTGGAGTACGAGGCGGGAAGCTATCGCCTGGTTTACGCCAATGACAACAGTCATCTGGATGAAAAGACTTCCACCATTCTCCGTCAGAACTGGTGGAAAGATGAACCCCAGAAGGATTACAACCTCTGGTTCAAACCCTTTGACCTGGATCACGATGCCTATGTTTCCATGCGCCGCGATGCCTGGCAGACCATCTACGGCAATCTGGATGGCTTTGATGGGGAAGGCTTCTATGAAGAGCTAAGCAACATCATGCGCTACCATGACTACGCCGGGGCCTATGCCATGTACAAGGATGAAGTTGCCGGCTTTATTCAGTTGGCCCCTGCCCGCAGAAGGGACCTCGGCGTGGGATATGTGAGCTTTGTGTACATGTGCCCGCAGTTCCGCAACAAGGGCATCGGTGCGCAGCTGATCGGCTACGCGGTGAGTCAGTATCGACGCCAAGGGCGGCGTGCCATTCAGTTGGGATGTGCCAAGTGCAATTTCCACGGACAGCATTTTTATGAAAAACTGGGTTTCCGTGTGGTCGGAACGGTTCCCGGCCTGACGGACGATTTGCTTCTGGAGCAGTTGGATTTGTAAAAAAGAAAAAACGCAGGGAATTTTCCCTGCGTTTTTTGTTAGTTCATGGAATCCCGGAAAGAGCGTCCTGCGTTGTCCAGCGCACGGCGGGTTCTGCCAACGATTCCGTTGCCGGAATCTGCGCCGTTGTCCTGCGCATCAGACTGGCCGCCATTTTCGGTGCCGTTGTTCAGGTCGCCGGGGAAGCCCTGGTTGTCCTGGGGACCGGAATTGTCGGTAGTACCGCCAACGCTGCCGGTGTTGCCATTGTCGTTGCCGTTCATTCCGGAACCGATCCCGGAATTGCTGCCGGAACCGTTGCCAACACCGTTACCGGAATCGTAGCCACCGTCGGTCATATCGCCGGTGCCGTTCACGGTGCCGTTCGGGGTGGTGGAAACATTGCCGGAGCCCGTGCCGTTCGAAGGCGTGTCGGCGGTGTTGTCCGTGCAGGCGCACAGACTTAGGGTCAGAAGTACCGCTGCGATCAGCGGAGCAAAGCGCTTTGCCATATCAGATTCCTCCAATAAAAAAATAAAGTAAATGATGCGCGATCTGCAGCTAGTATTTGCACGGAAAAAGATTTTATTGTGACAAATCGTGCCAAAAAAGGCCGAACGGTTTTCCGTTCGGCGTTTTTTATGCGATCGTTTTTTTCTTTTTTGACGGAATGGGAATCTGACAGAGAATAATGGCGGCAAACATCAGAATACAACCGATCAGCTCCCGGGCAGACAGGCCTTCGTTCAGAATCAGCCAGCCGCAGAGCACCGAGAAGACGGATTCCATACTCATGGCGATGGAGGCCACAGTGGGATTGGCGCCCTGCTGACCAATGATCTGCAGGGTGTAAGCAACGCCGGAGGAGAGAATGCCCGCATACAGGATCGGACCCCAGCAGGTCACGATGGCGCTCCAGGACGGTTGCTCAAAGATGAACATGGCAATGGCGGAGAGAATGGCGGTCACCGCAAACTGCATGCGGCTGAGGCGAATGCCATCGACCATGTCAAAGTGATCGATCACCAGGATGTGCACCGAGAAGCACACCGCACAGATGAGAGTGAGGAAATCGCCAATGTTGACGCTCAGCGCTTCGTTGATGCACAGAAGATACAGACCCACGACGGCAATGGCGATGCAGCCCCAGACGATGGGCGGAACCTTTTTGCGCAAAAACAAACCCAACACCGGCACCAACAGAATGTACATGGCGGTAATGAAGCCGGATTTGCCCACAGTGGTGTAGCAGATGCCGAACTGCTGGAAGGCGGAGGCTGTGAACAGCACCACGCCGCAGGCCAGGCCTGCGATCATCAGCTTGCGGTGATTCAGCTTGAGTTTTGCCCGATTGGTCTTGCGCAGGGAATCGAACAGCGGCATAAAGACGCTCAAAAACGCACAGCCGATAACGCTGCGGCAGCACAGATAGGTGAAGGGTTCGATATATTCCATGCCTGCGCTCTGTGCCACAAAGGTGGAACCCCACAAGAACGCGCAGAAGAGCAGAATCAGCGTACTTTTGACTTGCTTGGTCATTGCGATCCGTCCTTTTTGAAAATCTTGGTTAAAAATAGCATAATGGATGCACTTTGTCAACGTGGGTATACCCTTGCGTTTTGGAAGAAACTTTGATAAACTGGTAACAATGCGAATATAACAGGAGGTAAAAATCCATGTCCAACCGTATTCCCGAACGCAATGAACTCGATCCCAAGTATATGTGGCGCTTGACGGATCTTTATGTTTCCGATGAAGCCTGGTATGAAGATCTGGAAAAGCTGAAGAGCTATCCGGAAAAGGCCGCTGCCTTTGCAGGTCACCTGGCCGACTCTGCCCAGAGCGTGTATGATTACCTGCAGCTGCAGGAAGATGCCGGCAAGATCATCGAGACTCTGGTGCACTATGCCATGCACAATCAGGATTCCGACACCCGCGTGCCGGAGTATCAGAATATGTACGGCCAGCTCATGGGCGTGATCGTGCAGTTCTCCGCCGCCACCGCCTTTGACACGCCGGAGATCCTGGCAATTTCTGATGAGAAGATCGCCGCTTTCATGGAGGAAAAGCCCGAACTAAAGCTCTACGAGCGTCATCTGCAGCAGATCCGCCGCATGAAGGAGCATGTGCTCTCCGATGCCGAAGAAAAGCTGCTGGCCGCTGCCGGTGAGATGGCCCAGGGCCCGGACAACATCTATTCCATGTTTGCCGATGCGGACCTGACCTTCCCCGATGCCGTGGACAAGAACGGTGAGAAGTATCCCCTGAGCCAGGGCACCTTTGTCAAGTACGAGTCTTCCGAGGATCGTGAGCTGCGCAAGAGCGCCTACGAGAACCTCTACACCCAGTTTGGCAGCTACAAGAATACCGTCGCAGCATCCCTGAACGCCCAGTTCAAGCAGCTGCAGTTCTTCACCAACGCCAGAAAGTATCCCTCCACGCTGCATCGTGCCCTGGACGGCAACAACGTGCCCGTCGAGGTCTACCACAACCTCATTGAAGCGGTTCACCAGAACCTGGACAAGATGCACCGCTATGTCCGCCTGCGCAAGAAGCTGCTGGGTGTGGACGAGCTGCACTTCTACGATATCTATGCTCCGCTGGTTTCCGGTGCGGACAAGCAGATCGATTATGAAGATGCCTACGAGACCGTCATCAACGCGCTTTCGCCCCTGGGCGCAGAGTATCAGGATATTCTGCGTGAAGGCCGCACCGGCGGTTGGATTGATGTGTATCAGAACGTTGGCAAGCGCTCCGGCGCCTACTCCGCGGGCGCCCATGTGCATCCGTTCGTTCTTTTGAATTATAACGGCACCCTGGACAGCCAGTTCACCCTGGCCCATGAGCTGGGCCATGCCCTGCACAGCTACCATTCCAACCGCACCCAGCCGTATATCTACTCCGACTACGTGATCTTCGTGGCAGAAGTGGCCTCCACCTGCAACGAGGCTCTGCTGATGGAAGACCTGTTGGGCAAGACCACCGACAAGCGCGAGCGTGCCCACCTGATCAACCACTTCCTGGAGCAGTTCAAGGGCACCCTGTACCGCCAGACCATGTTTGCTGAGTTTGAGCTCAAGTGCGGCGAGCTGGTGCAGCAGGGCCAGACCCTGACCGCTGACACCCTGTGCAAGATCTACCGCGAGCTCAACGAGCTCTACTTCGGCCCGGATATGGTCGTCGATGACCTGATCGCCTTGGAGTGGGCCCGTATTCCGCACTTCTACAGCAACTACTACGTCTTCCAGTATGCCACCGGCTATTCCGCAGCTATCGCCCTTTCCCGCCGTATTCTGCGCGGCGGCGAGGCAGAGCGTCAGGACTACCTGAACTTCCTCTCCGGCGGCTGCAGCAAGGATCCCATCGATCTTCTGAAGGATGCCGGCGTGGATATGACCACCGCGGCTCCTGTGAACGAAGCCCTGCAGCTCTTCGATGAACTGCTCGACGAGATGGAGCAGCTGATCTGAGTTTTAAGCGCCCCGGAAAGCCGGGGCGCTTTTTCTGTGGACGAAACATTTTCCTTATGATAGAATAAATCCAGTGATCAAAATGAAACTGCGAGAGCTTTCCATTGAGCAGGATTTTCCCCACCTGATCAAAGAAGGTTATGATGTTGAAAATGCGGAGTTCCAGGGCGGCGAGGCCTTTGAGGCAGACCTTTACGGCCTGGGCGTGGATAACTGCGTGTTTTCCGGCTGCCGGTTTACCGATTGCAGCTTTGACCATGCCACGGTATCCGATACCAATTTTGTCGGCTGCGACTTAAGTGGCGTGACCTTCCGGGATGCAGGCCTGAAGAACGTGACCTTCACCAACTGCAAGCTGATGGGCACCATTTTTGTGGATGCGTCCATACAGAACTGCATGTTCTTTGGCTGCAACGGCGCTTATGCAAACTTTGCCCGGTCGCTGCTGCGAGGCTGCCAGCTTGTGGAGAATAACTTCAAACAGAGCGTGTTCTCTTCTGTGCGGTTTCAGAAGTGTATGCTGCAGTCGGATTTCTCCGGTACGGACTTTATGCACGCGGCCCTGCAGGATGTGGATCTGACCGCCTGCCGCATAGATGGCGCGCTGTTTGCGCCCATGGAGCTGCGCGGATTGCAGGTGACGCGGGATCAGGCGGCGTTCATCGCGGCGATTTTGGGATTAAAGATCAAGTGAGGGAAATGAAATGAATGAAATTTATGTGCCCGTGCTGCATTTTTTTGAAAATGGAAACCCCTTTACCGGGAGCTTTGGCCCCTTGCGCTTTTTCCTAAAGCCGGATGCGGAAACCATCACCGCCAAGATCTGGCACGGCGTGTTCTGCATGGAGAAGAGCGAAATTGAGCAGGAGCGGCAGTTTCCGCTCACAGCCGAAGGGCGGGAGGAACTCATCGCCTGGCTGGAAGAAGTCAAATAAGCAGAAAAATCCCCCGACCGGGCGTCGGGGGATTTGTTTTAGCCCTTCTGGGAAAGAATGTCGTCCAGGGTGACATCGGGGTGATGGTACTTGCTGCGGCGGCCGATGGGTTCGGGCTTGGGACGGCCTGCATGGTCAGGTCCGCCGGGCTGCCCGCCGGGAGCGGGGCCGCGGCGGCCGAAGGATTCAGCGGTGCTCATGTAAATGGCTTCCACAGGACACCAATGGAAGCAAGCCAGACAAGTGGTGCAGTTATCACCGATGATGCTCTTGCCGTCCACGATCTTGATGTTGTTCATGGGGCAGATGCTCTCACAGGTGCCACAGCCGATGCAAGTGTCCTCGGCAATGATGCCGCGGAAGTTGCTGGCCACGTCCACAGGACGCATGGGGATGATTTCGGAAGTGAAATAGTCTTCCACTTTGCGATCAAGAATATCAGCCAGAGCCTTTGCTACATTTTCGGGCTGGTTCTTCAGGTGCTCGGCATCCACTTCGGGCGGATTAATGGCGCTGTTGCCGGGCATGGGAACATCACAGCACAGACTCAGCTTCTGACCACGGGTTCTCAGCAGCTGATCCAGCTTACCGGTGACAACGCCGCGGCCACCGCGGAACGTGACGCAGGCGAAGATGTAGGCATCGGGATTGAACGTCATCTTGCTGATCATTTCACGAACAATATAGGGCATATCGCCGAAATAGATGGGAAAGACAAAACCAACAGCATCTGCCTGCTCGTCGATTCTGTGCAGATTCTTAGTGGCGGCAACCGGGATCACGGCACTGTTCTCGATGCCCTGGGCTAGGGCATAGGCAGTGGTCATGGAATTGCCGGTGGCGGAGAAAAAGTAAATGGTTGTGCGCATGATATTACCTCCGATTGTGAACTTGGATTAGCATATGCTTACTATACATGGGAAATCGTCCGATTGCAATGGACAAGCCGACGTTTTTCTTGTGCAAAACTCTTCTGTTTGGGGCGTTGCAAAGGAAGAGAATATCTGATAGGATGAAAGCGGTGAGGAACATGGAAATTATTTATCAGGATCAGGACATCATTGTTGTGAATAAACCCGCACGGGTACTCTCCACCGATGAGCCCGGTGGCGTGCCGTCTCTGGCGCGGCAGGAATTGGGCAATCCTGAAGCGGATGTGCGCACGGTCCACCGACTGGATCGGGTGGTGAGTGGCCTGATGGTGCTTGCCCGCAATGCCACGGCTGCTTCGGAGCTTTCACGACAGATTCGCGAAAATGAGTTTCAAAAAGAGTATTTGGCCGTGGTGCACGGCATTCCCACGCCGCCGGAAGGACAGCTGCGCGATCTTCTCTACCGCGACAAGGCCAGACGCATGACCATGGTGGCGCAGGAGCCCGGCAAGGGCGTCCAGGAAGCGGTACTGGACTACTGGAGCCTGCACACCGCGGAGGAGATGACTCGGGTGCGGGTGCTGCTGCACACCGGCAGAACCCATCAGATCCGGGTGCAGTTTGCCAGCCGCGGCCTGAGCCTGGTGGGTGAGCGCAAGTACGCCGAGCGCAACGATCCCTGCGAAATCGCCCTGTTTTCCAGCTGCCTGGCCTTTACACATCCCTCAACGGGGGAGAAGCTGCACTTTACCCTGCAGCCGCCGGAGGTTTTTCCCTGGACACAGGTATAAAAAGATGCCCTGAAGCATCGTGCTTCAGGGCATTGTCATTTAAAGAACCAAGCTTGCCAGGAACGAGGCGACGCAACTGGCCAGGGCCACGGTGACCAGGCCCTTTTTGAACCAGGCCAGGATCACGGCAACCGCTACACCCACGGCAGCTGTTGCAAAGGAGCCGGTGGCATAGAAGGCG
This sequence comes from Oscillospiraceae bacterium, assembly GCA_015067925.1. Lineage (GTDB taxonomy): Bacteria > Bacillota > Clostridia > Oscillospirales > Oscillospiraceae > SIG488. The sequence goes on from SVLN01000010.1 coordinate 21,666, forward strand.
GAGGGGAAGGTCATGGAAGCCAGAACCGCATAGGGCACGTAGTACAAAAACGAGCGGATGAAGCGGTTCTCGAATTTCTGACGGAACACCGCCAGGGGCAGCACGCGGATGAGATAAGTCACGCCCGCCATTACCAGCAGGTAGAGAAGATAACGTGTTACATTCATTGTGCCGCCTCCTCAATGGGAAATACCACCGCACCGAAGACAGAGGCCGCCAGAGCACAGATGATCACGCTGAAGCCGAAGGAGATGGTGGGCACGAAGAAGTGAAGCACCAGACTCAGCGCTACCGCCACCGCTACCACGGCGGTGACTTTCAAGGAGTCGCGACAGGCGGGGACGACCACCGCGATGAACATGCCGTAGATGGCAAGGCTCAGAGCAGCGGTCACAGTTGCGGGCAGCAGCTGTCCTGCCACGGCGCCCAGCAGGGTGCCCCCAGACCAACCGATCCAGGGCAGGGTACCCAGACCCAGCATGAATGCGGTGGTGAACTCCTTTTCAGCCGAGGCCACGGCAAAGATTTCATCGGTATTGAAAAAGGCGATGAGGAATCGCCCTGCGGTGGTGACACTCTTATGTAGTTTCTGAGACAAGGAAAGGCTCATCAGCGCGTAGCGCAGATTGATGATGAGCTGAGTCATGGCCATTTCCAACAGGGTGGCACTGGAGACCATCAGAGAAAGGCCTGCCACCTGGCCGGCAGAGGTCAGGTTTGTCATGGAGATCAGAACGGCCTCCAAGGCCGTCAGTCCGCCGGAGACGGCCGAAATACCAAAGGCAAAGGAAACGGAGAGGTATCCCAATCCAATGGGAAAACCGGCCTTCAGGCCGCGTAGATACTCGTTGCGTGGCTTCAATGCAATTCCTCCAGATTCCCGCATGGGAAACAAAAAGTGACTTTATCTTAGTATAAACCGCCGGAGTTTTCAACTGGTGTTTGTGCTAAAAATATACGTGGATTCCGTTCCGCTGCTGTCAAAGAGTAGTTGTTTTTTTGTGTTGAATCGGGTATAGTGGGAGAAGCCAAAGGGGAAGGAGGATGCCTGTGGCCTTGATTGTTGATGCTCTGATCATCACGGTGGCGGTTTTTTTGATTTTTCACGGTGCAAAGCGGGGCCTGATTTTGAGTTTGGGCAGCTTCCTGTCGTTGTTGGTGGCCTTTTTTGGAGCCCGGTATGTGGCGGACCTATTGGCGCCGCCTGTCAGCGACTTTCTTGCCGGCTACATAGAGAACTCTCTTTTTAAGCAGCTTTCAGAATTGGAGCTGCCCGCCGGAGAGGAACTGGCTGCGCTTCTGGATGCCCTGCCGGAGATTGTGAAGAAGTATCTACTGAGTCAGGAAACGGCAAATCAGATTGCCGTTACCGTCAGCAATATGCTCGAAGGCTTGCGGGATGATCTGATTTCCGCAGTAGCAAAGAATACCGCCGGATTGATTGCCGAAGTGGTGGCGGAGACCGTGATTTCCGTGGTGAGCTTTATTGTGCTGCTGGTGGTCTGCTCCTTGGTGACAAGATTCCTGGACGCCGTGTGCCATCTACCTCTGCTGCGGGAGGCCAATCAGCTCTGCGGCGCCGTGTTCGGCACGGCCCACGCCGCGGTTCTGGTGTTGCTGTTTGCCTGGTTCGTGGGAAAGACAAACTTCCTGATTTCGGAAGAGCTGCTGGAAGAAACCTATGTGCTCAAACTCCTGGTGGAGTGGATAAGATAAAAAAGAAAGGCCTGTTCATTCGAACAGGCCTTTTCGTATGCGCTTAGACGATCAGTAGTTTGCGGGTGTATTTGTTGGTGGCCAGCATGCTGAACACTTCGATGGGGAAGGGCTTGAGCATATCCTCATCGGTCTGGGGGCGCGGGGCAAACTTGGCCGGGCCGTAGGAGGCGACGGTGCCGAAGTTGACTTCCACATCGTGGTAGCCCTGGCTCAGGCCGCCTTCCTTCATGATGCGGATGGTAGCCACATCCAGAATGTGCCAATGGATCTGGCTGATCTTTTCCATCTCGTCAGCGGTGTATTCCACGTCGTTGATGATCCAAAGCTGGTTGTCGCGGCCGAAAACTTCGCCGTCGATGACAACATCGCCCACGCGCAGCTGGGAGAGCCAGATGCCCTTGTAGTAGGTGGAACGAACACAGACCTCAAAGCCAATGGCGTTGCCGTCGGCGTCATAGATGTTGTGGAAACCTCTGGACTGAATGTTCTGTTTTTCAAGCATTGTGGTGACCTCCTTTCAATCAATAGCCAAGGATGCGCTTCATCATGATGTGCTGACGCTTCAGCTGCTCGGAAACGAAGCCGGGCTCATCCTTGCGCGGGCCTTCGTACTCGGAGAGCAGATAGCCGTCCCAGCCGGCATCGACGAATTCCTTGATGATCTCGGCGTAGGGGATGGTAGTCTCTTCGAAGTTCTCGCTCATGTTGTTGAACTTGGCGTGGCAGGCATGGATGTAGGGCATCAGAGCGCGCAGTTCGTGCGGATAGCTGCAGGGGCCATCCTCGGGGATGCCGGGGATCTTAAAGGAGCCTTCCGGCCATGCGTTCTGGAAGGTACCAAAGTCGATGTTCAGGCCAAAGTGCTTGGTCTGGTACTTGTCGATGAATTCCACATACTCCTGCACCATCTTGGAAGACAGGGCGGTGGGCTGATGGATCTCAGGGCACATGCAGACGTTGTAGCGCTCCGCCAGATCCAGAGCGCCCAGGATGATCTCACGCCAGTTGCGCACGGGAGTCAGGACCCAGTCGATGACGCCCAGCTTGGTGCGCAGAACGGTGAAGCCCAGACGGTGGGCCAGGATGATGTCGCGCTTGAGCATGACGAGGGACTCCTCGGTGCTCAGTTCCATCACGCCGCGATACAGACGGGAGGTGACCCAATGGCCGTACTCCACAGGGGTGATGTTGTATTTGGTGCACAGACGGAACCAGTTGTCCATCCATTCGTTGGTGGGCTGGGGATAGTTGTCAATGTGGCCGTTGGCCAGGATCTCTACGCCGGTGGCGCCCATATCATACATATCCTTGAAGCAGTCTTCCAGGTTCATGGTGACGCCCCATTCGCCGGAGTAGCTGTAAATGGATACGCCGCGCTTCGGGCCCTTGATGGCAGGTACGCTCATTGTTGTTTTCCTCCTTAAATATCATTGTGGGGTAGCTTAATTGTAGTATACAACCAAAACGCTTTCCTTGTCAATGGTTAGCTTGCAAAACAGCATGAAAAAACCGGCACAGGCTACCCTGTGCCGGTTGTAGATTATTCAGCTTCAAAGACTGCGATGCGCAGGAAGTCTGCCACGGCGTCGTGGTTGTTGTCCACCACATGCAGGTGAGCGGCGGCTTTGACGGCGTCGGTGGCGTTGGCGGGAGCGGCACTCAGGTCTGCCATCTGGATCATGGCCAGGTCGTTGCCGTAGTCGCCGATGGCCAGGGTCTTTCTGACGCCGGGAATGACCTCGCACAGCTTGCGAAGGGTCAGGCCCTTATTGGCGGGCAGGAATTCGAAGTACTCTCTGCCCGAGCGCTCCACCGTCAGGCCCCGGGCCAAAAACGGCGTGGGATCGATGGCGTTCTGGATGCGGTCGAGCTTATCACCGTCGGCATCGCAGAAGAGCATCTTCAGCCACGGCTCGGTGATCTCCTCCGGGGTGGCCATGGTGCGGGGGAACCATTCGTAAGCCAGATACGGGTCACCGATCTGGTTGGGGTTGGTCTCATAGATGGCCTTTTCGGTGAAGATCTGCACGCACACATCCGGCTCCATGGCAACACCGATGTCGATGACGGGACGCACCAGCTCCTTGTCCAACGGAGCCTTGTACAGGTACTGCTGGGTATCGAAATCGTAAATGGCGGAGCCATTGAAGAGAATGCACGGGGCATTCACATTGAACAGCGAACGGTAGTAGTCGATGTTGTGGGGGCTTCTGCCGCTGGCGATGCCGACTCTGCCGCCGCCTTCGATGAAGCGATCCATGGCGTCCAGGTTGCCCTGGGTGATCTTCTTGTCGTCGTTGAGCAGCGTGCCGTCCATGTCGACGTACAGATAAAGGCCTTCGTAAGGTTTCATTAGAATGTCCTCCATAAAACAGCCGCGGCCAGCATCAAAAGGCCGTAGCACACAGGCTGATGTACCAGATAAATCAAAAGAGAGTGCCGTCCGCAGAAGCGGAAGAACCGTAGCGGCGCGAAATTGGCGTTGACGCTCGGCAGCAGGGATTTCTTTTCTTTATAAAGGGTTCGGCCCAGAACGATACCTTCCATGAACCAGCCCAGGTAGGGCAGCAGGGGGAAGTAATCGCCCGCAGCGAAGCCGGGATAACGGATGCCGAACACAAACAGCCAGTGAAGATAACCGGGGGTGTCAAAGACCCTCTGCAGCAGAATGTATCCCGCTACGATCATGATGGCGCCCGTCAACGCGAGGAAGACGGTGGGGAGCTTTTTGAGCAGGGGATAGATCATCATGGCAAAGCCGAGAAAATGCAGGATGCCGAAAAGGATCTTGGCATCGCTCCCTGCCATGTTCAGGGCGATCATGCCGTAGATCACGCAGGAGATCAGCAGGCCGCTGCAGAAGACAATGATGCCTCTTCGGAAGCTGCGGCTGCCCAGGGTGGCACAGATGCCGGAAACCAGAATGAACAGCACGCCACCGTTGTTCTGGATGAATAGGTAAAGAGCGGGCAGCTGCAGATCAAGGCCGGCAAAATACTGCAAATCAAAGATGAAGTGGATTACAATCACGCAGAGAATACAGAAACCGCGGATGGCGTCCAGTTCCCAGATGCGAGATTTTTGCATGGCGGTTCCTCCTTGCATGAGTGATTATTCCTGCTCCGCGTCCTTGGTGAAATAGCACCAGGCGTTGGGCAGGAAGCGGCCGTCCGGTCTTACGTCAGGGTTAGAGCAGCTGATGATGGAGCGGCCGTTATAGTACATCATGGCGGAAGTGCCGCCGTCCATATTCATGGCCTGGGCACAGCGGTAGCGGCTGAGAATGTCGGCGCATTCGTGCACACTCACGCCGGCGGACTGAATCTGGCGGCCTTCGATAACCAGCAGCTGCACTTCGCCCAACTCGCTCTGGGCGATGACAGCACGGGGATGCATGCCGTTCCAGTCGCAGGTTTCGTCTACAACGATACGGCTGTCCACGATCAGAGCGGGATAGAACTCCACGGCGTCCGTGGTGTCGGGATGGGGATCGGTAGGCGCGTCGACCACATACATGCGGTCATCCGAACGCAGCTCCATGCGCTTGTAGCCGGGCAGGGCGTGACGACCCATACCTTCGCCGTCGCACATGGCGTAGCCGATGAGGGTGCCGCCGTTGCCTCTGCCGTCAGGATCCACAAAGCCGGAGCCGCACACACCCAGAATGGCGTCGTTGCGTTCGCAGATGACCTTGCAGGTCTGGCCGTAGGAGCCGATACCGGCACTCCAACGCAGGCCCAGACGGGCAGGATCCTTGGCCACGGCCAGAATGCCGCGGTATGTAGAGCCGGTGATGCGAATGAGAAGGATCTCTTCGTAGGCGTTGATGGCAAGAACCTGATCGCCGTTGAGGGTTATGATGGAAGTGCCATCCTGGTCAAGACCGGCTTCATCAATGTTGATGTTCTCCCAGCCGTTGTCCATGGCTTCGGGATGGGTGTCGAGATAGGCAAGCATGCTTTCCTGGTCGATTTCCCAGAAACGCTCAAAGAAGGCCTGGGCGCCATCGGGATCCAGTTTGATCCAATAAGAGCGGTTGTCCTCTTCCACGGGAGGCTCGTCCACGGAAAGGTCAGGTTCTGCCGGCTTGTCCGGAGTCTGGTCGGGCAGATCCCAGGAAGAGTTCTGACCGATTTGGTCTTCCATGGCCTGTTTCATCAGCGCCACGGATTCCGCCACCACATCTTCCGGCAGCAGGGCAGTGGCCAGCCACTGGTGGGAGAGGGTGGACATGGCGGTCTGAATGTAGATGTTGCGCCACTTGGAGACGAAGCTGTTTTCGGTGTAGCAGAGCCAGAAATACAAGCCCTCACCCAAAAGAACCAGGCAAAGCAAGGTAACAATAACCTTGCGCAGCCGATGGGACGGCTTCTTTTTCACGCGGGTGCGTTTTTTGGAACGGTTTCCCAACAGGGTGATGTTCGGCATGGCTGACCTCCTTTGTGGCGGTGACAAGCGGTTACTCTTCGAAGGTGTCCTTGGAGAAGTAGCACCAGGCGTTGGGCAGGGCGCGGCCATCCTCCAGCGCGGTGTTGGAGCAGCTGATGATGGAGCGGCCGTTGTAATACATCATGGCAGTGGTGCCGCCGTCCATGTTCATGGCCTGGGCACAACGGTAAGAACTCAGCAAGTGGGCACAATCCACAACGCTGACGCCCAGGGACAGGCCGGGCTGGCGGCCTTCAATGACCAGCATCTGCACTTCGCCCAACTCACTCTGGCCGAGAATGGCACGCGGATGCATGCCGTTCCAGTCGCAGGTCTCGTCCACGATCACGCGGCTGTCTACGATCAGAGCGGGGGTGAACTCCACGGCATCCGTGGTGCCCTTGCCCACGTAGTCGCGGGCATCGGTGATATACATGCGGTTGTCCTCGTGCAGCTCCAGACGCTTGTAGCCGGGCAGAGCATGGGTGCCCTTCTCGTCGCCGTTGCACATGGCGTAACCGGAGAGGATGCCGCCGTTGCCCATGCCGTTGGGGTCGTCAAAACCGGAGGCGGAGATGCCCAGGATGGCGTCGTTGCGTTCGCAGATGGCCTTGCAGGTCTGGCCGTAGGAGCCAATGCCGGCGCTCCAGCGCATGCCCAGACGGGCGGGATCCTTGGCGATGGCCAGCACGCCGCGATAGGTGGAGCCGGTGACGCGGATCAGCAGGATCCCTTCATAGGCGTTGATGGCCAGTACCTTATCGCCGTTAATGGTCTGAATGGAGGTGCCGTCCTGGTCCAGGCCGGCCTCATCGATGTTGATGTTCTCCCAGCCGTTGTCCATGACTTCGGGATGGGTATCCAGGTAGGAAAGCATGCTTTCCTGGTCGATCTGCCAGAACAGTTCAAAGAAGGCTGCAGCGCCTTCCGGATCCAATTTGATCCAGTAGGGACGAGTATCTTCTTCCCCGGGATTTTCCACCACGGGCTCGTCGGGTTCAACGGGCTTGTCCGGTACCTGCTCGGGGATATCCCAGGAGGAATTCTGACCGATCTGATCCTCCAGGCCCTGGTTCATCAGATCGATGGCGCTGTTTACCACGTCTTCGGGCAGAAGGTCTGTAGCCAGCCACTGATGGGTCAGCGTGGACATGGCGGTCTGAATGTAGATCGTGCGCCACTTGCTGACAAAGGCATTGTCCGTGGAGCAGAGCCAGAAATAGACGCCTTCGCCCAGGACAACCAGGCTCAGAAGAACGATCAGAAAGGTGCGAAGACGGTATTTTTTCTTCGGTTTCGGCCGGGCCGTTCTATGGGAGCGGCTGCCGAAGAGGGTGAGATTCTGCAATATAAACACTTCCTAAGTAATATCTAAGATATAATAGTGGAAAACAGTGAAAAAAGCAAGGAAACTACAGGAAAATCCCGACGAAATTCGACGAAAAAATAGGGTGGAATTGCATGTTCCGAACAGAACCGCCTTGCCGGAAATGTTTTCCGTGAGTTTGGACGAAATTGGACGGTAAAAGTTCCGAATCAGAGGTTCAGAAAGTCCTCGCCGGTGAGCACATGGGAACGGATAAAGCGGAAGGTCTCCTTTTCGCCGTGATCCTTCAGATAGGTAAGCAGGAACTCAAACTGCGCATAGGTTTCCCGGTGAATGCCGGGGGATTCCGCCGCGCGGAGCAGATATTCCAGGGCGGAGGCGTCGGTGTAGGCGGCACCGTTGTAGGTTTTGCAGGCGGCAATGCGGTCCATGATACTCTCCACCATGTAGCGCCGCGGCATAGGCAGGGGAACGTATGTGGCTGTGCCGGGAATGCAGTCCGACCAGTATTCAAAGTGGTGGCGGTTGCGGCCCTTGTGATGGATCCAGGCAGTGGAATAGCCGATGTCATTGCGCTCGGCCCAGTTGGGAGAACGGTTGCCTTGATAGTATTTCACACCCACACGGAATTCGGTGGGGGAGTATTTGGAAAGATCGTGAGTCAGACCCTGCCAATACAAACCAACGCGGAAACAACCCTGCATGACCAAGTGGCGATGATGGGTGATGGTTTTCAGATGGTTCCAAAAGCTCATGCTGCGATACCTTCCTTCCGTGTACATCTTGTCCATTATACGCGAAAGAGCCGCACTCGTCCAGTCTTTTGTAGTTTATGCGCAAAATGCGTCAAAGTTGTAAGCTGCGCTGATGAACAAGAAAAAAGTCTCCGGAATTGGAGACTTTTTTATCATAATCCGCGGTTGAGCTCGGTCTGCAGCTTCTCCAGGGCCTTCTTTTCGATCCTGGAAACGTAGCTTCTGCTGATGCCGCATTGTTTGGCGACTTCCCGCTGAGGCAGTGGATGGGGAAGATCGATCCCGTAGCGCAGCCGCAGGATCTGTTCTTCACGCTCGGTGAGGCACCGGCGCATGAGATCGCGCAGCTGATCGTGCAACTGACGATTGGAAATGTCTTCAAACAGATCCTCTTCGGTGCAGACCACATCCATCAGCGACAGCGCACCACCATCCTTGCCCGTTTCGATGTATTCCGAGAGGGAAACGTCGGAGCTGCTTTTCTTTTGAGAGCGAAAATACATCAGTATTTCGTTCTCCACACAGCGGGCTGCGTAGGTCGCAAGTCTGGTTCCTTTTGCCTCATTGTAGGTGGAAATGCCCTTAATCAGACCGATGGTACCGATGGAAATCAGATCATCCTGGTCCGCAGCTTGGGTGTAGTACTTCTTAAAGGGTTATCTTTGGAGGAGTTTTTTTGAGGCTGGTACACCGTTTCGTATATCTGCCCCATTTTCAGGTAGATATCCAGGTGTATTTCCTCCTTGGTGCTCTCCCGCTTGACGATGATTTTGTCCAAGATGGAGGCCACCAGTCTGGAGTTGACCCCATCTTCGAAGGACAGCTCCTTTTCCAGAGTCTTTCGGATCTTGTCGACCTGAAGCACCGAGGTCTTACTCTTTTGCTCTTCGGTGTCGATGGTGTCCAGCTGTCCCTGAAGCTGCGCCGCCAGCTCGTTGAAGCTGTCGTTGCGCTTTTTGAATTCAGACACGGACAGGCCTCCCTCCATGCTCAGTTCCAGCAGGCGGTCTTTTTTTGCGTTCACCTGTTCCAGTTCCTCCTCGATGCGTCGGCGGGCTTTGCTGTAATCCACATCCCGAGGCACGCTCTGGAGGACAGTGATAAGCGATTCGATGATGGCGTCTTTGTCCTTCATGACCTCGGTGAAGATCTCGCCCATGACCGCATTCAGTTCATCGGTGCGAAGCTGGGGTGCGCTGCAGGCCTTTCGTCCCCGCTGGCGGTACACCTTGCACTGCCAGACCTCCTTCTCTCCCTTGGCGCTTTTCAGCACCTGCCGGTGGAAGCTCACCTCATGCTCCTCGCAGAAGATTTTTGAACTGTACGCATACTGATTGTGGTAGCTGGCTCCTGGTGCACGCTCCATGATTTCTCTGCTCCTCTCTTTGTATATGGCATTGGCTCTGTCCCAGAGCTCTTCCGGTACGATGGCGGGTATGGTCGGGTCGGGATAAGTGACCCATTCGCTCTCGTCCAGAAACACCTTTCTTTTTGTTCTGTAATCAATGGTCTGCGACTTGTTTCCGCAGTACCACCCTTTGTATTTCGGGTTGGTCAGAATGTGGCGGATGGTGGCCACATTGAACTCGTTTCCCTCCCGACTGGTGTAACCCATATCAAACAGGGCCAGGGAGATTCGTCTTACTCCCAGGCCCTTGTTGGCATACAGGTCGAATATGATGCGGACGACCTCCGCCTCTTCCTCGTTGATGGTCATGACGCAGTCCTTTTTGTCATAGCCCCACAGCTTGTCGTTGCCAAGGACGTGACCGTTCTTGATGGCCTGTCGGAAGCCGAACTTCAGTCGTTCAGACAGCTTTCGCACCTCGTCCTGTGCAACGCCCGCCATAATCACCAGACGCAGTTCGCTGTCGGGATCCAGTGTGTTGATGTTGTCGTTCTGGAACAGCACACCCACATCATGCTCCAGCAGCTCCTGCGTGTACTTGATGCTGTCCAGCGTGGAACGTGAGAAGCGGGATATTTCTTTCGTGATGATGAAGTCAAAGCATCCCGCTTTGGCATCTGCAATCATCCGATTGAAACTATCCCGCTTCTTTGTACTTGTTCCCGAAATGCCTTCGTCTATGTAACCGGGGACGAACGTCCAGTTGGGTTTGCTCTGAATCAGCTCCGTGTAGTGCTGGACTTGGTTTTCCAGAGAATTGATCTGCTCGTCCTTGTCCGTGGAGACACGGGCGTAAAAGGTGACCCGCAGCGGCAGATCGAAGATGGATCTGCCCATTCGCATTTCAGCTCGGATCTTGCGTACATCCATCATCTTCATCATCCTCCTTTCCCTGGCAGCACACAGGATACCAGAAGAACTCCGGAAAGTCTATCGCAGAATGCAACAAACTGTTGGCGCTGTCATAGGTGTTATTATCCACTAAATCCTGCTCACGCAGAACATCGAGAAGTGCGCTGAGAACTGCTTTCTGTGTCTCTGCCATGTTTTTCACCCCTTTCCAAAATATGAAACAGCAGAGAGGAAAATAACTTTCCGCTCTGCGTGAGTAGGTCGTTTCCTCATGCCGAGTGTTTTCATCTTCAATAGGCATTACCTCCATCTATATTGAGGAGGGCGAAGCCACGCTTCGCCCTCCTGTGCTGATATGTAAAACAGCAGACCGTCACATGGTCTGCTGCAAGGTTTGGGTTTGTTCATTTGTGTGAGAGTCGTTCTCTGCTCCGGATTTATGCTCACTTGCCGCAATGACTGAACCGGCCACCAGACCAATCGCAGCACCGAGATTTTGCGCCGTGGCTTTGGCCTCCATCTTTCGGAGACGCTCTTCCGGATCCTCCTCCTCATCGTCCATGGCACTTAGCCCAGCAAGAACAGATGCCGCACCAATTCCCACAGCACCAGAACGACTGTCGGCAGATACATCTGCCACTGCACCCGCCGAGCCGAGCATTTCAGCATATCGGTCACCTCGGAGAGTTCGGAAGAGTATCTCTCGCTGGCTCTCCCAACCTGTTTCCCGAACTCCTTCAGCGCTGTTTCCTGCGCCTGCTTTGTCTCTCTCAGACTGTCCTCCGTAAACTCCACGATCCGATTCCAATGTACGACGCTGCTCTCGTTCAGATCCCGCACTGCCGTCTGCATCGTCTCGACTGCCAAGCGGTGCTGTTCCATCAGCGTCTGTACCTGCGCTTTGAGCATCGTATCCATCTGTTCGCCCGTAAGCAGATGTCCAACGGTCTCCTGCAGTTTGAGAACCGACTGCCCGGTCAACTCCACCGCTCCGGTTAGACCCGTCCAGTTCTCTTCCGTCAGGGTGACCGCTTTCTGAAGGTTTCCCGCTTTGTCTATGTTCCGGCTCAGTGCCGTCTGCTGCATGGCTTTCATCTCCGCCATAGAGGGCCTTGTATTCTTTTGCTCGAACGTAGAATTCATAGTCCATATTCTCCTTCAAATATTTTTCTTCGTGAAAACGAAAATCCCGACAGGGTCTCCCGTCCGGATCGATGTAGGTGATGGTTGCACGGCTATCCGACCACTTGACTTGATAACCCTCGTTTTCCATCAGCTCGATAAACTGTTCTTTGTTGATTGCGTACTTCATGCACTCGTCGATCTGAATAGCAAGTGCCACCTTCCAACTCTCACCGCGCATCGCAGCGTGATACTCGGATTGTTTGATGCCCGAGGGCTGACGTTCCTTCGGTTGGCAGATGGATAGGCCATGGCGCAGGCAGATCTCATCCGAGACTTTTCTGAGCTGCGTGAGGTCTTCCTTTTCAAAATGCAGTTTCTTTCCGTTTTGGAAACTGACCGAGTTGATAATGAAATGAGAGTGGATGTGATCCGCATCGGTATGCGTCGCAACGATGACCTCGTAGTTCTTCCATTGCTGTGTCAGTTCCAGCGCAACAGCGTGTGCCTCTTCCGGCGTGATGTTTTCATCCGGATGGAAGGACTGCACGAAATGAAAATACATTTTTCCGTCGCACTTGTTGTACTGAAGCTTTGTGCTGATGAACTGCGTGTAACAGATTTCAGGCTGGCAGTTGATGCCTGTGACTAACTGTCGTCCCTCATACTCAGTTTTCTTCTCCTGCTTTACATAGTCCAGCACAATGGACAGTCCCGCACGGTTTTGGCCTTTCGGACGATTGATAGGAGTGACGGTTGCCACAGCTTATATTCTCCTCTCCAGAATGTCCTTGAGCTGTTTCTGGATTTCCAGATAGAGCACATAGGTTTCACTGACATTGATGGAGCTAACTCTGCCCAGGTTGGCCAGCGTGGTCAGCTGATTCAGATTTGTTCCGTGCTGCCGTAACGCGCGGGTGAAATCATCGAGGCCATCGATGCGCACGATTTCTTTCCCAACAGCGCAGGCTGTCAGATACTTTGTCAGATCCATCCCCGCAACTTTTGCTTTTTCGCGAATGGTTTCCGCATTCTCTTCCGTCACATAAAAGCTCAGTGGAATGGGTTTGGTGCGGTTGGCTTTTTTCTTCATCAAAATTCCTCCATAGTAAAAAGTGGGTCCGGGCTTCTGCCCGGAATAAGAGATGCCGAAGGCAAGTCACGCCCGCCATACGGCGGGCGTGACTTGTCAAAGGCGATGCTCGCTCCCTCCTCTGGGAGGGAAATTTTCTCTCTGTCGTAAGTCCGCCGTTCTTCTTCAACAGCGGCAAACATCCGAGGCTTGTCCTCGGTGGGATATGTACTCGACCTTGTTGCTAAAACCGTACACAGCGGCTCCTGCGGCCTTCAACGGCGGAGTTTTCAGCGCAGAGAGAATAAGGTTGCAAGGGTGCAAAAGACTTAGGCCGTTACATCCTTACAACCTTCATTGGGTGTTTTCGGGAGCAGTGTTCAATGCATGGGCTTGTCCTCCTGTGAAAAGATTTGAAGAGAAAAAGCAGAACAACCGGTACTCGGCCGCTCTGCAGTATTTCTTCTCCTATTTCTCTTACAGGTTTAGCCCCTGCAAAATGTTCCTACTTTTCTGAAATTTTTGAAAAATTTTTCGGAAAATAAAAAAGCCGGGGAGCGATAACACTCCCCGGCAATGCGGATCCACTATTTCGGTTTGATCTCATTCATATATTCTGTCCAGCGCTCAGCGATTTTTCTGACACGTTTGAGGACAGCGCTGTGATTTTTATATCCTAACTTCTCTGCAATCTGAGCATATGTATGATCGTCCATACGCATACGGAAAATTGTCGCATCAATATCATTCAGCGTTTCACAGAAGGAGTTAATCAACACCTGACCGACATAATCGACTTCATGCCCCTGCTCTATGGTCACAGGTGCATCAGGATTCTCCGCTTCTTTTTCAAGTTCTGCGTCCAGAGAAAGCATTTCCTGTACAAGAGTGTCGCACCTCGTCCACTGTTCATGAAAATTGATGGAGTCAAAATTGAATTTGTTCCCAAAGTCCTCGTGGGTGAGGTTATCGTGTGCAATCTCGTTAATGGCTGAAAACTGCTGTCCCTGCATAACCACATTCATCAGTTCTATGTTCGAAACTGACGTTACACGATCCATGATGCGCCACACATCACTGTCATCCAGTTCGTCCAATGTTTTTCTTTTTGCATTGCAATAGGACTGCGCCGTGTACTCAATGATCGGGGCAAACAATTCCATATACTGATCTATGGCCGCTTCGGTCTGTTCGGCATCCTCGAGGATCTTCACAGCTTCGTCAGAGATGTATTGCGCATCGGCGGATATCAAAAGATTTGCTGGATGCTGTTCTGTGAAGTTATTTATGTTGCGTGTGAACCCGAGGGCAAGTAAGTTTCGCTTCATGTAGCTCCGCACGCGATTTTCAAGAGGATTATACTTTCGTTCCGGTTCATCCTCTGGATTTTCCATTCCGCCGGGAAGATAGACCTCCTGCGTAAAATCGTGTTTCTGAAATCCCTTAACCAACATTTCCAACTGTTCCGGAGTAAGATTCATATGTCTGCACCACCTTTTGCATTGTGTTTACACGGCAATTCTACAGTGCCGAGTGTACGATAAAATTCCCTATAAATTATACCACGTTGCAGCAGTGCGTCACCCGCGAAGAATGTCGAACATTATGTTTTTAATTCTTATCAGGTAGAAACTTTAGTTCTGATATAACAAGAGCACCCTACTCAACGAAATCGCTCGTTGAAACAGGGTGCTCTTTTTCGTAAATATTCAGTTCCTGGCTCATCCGCATTGCCAAATGGAAACCGGCGATGAAGCTGTCGATGGACAGATCCTCGGCAATCTGGTCTTTGCAGTCAATGATCTGCAGTACCAGTTTTCGCTCCGGTTTGTCCAGCTTTTCAATGAGTTCTTGATGGCATCGCTCGATTTCAGCCCTGAGCTGCGTTGCGGGTAGTTTTTCGTAGAAGCTATCGTATAGCGCTTTCAGCATTTCGTTCATGTGCCTCGCCTCCTGTTAGCAAGACACAATAGCACAGAAGAAGTGAAATAGCTATTACTTTTTTAGAAGGGCAGTTCATACATGTGCTTAGCTTTAATTGTTTCAAGCTCTGCGGAGTGCACAAATCCATCCACCAGTAGCATTTTCTCCAAAGATTGACAAAGTTTATACTGCCGTGGATTACCATCTCGTGTCCACTCATTTTCGAATACAAACTTACTATGAATGAACAGATTAAGGCAAGATGCATAGTTTGCAGACAATGTATCATCCAGAAGATTCTTGCTCTCCCATTCTTTTATATGAGCAATTTGGTGCTCGGCCAGCCACCGATTTCCAAATGTTGTAACTCGTTCTTCCACTATATATGCGAGAAACAATTTGCCCGCATCATCAAGTTTATCTGTTTCCCACAGGCGGAGTATACCTTCGCTGCCAAGTTGCCGATGCGAAATAATGCAATCTTGAAATGCATCAGCACAACCGTCCTCTATCAGTTTCCTGAAGAGATCAACATCAAATTCCAAAGCATCTTCTGTGACCTTGCAGTTGCCAAGAGTGGACAGTAAATCAAATGCATTGTCGACATTTATGTCGTAGATTTCGTCAGCTTGGAGCCAAGACAGAACATCTGCCTTCTTTACTTTTCTCACTTTTTTGGAGAGGATATACCACAAAACAACCCGTTCATCGTCTGTGGAAAGCTCAACTTGCAGTTCCTTCTTTTCTGTGGTTGCTGGCTTTTCCTCGGAAGGCAATTGAGTGAGTTTGTCGACCTCTTCGGTAAATTTATCCCTGAAGCGCTCCCAGAGACTGTGGCCGATATCAGCCAAGCCAAGATGAGCAATAATACGATCTTTAAATTCGTTTAACGCAAGGTTTCGGTTTTCACGGTCCGCTAAACTAAAACTCATATCTCTTGGATTTACAGCTCCCTTTATCTCGGAGTAACGGAATCCGGGCAAAAGAATACTTTGATACGAACTTTGTTTTACCCAAGCAGCTCCCATCTCATTGAGACACACCGGGCTGCTGTAATAGTTCGGCGAAAGCATCATAATCACAAACAGATTGTCATTGCTCATCTCATTGCGTATGTAGTCATACAAGTCTCCGGCACCTTGGGGAATCCCATATCCCGCAATCGAGCTGCAAAAAAGCTGGGACTGCTTCACTCCAATTTGTTCCAACATGGTAACAAGTTTCTCTACAATAGCTACATCGTTTGTGGAGTGACTGATAAAAACTTTAGGGGACTTGTACTTTTCATCAAAATAATCAAGCATTTTCGAAACGAGGTTTGATGCAAGAACTACACATAAATTCTTATCACAAATCTTATCACAAAGACCTTTCGCCCACATTTCTTTAACCAATTTGAATTGTCCGCATTCTATAGGAAAAACGCCACTATATGTAGAAATAATTTCACCGCAGAGTTGATCAAATAATATGGCTCCGATTTTTGTGCGGTTATTTGAAAAAGCCGGAAGCTTTTTTGAAATATCCTCCAGTTTAGATTTGTCTAACATGGGACTCATATCACACCTCCCACACAGTCTCATCCCCACAAATATTGCGGATCTTCAGGCGGAGAGGCTGCTTCTCGCTGCGAATAGCGCCATCCCAGAACTCCTTGGTCTTCTCGCCGTTTCGGATAACAAAGCCGTTCTTATCGATTTTGATCTCACTGTCGGAGTGCCACTCGCCATCAACAGCGGTACAGTCCAGACTGAGGAATTCAATCAACTCCAAACCGTCCTCACTGATTTCAATGGGCTTGAAGGGTTTCTTTGCAGAGGCGTTCATCCTGGCTTTGTTGTTGAAATCGGTGATTTTCTGCAGCACGCGGTCACTGACAAAGGTATCGATCATGACCTGCCAGCCGCCAAACAAATCTTCATGGACTTCCTCGGCATGGAACTGGGCGTAGTCACCGATGACCACATCATCCAGAACGGCCTTCAAGTCACGCAGTTCGATTTCCACAGCAGTGCTGTCATCTTCAGAGATGAACTTGCGGATCTCGTCCTCGCTGGTAATGTCAATGTAGTACACGATGACCTTTTTGATATTGCTGTCAAGGTCGGGGATGGCTTGATGGATAATACGGTTCATCAGCACCACATCCAATAGCTTAGAACCGCTGTCCATCAGGTTGGGCACATATACCGGCACTAAGCCCAGTTTGCTGTCGGAGATGGCCCCCTCCCAGAAAGAGTCCAGAGAATCCTCGTTTTTCAGGCCGGGAATCAGGGATTTGATTTTGTCCATCGTCTGGACAGGATTGCGGTAGAGTTGCACGCCGTCTTTGATTTCCAATAGGTCGAATTCGGCACCATCGGCAACAAGCCGGTCACGGGTAGTCTGGATGGAGTTGAGACCAATGTCACAATGGATGAAGCGGCGATTCAGCGTATTGGCAACCGCGGCAGTCACGCCGCTGCCACCGAAGAAATCTGCAATAGTCATTTTACCGCTTGATGATGCTTGTATAACTCGTTCGAGAAGAGCCTCTGGTTTTTGAGTTGAGTAATCGACCAATTCGTTACCAGTCTTTGAAGGCAGAATATCATCCCATATGCTTTGTACTCTACGTCCTTGAATTGTATATTCATCCTCATATTCTTTCAAATATGGGGTGCCCGTCGAACTATAATATATACGATTTTCTCGCTCGAGCGAGTCAATGTTTTCTTGTGAATAGCTCCAATGTCGACCAGCAGGTGGTTGCAGTGAAACACCCCTAAACACTCTTGCAGGACCTGTACCCGGTGCAGTAATTGGACCAGGGTAAAATTTTCGCCCCGTTTCTTCTTCGATATATTTGAAACGAGTAGATTTGTGTTCCTCCGTTAATTCAATATACATTTCGCGGAACATATATTCCGTTCCCTTTGCATACCAAAATATAGTATCATGCACTATACCATATTTGCCTGCATCATTATGGGCTCCCGTTCGCTTCCAAACTATTTCATTTATAAAATTGGCTTCACCGAAGATTTCATCCAGCAGGATTTTTACATAGTGACCTATATGATAATCCAAATGCACATAAATAGATGCTGTTTCGCTCATTATGGTCTTTATTGCCATCAAATTTTCGTACATCCAATTGAGGTACTTTTCTTTGTCCCAAACATCACCGTACATCTTTTCCTCGAAGGCTTTGAGCTCATCAATGTCCAGTTCCTGCTCGGCCAGGGCAATAGCTTCTGCCACCTTGGGATTACGGCGGATGTATACTTTCTTGGCATAGTCGGCACCGCTGGCAAAGGGAGGGTCAATATAGACCAGATCGACCTGGATACCCTGCTCTTTCAGATAGGCACAGGCGGAGACGCACTCGCCGCGGATGACCATATTGCCGTCAGCGTTTTCGCCCACGGTTTCCTGCTTCTCCATCTCATACAAAGGCATGCCACGCTGAAGCACCATGGACATTTCGTCCGCACCCTTGTATCGAAGAATTCGATTGAAATTGCTCAAAACAGCCTGTCCCTCAACAGGCTCCGGGATAAACGGTACATATTTAATCGGCATTACAGATTCTCCTTGTCTAACATGCAAACATCAATGAAATATCTACCATAACTATCCAAAGAAATAATGCTGCAGTCCCCGGACACATCAATTGTTACATCGTTTCCAAGATTATTATAAATGCGATATCTTTCTTGGACATAAGATTCCGTTTTAATGCGATCCGGGATTCCGTCATTAAGAAATCCGAGAGTTGATATTAACAAGCCAAGTCTAAGCAAATTGCTTATAGAAGACGAGATTTGGAAAGGATCGCCCAAGTCGCAAAGCTGTTCACAATAATGATACGGCATAGAACCTGTGTACCATTTGTTGGTTCCCGATATGTAGAATTTCACTTGCGCCGATGCTATTTGTGTCAAATCATAAATCCTGCGCAAAACTTGAGCATCCAACGGTTCCATCTGCTTAACTGCATCAACATAGGAACGATGGACAGCATGAGCTTTGCGGCTATCCATCGCAGATGCCAACATTGACTCATACATCTCTCTAAGTTCATCTTCGTCATAGGCATAGCGCAATGATTCCAGAACAGGTCCTGCAATTTTGAGCGGGGGAACCTGTAGATTCTCCGCAGGAATATGTTTGATTTTTTCTTTCAAATCGTCCTCAAAGGCTTCCAACTTATAGCGAAAAGTAAGGTTAGCTTTTTTAACTGGAT
>SVLN01000011.1 GCA_015067925.1 Oscillospiraceae bacterium
TGCGGTTCCTACAATGGCCGCGAAGTGCTGGCAGCAAAATAATTGTTGTTTGCAAGATGAGAGGAGGGCTGAAGAAGCTCTCCTCTTTTCTGTCTATTTACAGAAAATTCATGGCAGTTCGATTGACTCAATTTGAAAATCGTGCCATAATAAAATGAATGATGAATCACCAGAAAGGAGGCCGTCTGAATGGCAAAACCCTTAGTGGCCATCGTTGGCCGTCCCAATGTTGGAAAATCCATGCTGTTCAATAAGCTCACAGGACAGCGCACCGCCATCGTGGAAGATACCCCCGGCGTCACCCGTGACCGCATCTACGGCGATTGCGAGTGGAACGGCCGTGACTTCCAGATCGTCGATACCGGCGGTATTGAGCCCTCCACCGACAGCGAAATGCTGCTGTTCATGCGCCGCCAGGCGGAGATCGCCATCGAGACCGCTGACGTGATCGTTATGGTCACCGACGTGAAGGTGGGCGTTACTGCTGCGGACGAAGAAGTGGCCAACATGCTCAAAAAGGCCAGAAAGCCTGCCGTGGTGGCTGTCAACAAGTGCGATAGCATCGGCAACACCGATCCCATGTTCTATGAATTCTACTCCCTGGGCCTGGGTGAACCCATCGAAGTCTCCGCTGTGCACGGTCATGGCACCGGCGACCTTCTGGACTTCTGTGTGGCCCACTTCCCGGAAGCCACCGAGGAAGAAGAGAACGAGGGCCTCATCCGTGTGGCCATTGTGGGCAAGCCCAACGTGGGCAAGTCCAGCCTTTTAAACCGCATCCTCGGTCACGAGCGCGTGATCGTCTCGGATGTTGCCGGTACTACCCGCGACGCCATCGACAGCTATTTTGAGAATCAGTTCGGCAGATACTGCTTCATCGACACCGCCGGCATGCGCCGCAAGAGCAAGGTGGACGATATGATCGAGCGCTACAGCAACATGCGCTCCATCAACGCCATCGATCGCTGCGATGTTTGTTTGATCCTCATTGACGCCAACGAGGGCGTCACCGATCAGGACACCAAGATCGCGGGCCTGGCTCATGAAGCGGGCAAAGCCTGCATCATCGTGGTCAACAAGTGGGACAGCATCGAAAAGGATGACAAGACCATGGACCACATGACGGCGGACATCCGCCGGGATCTGGGTTATATGACCTATGCGCCCATCCTGTTTATCTCTGCCCTGACCGGCCAGAGAGTGGACAAACTGTATGAGCTGATCAATTACGTTGCCGAGCAGAGCGCCATGCGCATCACCACAGGCATGCTCAATAACATCCTGGCTGATGCCACTGCCCGTGTGCAGCCGCCTTCGGACAAGGGTCGTCGCCTGAAGATCTATTATATGACCCAGGCCAGCGTGAAGCCGCCCCATTTTGTCATTTTCTGCAACGATGCCCGGCTGTTCCACTTCTCCTATCAGCGGTATCTGGAAAACCAGATCCGTGCGGTATTCGGCCTGGAGGGCACTCCGGTGCGTCTGACCATTCGCCAGAAGGGCGACAAAGAGGTATAACCATGGCTGTTCGCTATTTGCTCGTTGCGGTACTGGCATATCTGCTGGGCTGCTGCAACGGTGCGATTATCACATCCAAGCTATTTCTGAATGAAGACGTTCGCACCCACGGCAGCGGCAACGCGGGCCTGACCAACTTCCAGCGCTCCTACGGCGGCTGGCTGACCCTGGTGGTTATCGGTGTGGACGTAGTAAAAGCCGTGCTGGCATGCCTGTTGGGCCGCTGGCTGGTGGGCTCTGACAGCGCTATGATGCTCGGCGGCATGTGTGTGATCATCGGTCACATGTTCCCGGTGTTCTTCGGCTTCCGCGGCGGTAAGGGCATCCTGTCCGGTGCTGCGGTGGCAGCAACCATGGATTGGCGTATTCTGGCCATTATCCTGGTGGTCTTTCTGGTCGCCGTGGTATCGACCCGCTATGTCTCCCTGGGCTCCTGTCTGGCAGCGGCGGTGTATCCCTTCGGCTTCCTCTGGCGCTTTTGGGGTGACTGGGCAACGGTTGCCATGGCGGCCCTGGTGGCTGCAGGTGCAATCTTTATGCACAGGGCCAACATCGCCCGGCTGCTGCAGGGCACCGAACGTAAACTATCTTTCCATTCCAAACGGTGATGAATATGAAAATCGCAGTGATCGGCAGCGGCGGCTGGGGAACGGCCCTGGCATGCATGCTGCTGGAAAACGGACATGAGGTCAGCCTGTGGAGCTACACCCAGGCTGAGTCCGACGGTCTGAAACAGAATCACAAAAATCCTTTCCTGCCGGGCATTGACCTGCCCCAGGAACTGGAGTTCACATCCAATCCTGCTGTGGTGCAGGGGATGGACCTAGTTGTCATGGCAACGCCCAGCTTTGCCATCCGGACTACGGCACGGGCCATTGCGCCGCACCTGGAGCCTGGCTGTGTGGTGGTTTCCGTCACCAAAGGCATTGAGGCCGGTACGGGCAAGCGCATGAGCCAGATCATCGCTGAAGAGACCGGCGCCAAAGTTGCCGTGCTCTCCGGCCCCTCTCATGCGGAGGAGGTCAGCCGCGGCATCCCTACGGGTGTTGTTGTTGCTGCGGAAGAGCAGGCCACTGCTGAACTGGTGCAGGACGCGTTTATGAATGACCGTTTCCGGGTCTACACCAGCCCCGATATGGTGGGCACCGAACTGGCAGCGGCACTAAAGAATGTCATCGCCCTGTGTGCCGGCGTATGTGACGGCCTGGGGCTGGGTGATAATTCCAAGGCGCTGCTGATTACCCGCGGCCTGTCGGAGATCGCCCGGCTGGGCCTGGCCCTGGGCGGCAGCAAGGAGACGTTCCTGGGCCTTGCCGGTGTGGGTGATCTGATTGTGACATGCACTTCCATGCACTCGCGCAACTGCCGGGCCGGTATCCTGATCGGCAAGGGCAAGAGCGTGAAAGACGCCATGGACGAAGTCGGTGCCGTGGTGGAAGGCTATTATGCAGCCGAGTCTGCCGTGCAACTGGCCCGCAAACATGGCGTGGAGATGCCAATTGTGGAGCAGGCCTACGCTGTACTGTATGAAGGCCTGAACGTAAAAGTAGTGCCTGAGATGCTCATGTCCCGCGCCCGCCGCGTGGAATATGACGGAAAAACCAACTGGAATTAAAAATCAAGCCGCTGCGGTGTAAACCGCGGCGGCTTTTTTGTCATTGGGCATAAAAGGGGAGAGCAAACAAAAAAAGCAAGCCGTTTGGCTTGCTTTTCGTTTTTGCGGTAATCAGACAGCGCGCTCAACCTTGTTGGAACGCAGGCATCTTGTACAGACATAAACATGGCGCGGGGAGCCGTTCACAATTGCCTTCACGCGCTTGACATTGGGCTTCCAGGTTCTGTTGGTACGTCTGTGAGAATGGGAAACCTTGATACCGAAGACAACACCCTTGCCGCAAACATCGCACTTAGCCACGGACTGCACCTCCTTGCCAATCAAACTCAAATTTGGCGCTATCGCGCGCCGAAAGTTATAATACCAGATTCATTCTCAAAATGCAAGCAAAAAATTCAGAAAAATAAAAAAATATCTGCCTCTTTTCTTGCGTTCTTTTTTTTGGCGTGCTATCATTACCTTGCGGCTGTGAAAACAGCGATTTTCTTTGGTGAATTCAGTGATATACGAGGTATTCAGAATGTATCAGTATACGGTTCCCCTCAAGCAGATCGTGGAAGAAGCGGAGCTCAAGATCCTCTACAAGGCTTCGGACTATGAGAATATTCGCCTGATTGTGGCGGACGTGACCCGTCCGGCTCTGAACCTGATCGGCTTTATGGAGCACTTTGAACCCATGCGTCTGCAAGTCATCGGCATGGTGGAGCACAGCTTCCTGAGCAGAATGACCCCGGAGGAGCGCTATGTTGCCTTTGACCGGTTCTTCTCTTATAAGATTCCTGCCCTGGTTTATACCCGCGGCCTGACGCCTCCGGAGGAACTGGTGCAGATGGCAAAGAAGCACAACGTGACGGTTCTGACCTCCACCCATCCCACCGCCGGTCTGATGGCAAACCTGATCCAGTCCCTGTCCAGCCATCTGGCGCCCCGGGTTACCCGCCACGGCGTGCTTGTGGAAGTTTACGGCGAAGGCCTTCTGCTGCTGGGCGAGTCCGGCGTCGGTAAGAGCGAAGCTGCTGTCGAGCTGGTCAAGCGCGGCCACCGCCTGATCGCTGATGACGCGGTGGAGATCAAGCAGGTTGCGCCCAACATCCTGGTGGGCAATGCCCCGGAGCTGATCCGCCATTATGTGGAGCTGCGCGGCATCGGTGTGACCAACGTCGCTCAGCTGTTCGGTATGGGCGCCATCAAGGAGAGCACCAACATTGACCTGATCATCAACATCACGCCCTGGAAGGACGGCGAGGTCTACGACCGATTGGGCCTGGAGAACAACGAGGAAGAGATCCTGGATGTGAAGCTGCCCTCCATCACCATTCCCGTCAAGCCCGGCCGTAATCTGGCGGTCATTCTGGAGGTTGCTGCCATGAACAACCGCCAGAAGAAAATGGGATACAACGCTGCCCAGGAGTTTACCAACCAGATCAACCGCCATTTCGAAGAATCCATGGCCAATCGCTTCTGAAAAATCTGCACCCGACAGCCTGTGCTGCCGGGTGCTTTTTCTCACAGAAAAAGCAGCAGAATTCACGGAAAATTTGAAAAGCGCTATTCTATTTTGAGGCTGGATTTGCTATAATGATTCTGAATATACACGTGGAGGCGTTTATGGCTTATCAGGCACATTTTGCGGCGGAGCTCGCCGCGGCTTATCCACAAATCCCGCTGCGGCTCAATGAGCCCATGGCGGCGCATACGACCTTCCGCATCGGTGGTCCGGCGGCCTGTATGGCCCTGCCCCAGGATGCACAGCAGCTGAAGGATCTGCTTCTCTTTGCACAGCAGAGAGAGCTTCCCGTGCTGCTTCTGGGCGGCGGCAGCAATCTTCTTTGCCCGGACGAGGGCCTTCAGGCCCTGGTGATCAAAACCAAAGAGGGCCTGACGAATTTAGAACGCATCGGTAAAAACCGCATCCGCGCCCACAGTGGCGTTACAATGGCTCGCCTGGCTCAGTTTGCGGCCCAGAACGGTCTGTCCGGCCTGGAATTTGCCCAGGGTATCCCCGGCACGGTGGGCGGCGGCATCTATATGAACGCCGGCGCTTACGGCGGTGAAATGTGCCAGGTGGTGGTTTCCTCCGAGGCGGTAAGCCGGGAAGGGGAGCACCGTTTGCTTCGTGGCGATGAGCACGGTTTTTCGTACAGAAGAAGTGTTTATATGGACACAAGTGATGTGATTGTTTCTGCGGAGTTTGAGCTGACGCCCGACGATCCGGCTCTGATTCGCGAACGGATGCAGGACCTGGCCTCCAGACGCAGGGAAAAGCAGCCGCTGGAGTATCCCTCCGCGGGCAGCGCTTTCAAGCGCCCTGAGGGCGCCTTTGCTGCGGCGCTGATCGACAGTTGCGGCCTGAAGGGCCTGCAGGTGGGCGGCGCTGCGGTCTCGAAAAAACACGCCGGATTCATTGTGAATCTGGGCGGCGCCACGGCAGATGATGTCAAACGGCTGATCGCGCTGGTGCAGCAGCGTGTGGAAAAAGAAACCGGCTTTATGTTGGAGCCAGAGATTCGGATCCTCTGAGGGAGGTTTACCAATGAATTTTGTAATTATTTCCGGCCTGTCCGGTGCGGGCAAGAGCAACGCCGCCAACAATCTGGAGGACATGGGCTATTATTGTGTGGATAACCTGCCGGCGGATATCATTCCGCAGTTTGTGCAGTTCTGCCGCGCGGCCAACGGCGAATATGAGAAGGTGGCCATGGTTACCGACGTGCGCAGCGGCCTGACGGCCGAGAGCTATCAAAGAACGCTGGAAAGCCTGCGCCAGCAGGGCTGCGAGTTCCGTACGCTATTTGTGGAGGCATCTACTGAGGTTATCATCAAGCGCTATAAAGAGACCCGCCGCAGCCACCCTCTGGCCAAGGACTACCCGCATCTGGAAGAGGCGGTTCAGGCCGAACGGGAGCAGCTGGCGCCCATTCGCGCCCAGGCGGACGTAGTGATCAACACCTCCGCGCTGAGCCTTGCAAAGCTGCGGGGCGAGCTCATCGACCAGTTTGGTGGAGGCGCCCGGGCAACGGCCATGGCTGTGACGGTGATGTCCTTCGGCTTCAAGTATGGTGTTCCCCTGGAGGCGGATTTGGTGCTGGATGTGCGCCTGCTGCCGAATCCTTATTATATTGATGAACTGCGTCATCAGACCGGTATGGACAAGCCGGTGTATGACTATGTCTTTTCTTTCCCCCAGACGGGTGAGTTCCTGGACAAGCTGAAGGCTTGGCTGGAATACTCCCTGCCCCTTTACGCCGATTCCGGAAAATCCGGCCTGAGCATTTGCGTCGGCTGCACAGGCGGCCACCATCGTTCTGTGGCCCTGGCTCGGGCGCTGGGCGAGTTCACGGCCCAGAAGGGGTATGCCACGGTGGTGCACCATCGGGATATGAACCGCGAATGAGGAGATTGAAGTATGTCTGAACCCATCAAACTTTATCTGCCTGGTCGCGGTGATCCAAGAATCTGCGTCATCGGCGGCGGACATGGCCTTTCCACCATGCTGCGCGGCCTGAAGCGGGTTTCCAAAAACATTACGGCCATTGTTACCGTTGCTGACGACGGTGGCGGCTCCGGTATGCTCCGGGATGACCTGGGCATGCTGCCGCCGGGTGATATCCGCAACTGCATCCTGGCTCTAGCCAACACGGAACCCATTATGGAGCGCCTTCTGGACTACCGCTTTTCGGAGGGCAGCCTGAAAGGGCAGAGCTTCGGCAATTTGTTTCTGGCGGCTCTGGACGGCATCAGCGATTCCTTTGACCAGGCGGTGCGCACCATGGGAGAGGTTCTCTCCATCGCGGGAAGAGTCCTGCCGGTGAGCAATGAGAACATTTATCTGCAGGCCGAATTTGAAAACGGCAGCACCGTTCTGGGTGAAAGCAAGATCTTTGCTGCAAAAAAGGAAAATGACTGCCGTATCCGCAGGGTCAGCCTGATACCCGAACGGCCCCGCGCCTTGCCGGAGAGTCTGCAGGCGCTGAAAGAGGCAGATCTGATCGTTCTGGGCCCGGGAAGCCTATATACCAGCGTGATTCCCAACCTTCTGGTGGAAGGGGTGGCCGAGGCGATCATGCAGTCGAAAGCCACCAAGGTTTATGTGATGAACATCATGACCCAGCAGGGCGAAACAGAGGAATACTCCGCCAAAGACCATGTGCAGGAGCTCTTCCGCCACGCCGGGGGCAAGATTTTTGATTACTGCGTTGTCAACACCCAGCCTGTTCCGGACCGCGTACGCGAGGCCTATCGGGCCGAGGACACGGATCAGCTCTTTGCTCGGGAGGGTGAATTGGAGGAACTGGGCGTGCAGACCATCTGCGCGGAGCTGCTGGCAGATGGCTCTTTGGCCCGCCACGACCCCGATCGCCTGGCCCAGACACTCATGCAGTTACTTGTGACGAAGGCAAGGTGAGAGAATGTCCTTTGCATCTGATACCAAACAGGAGCTCTGCCGGGAGCCGGTACATCGGCGCTGCTGCGCCGTTGCCGAGAGCTATGGCGTGCTGCTGTTCTGTAATACCTTTTCCGATAAACTCATCCGCATTGTGACCGAGAGCCGGGACTTTGCCCAGCGGCTGCCGGGGTTGTTCAAAAAGGCTTTCTCCGTGTCCTTTGACGATCTTCCTGATGTGGAGCAGGGCGGCAAGCTGATTTTTCAGATCCACGACCGCGCTGCCATTGCGCGCATCTATGAGGCCTTTGGCCTGACGGCAGAGAACAATCTGGCGCTGCACATCAATCTGGGCGTGCTGGAAGAGGAATGTGACCGCATTTCCTTCCTGCGCGGCGCGTTTCTGGCGGGCGGCAGCGTGACAGACCCCGAAAAACGCTACCATCTGGAACTGACCACCAGCCATCTAAAGGTCAGCAACGAGGCCTACAGCCTGCTGTTGGAGCAGTCCTTCCAACCCAAGGACACCATGCGCAACGGCAGCAGCGTGCTGTATTTCAAGCAGTCTGACGCCATTGAGGACTTCCTGACGCTGATCGGTGCGCCGGTGTGTGCCATGCGCATTATGGAGGCAAAGGTGGAAAAGGATCTGCGCAAC
The DNA here is from genome assembly GCA_015067925.1 of Oscillospiraceae bacterium. Classification (GTDB taxonomy): domain Bacteria; phylum Bacillota; class Clostridia; order Oscillospirales; family Oscillospiraceae; genus SIG488. The sequence continues at coordinate 8,176 of SVLN01000011.1, forward strand.
GGCGTCAATCGCCGGGTCAACTGCGAAACGGCGAATCTGGGCAAGGCGGTGGATGCCGCGCAGGAACAGATCGCCGCGATCCGTCAGCTGCACACTGCCGGTGTGCTGGAGCAGCTGCCGGAAAAACTGCAAAAAACCGCGCAGCTGCGCGTGGAGCATCCGGAGGCAACCCTCACGGAGCTGGCGCAGCTGCATGAACCGATCCTCACCAAATCGGCGGTGAATCATCGGCTGCGCAAACTCATGGAGGCAGCCAAAGAGTAAGGAGGCATACATATGGCCTTTGTTCATCTTCATGTGCATACGGAGTTCAGCCTCTTGGACGGTGCTTGCCGCATTGCAGGCATGATGGATCGCCTGAAAGAGATTGGGCAGGACACCATCGCCATCACCGACCACGGCGTCATGTATGGCGTGATCGATTTCTATAAGGCTGCGAAGAAGGCCGGGATCAAGCCGATCCTTGGCTGCGAGGTCTATGTTGCGCCGCGTTCGCGCCTGGATCGGGTGCACGGCGTGGATAACGAAGGCCGCCATCTGGTGCTGCTATGCGAGAATGAGACCGGTTATCGCAATCTGAGCTATATGGTATCCTGCGGCTTTTTGGATGGCTTCTACTCCAAACCAAGGGTGGACATGCAGCTGCTCAAAGAGCACCACGAGGGCCTGATCGCTCTGTCCGCCTGCCTGGCGGGTGCTGTGCCCAGAGCCCTGGTGGACGACAGCTACGAGGCTGCCAAGAAAGAAGCGTTGCAGCTTTCGGAGATCTTTGGCGAGGGTAATTTCTACTTAGAACTGCAGGATCACGGCATCGCTGAACAGAATACGGTAAATCAGGGGCTGCTGCGCCTTTCCCGGGAGACGGGCCTGCCGCTGGTGGTCACCAATGACGCCCACTATCTGCGCAAAGAGGACGCAAAGATGCAGGATGTACTCATGTGCATCCAGATGGGTAAGACCGTGGATGATCCCGACCGCCTGCGCTTTGAGTCGGACGAGTTCTATCTCAAAAGTGAAGAAGAAATGCGCGTGCTGTTCCCGAATCTGCCTCAAGCCTTTGAGAACACCGTAAAAATCGCCGAGCGCTGCAATGTGGAGATTGAATTCGGCAAGTACCATCTGCCGGAGTTTAAGCATCCTCTGGGGTACGGCGGCTATGAATACTTTGAAAAACTCTGCCTGGAAGGTTTCGCCGATCGCTATCCCGATGCACCGGAGGAGTACCGCCAGCAGCTGATCTATGAAATGAAAATGATTCAGAAAATGGGGTATGTGGACTATTTTCTGATTGTTTCGGACTTTATTGCCTTCGCCAAGAACGCCGGAATCCCTGTGGGTCCGGGCCGTGGCTCGGCGGCGGGCAGTATGGTTTCTTACTGCCTGTACATCACAGATCTGGACCCCATGAAGTACAGCCTGTACTTTGAACGCTTCCTCAATCCCGAGCGCGTAAGCATGCCGGATATCGACATCGATTTCTGTCAGTCCCGCCGGGGCGAGGTCATTGACTACGTCATGCAGAAGTACGGCACCGACCACGTGGCCCAGATCGTCACCTTCGGTACCATGGCCGCCCGCGGTGCCATCCGCGATGTGGGCCGTGCCCTGAACTTCACCTATGCAGAAACCGATGTGGTGGCGAAACTGGTGCCCACCACGCTGCACATCACCCTGGACGAGGCACTGAAGGTCTCGCCCCAGCTTCGGGAAATGTACGAGGGAGATGAGCGGGTCAAGCAGCTCATTGACACGGCCCGAGCCATTGAGGGCATGCCCCGCAACACCTCCACCCACGCCGCCGGTGTGGTTATCACAAAACGGCCGGTGTTCGATTACGTACCCCTGGCCAGAAACGATGAGACCATCGTGACCCAGTTCACCATGACGACCCTGGAGGAGCTGGGCCTTCTGAAGATGGACTTTTTGGGCCTGCGCAACCTGACGGTCATCCGCGATGCGGAGAATGAGATCCGCAAGACGGAGCCGGATTTCAGCATTGAGAAGGTGCCCGAAGACGATGAGGCGACCTATCAGATGCTTACCGAAGGCAAGACCTCCGGCGTGTTCCAGCTGGAGTCCACCGGCATCACCGGCGTGTGCACGGGTCTGAAACCTCAGTCGCTGGAAGATATTACCGCTATTGTGGCCTTGTATCGTCCGGGCCCCATGGAATCGATCCCCAGATTCATTGCATCCAAGCATCAGCCGGACAAAATCACTTATCGGCATCCCATGCTGGAGCCGATTTTGAGTGTTACCTACGGCTGTATCGTCTATCAGGAGCAGGTTATTGAGATTTTTCGTCGTCTGGGCGGCTACACCCTGGGCCAGGCGGATACCATGCGCCGCGCCATTTCCAAGAAGAAGCAGGAGGTCATCGAGGCCGAGCGCAACGCCTTTATCTACGGCGACGCGGCCCGCGGCATTGCCGGCGCCATTCAAAACGGTGTGCCGGAACAGGTGGCCCAGGCCATTTATGATGAAATCCTGGATTTCGCTAATTACGCCTTTAACAAGGCCCATGCGGTGTGCTATGCCAAGGTCTCCTATGAGACAGCTTACCTGAAGTGCCACTATCCCAAGCAGTACATGGCGGCGCTGATGACCAGCGTGCTGGACAGCTCTGCCAAGCTCTCGGAATATATCGCCGAGTGCCGTGAGTGGGGCATTGCGCTGCTTCCGCCGGACATCAATGAGTCGGGCGATATGTTCACCCCCGTGGAGGGTGGTATCCGCTTCGGCCTGGCGGCTGTGAAGAACATCGGAAAAGGATTCATTCAGAAAGTCGTGGCTGAGCGCACCCAGGGCGGACGCTTTGTGTCCCTGGAAGATTTCTGCCGCAGAATGTGCGGCATTGACCTCAACCGCCGCGCCCTGGAAAACTTGATCAAATGCGGCGCCATGGATGGCTTTGGCCTGAACCGTGCTCAGATGCTGCAGATTTATGAGACCGTTCTGGACTTTGCCCTGGACGCCAGCCGCCGCAATGTGGAAGGCCAGATGGGCCTGTTTGACATGGTGGAGGACGATGTTCCTGCGCCGTCTATCCCGGTGCCGAATATTCCCGAGCTTTCCCGCCGGGAACTCATGGCCATGGAGAAGGACGCTGCAGGCATTTACCTGACCGGCCATCCCATGGATGATTACCGTGATGCGGTGCGTCGGGCCAAGGCGGTTTCCATCGGCGCGATTCTGGCCGACTTTTCCGATGCGGAGGGGCCCAAGCAGTTCCGGGACGATCAGCAGGTCTACATTGCCGGCATGGTCGAGCGCATCAAGATGAAGACCACCCGAAACCAGTCCATGATGGCCTATGTCACCCTGGAAGACGACACAGACACCATGGAATTGTTGGCGTTTTCCAATGTGTTGAGCCAGTTTGGCGGCTATTTGCAGGAGAACAACGCGGTTCTTGTACAGGGGCGGATCTCTGTACGCGATGAGAAAGAGCCGCAGCTGGTGATCAACGCAGTGCGACTTCTGTCTGACTTTGACGGTGCAGCAGAGCCCGAACCGGAACTGCCGAAAAAGAAAGACATTACCCCCACACCGGGCCAGAAACTCTGGCTCAAGCTGCCCAGCGAAGACTCTCTGGAGTACCGCAAGGCAAAGGCGGTTCTGAACATGTTTCCCGGCCAGTTGCCTGTGGTTCTGTACTTTGCCGACACCAAGCTGCGCCGCGGCACCCAAGTGATGGCGGCAGGGGATATGTTCGAAGAATTGAAGGGCATTCTGGGCGATGAAAATGTTGTCCTGAAATAGCAGTAGAAGAGAAAAATGTCTATCAATCCATTTGAAACTGTGCTATGATATAATGTGGAGCTTTGGAAGGAGGGCGATGGAAAGTGAAACGAAAAGTGCTTCTGGCGGCCTTGACGGTTCTTATGATGTTCGCCCTTTCCGGCTGCCTGAAGTCTACGGAAGATCTCTACCGCTTGCCCCAGCAAACCAGCGGATATTACAATCTGCAGGCGGAAATCGCTGCAGTACTCAATGCAGGCGCGGAATACTCTGCGCCCTTGGCCGGGCAGAACCGTCAGCCGATTCAGCTGGCGGATCTGGACGGAGACCGGGAGACGGAGGCAATCGTCTTTCTGAAAACGACGGAGATGATGCCCCTGAAAGCGTATATCTTCGATCGCCTGGATGGACAGTACAAACTCAGTGCTGTGATTGAAGGCAACGGCACCTCGTTTCAGAGCGTGGAATACGCCCAGTTGGACGGTGTGGGTGGTCTGGAGCTGATTATCGGCTGGCAGATCAGCAATCAGGTGACCAAGGCCATTACGGCATACAGCCTGCGTGCTGACGGAATCATCGAATTGATGAGCGCCAACTATACGGAGTACAAGACTGTGGATCTGAATTCCGACGGCCTGTCCGATGTGATGGTGCTGCGGTTTTCCACAGAGGACGGCACTGGTGTGGCAGAGCTTTACAGCTACCGTGGCGGTCAGATGGAGCGAGCCCCTGAGACGGCAATGTCCACAGGTGTTTCGTCCATCAAACGCATCATTACCGGCTTTATGGATGTGAATGTGCCGGCTGTCTTCGTGGCAAGCTTGTATGCTGAAACAAATATTGTGACGGATGTGTTTGCTCTGAAGGATGGGACCTTCCAGAATGTGGCAGTAAAGGATGAGAACGGCAGGGCATCGACGGTTCGCAACTATTATGTTTACGCCACGGATATCGACAATGACGGTCTGATTGAATTGCCCAGTCCCGTGGCGCTGAAACAGTATAATGCGGAATCCACCGACAATTACTGGTCCATCGAATGGTACAACCTGACTCTGAGCGGAGATCGGGTGCTGAAAAAAACAACGTACCATAACTATGCCGGCGGATGGTATCTGGATCTGCCGGATCAGTGGGAGAATCTGGTGGTATACCGCGGCAATCCTGCGGGCAGCGTGCGCGGACATGTGTTTGCCAACTGGGACGGCCAGGGCCAGGCCCAGGTGATGTTTACCATCTATGCATTCACCGGCTATCACCGCAACGATCTGGCGGTACAGGACGGCCGGGTTGTCCTGGCCCAAAAGGGCGATGTGACCTACGCGGCAAAGATTGAAAACGCCAATACGAACCTGACCATAGAAGGACTCAAGGCATTGTTCCACTTCATCAAGATGGATTGGAACAGCGGCGAGACGTGAGGAGTGCGAAGAAATGAAAAAAGTATTGATTCTGGAAGATGAGGTATCCATCCGCAGTTTTGTGGTAATCAACCTCAAGCGTGCAGGATATGAGCCCATTGAGGCAGGAACAGGCATGGAAGCATTGGAGCAGTTGAAGAATAACCCCGACATCGGTGTTGCAATTCTGGACATTATGCTTCCCGATATTGACGGCTTTGAGGTCTGCCGCAACATCCGTGCCAGCAACAAGACCATCGGCATCATTATGCTCACAGCCCGTGCCCAGGAGATGGATAAGGTTACCGGCCTGATGACCGGTGCCGATGACTATGTGACCAAGCCCTTTTCTCCTGCAGAGCTGACGGCGCGTATCGATGCGCTGTTCCGCAGAGTGGGCGCGGATGTGCAGCAGGATGATTCCGAGCTGCATCAGGGCCCGTTTGTGCTCAACACCCGCAACCGCACCTTGGAGAAGAACGGAAACCGCATCAAGCTGACCCAGGTGGAATATGCCATTATGAAGCTGTTTATGCAGAATCCCGGCCGCGCCCTTTCCAGAGAAGATATTCTCACCACGGTCTGGGGCCGCGATTATGACGGCGAACTGAAGATCGTGGACGTCAATATCCGTCGTCTGCGCATTAAGATCGAAGACGACACCGCCAACCCCACCTACATCACCACAGTCTGGGGCTTTGGCTATAAGTGGGGCCTGTAAGGGCGAGCCATAACGGAGGGAGGGAGGCAAAGGCCATGCAGATCAAGAAGATCTCCGGCATTCAGAAACGATGGCTGAACAACAACATCAGCATTATGATCGTTGTGGTGCTGTTGGTGGTCATTGCTTACTCGTTCTCCAACTACGCTTACTACTACACCAATCTGGAGCAGAACCTGGAAAGCCGTGCCAGAACAACAACGGATTTCTTCGGTACGTACATTAACCAGAGCTATAACGAGTTCTACCAATCCTGCGCGACCTTTGCCCAGACCTTCGAGGACAAGAATCGTCTGGAACTGCAGTTTGTTAAGGTCAACGGCAAGCTGGTGGCCTCGTCCTACGGCCAGTGGTCCGGTCAGGAACCAGGCACGCCGGAAATCAGCAGAGCGGTGCAAACCCAGAAGATCGAAACCTTTATCGGAAAGAACCCCCAGACAGGCGAGCGCATCATGGCAGTTTCCAGCCCCATGATCTATTCCAGCGGCGAAGTGATCGGAATTCTGCGCTATGTGACCAGCCTGCGTGTGGTGGATCGGGAGATCCTGTTGAACTCGCTCTACGCAATCCTGGCAGGATTCGGCGTTGTGCTGCTGATTCTGTTTTCCAATCGCTACTTTATTTTGACCATCGTCAGGCCTGTTATGGAGATCAATGACACCGCAAAGCGCATTGCCTCGGGCGGTTACGGCGTTCAGATCCAGAAACAGTTTGACGATGAGATCGGCGAATTGTCGGACACCATCAACGATATGTCCGTCAAGATCGCCCAGACGGAAAAAATGCAGTCTGAATTCATTTCTTCCGTCTCCCATGAGCTGCGAACGCCACTGACGGCCATTTCCGGCTGGAGCGAGACGATCCTCTCCGGTCAATTGGATCCGGAGGAGAATCGCCGCGGCGTGCAGATCATCCTGCGGGAGTCCCGCCGATTGATCGATATGGTGGAAGAGCTCCTGGAGTTCACCCGCATCCAGGACGGTCGCTTCACCCTGGATGTGCAGATGTGTGATATTCGTGCCGAGTTTGAGGACACCGTTTTTATGTACGGCAATCGGCTCAAGCAGGAAGGCATCACCATCGACTATCTGGAAAACGACGAAAACATTCCGGAGATCCCCTGTGACGCGGCGCGCATGCGTCAGGTGTTCCTGAACATCCTGGACAATGCGGCCAAGCACGGCGGCTCCGGTCAGAAGATAACGGCAGAAATCTATCCGGAGGATCATAATGTAGTGATTCGCATCCGGGACTTCGGCCCCGGTATTCCGGAGGAAGAACTGCCCCATGTAAAACTGAAATTCTACAAAGGCTCGTCCAAAGCCCGCGGCAGCGGCATCGGCCTGGCAGTCTGCGAGGAGATCGTCGCGCTGCACAACGGTACGCTGGATATCGGCAACGCCCTTGACGGCGGTGCCCAGGTAATCATCCGGCTGCCCTTTGGCGACGCGTAAGGAAGGAAACATTATGGCACAGGAAAAATTCAAAACCCTGATCGGCGGACAGGCGCTGATTGAGGGCATCTATATGCGCGGCCCGGACAAGCAGTCCATTGTGGTGCGCAAGCCGGACGGCACCCTGGAAAGTAAGGTTGAGCCGTTGAAGACCGCGAAGGATCGCAGTCCGATTCTGGCTTGGCCGCTGATTCGCGGTGTGTACAACTTCGGCGGCAGCATGGTCAACGGCGTTAAGGCGCTGCTGTACTCCGCTTCCTTTATGCCGGAAGAAGAGCAGGAGGAGCCCACCAAGTTTGAAAAGTGGATCGAAGGCAAGTTCGGTTCCGAGAAGCTGGAACAGTGGTTGATCTACTCTGCCGCGGTGATGGGCATCCTGTTGGCGGTGGGTATGTTCTTTTTGCTGCCCACATTTCTTGTGGGCCTGATCCGCCCCATTCATGACAATCTCATGCTGCGCAATCTGCTGGAGGGCGTGGTCAAGATTGCAATTTTCATTGCTTATCTGGCTCTGGTGAGCAAGATGAAAGAGATCCGACGCGTGTTCTCCTACCACGGCGCCGAGCACAAATCCATCCGCTGCTATGAGGCGGGCCTGCCGCTGACGGTGGAGAACGTGCGTCCCATGACCCGCAAGCATCCCCGCTGCGGTACAAGCTTTTTGTTCGTGGTCATTATCATCAGCGTGCTGGCCGGTTCTCTGATTCAGGTTTCTCACACGGCGCTGCGTATGCTGCTGCATCTGGCGCTGCTGCCGCTGATTGTGGGCGTGAGCTACGAGTGCAATCGCTTTGTGGGCAGACACGACAATGCCTTTACAAGAGTCATTTCCGCGCCCGGTATGTGGTTCCAGAATTTGACTACCTACGAGCCCGATGACAGCATGATCGAAGTGGGCATTGAAGCCCTGAAACTGGTGATCCCCGAGCAGAAGGGAGCCGACTTGTGGTAAAAAAGTACGGCGAACTGTACCTGTGGGCGCGCAAGGAACTTCTGGAAACAGAGGGCGAGCGTGCCGCAATGGTGGCCCGGGAACTGCTGGCCTGCGCTTCCGGAAAAACCGTGGAGCGAGTGATGGCCAACCGGGAGCTGTATGCCTCGGAAGCGGTGGAAACCCGACTGGCAGAGCTGGTGGAGCGGGCCAAACGGTCTGAGCCTCTGCCGTATCTGATCGGTCAGTGGGATTTCCACGGCATGACCCTGACGGTCACGCCGGATGTGCTCATCCCCAGGGATGACACCGAAGCGGTGGTGGAGCTGGCAGTTCAGACGGCTAAGCTGTCCTTGCCTGCGGCACCCCGGATCCTGGATCTGTGCACCGGAAGCGGCTGTATCGGCCTTGCCGTCGCCTCGGAAGTGGCTGACGCGAGGGTGACCCTGGGTGACCTTTCCCAGGCGGCGCTGCAGGTGGCAAAGATCAACACCCAGAACCTGTCCATGACGGGCCGGGTTAAAACCATGCAGATGGATGCCATGCAGCCGGCATCCCCGTTTTTGGGGCAGTTCGATCTGATCGTTTCCAATCCACCCTACGTGACGACGGACGAGATGGAGGAATTGGATTCTTCCGTCAAGGATTATGAGCCTGCCATGGCTCTGCATGGCGGCGAGGATGGCCTGGACTTCTACCGGGCCATTGTGAAGAATTTCCGCCCGGCCCTCAAGAAGGGCGGCTATCTTGCGTTTGAATTTGGAATGAATCAGCATGAGGCGGTGTGCCAATTGCTGCGGGAAAGCCAATTTGAAATAATGGAACTGAAAAAAGACCTGGGTGGGATCATACGAGCGGTCCTGGCCCGGGATACGAGAGAGGAAGATTAATTATGGCAGCGAAGAAACCGGCTTATGAAGCTCCGACCCCGGCATCGGATAAGAGAAAGGCCCTGGATACCGCCCTGGCGCAGATCGAAAAGAGCTACGGCAAGGGCGCAGTTATGCGTCTGGGTGACAAGCCCGAGATGATGGTGGATGCCATCCCTACGGGTTCTCTGGCGCTGGACGCCGCGCTGGGTATCGGCGGCGTGCCCAAGGGCAGAATTATTGAGATTTACGGACCGGAATCCTCCGGTAAGACCACCCTGGCTCTGCACATCGTGGCCTCTGCCCAGAAGCAGGGCGGCGAGGTCGCCTTCGTGGACGCCGAGCATGCTCTGGATCCCGACTATGCTGCGGCTCTGGGCGTGGACATTGACTCCATGTTGGTCTCCCAGCCGGACACCGGTGAGCAGGCCCTGGAAATCACCGACGCTCTGGTGCGCTCCGGTGCCGTGGATGTGGTGGTCGTGGACTCTGTCGCTGCTCTGACCCCGAGAGCCGAAATCGAGGGTGAAATGGGCGATAGCTTCGTGGGACTGCACGCCCGCCTGATGAGCCAGGCCCTGCGTAAGCTGGCCGGCTCCATTGCCAAGACCAACTGTGTGGTCATCTTTATCAACCAGATCAGAATGAAGATCGGCGTCATGTACGGCAACCCCGAGACCACCACCGGCGGCAACGCCCTGAAGTTCTACGCCTCTGTGCGCATCGATATCCGCCGTGTGGAGTCCATCAAGGACGGCAGTGAGATCGTGGGTAACCGCACCCGCGCCAAGGTCATCAAGAACAAGGTCGCACCTCCGTTCCGTGAGGCAGTGTTTGATATCATGTACGGCGAAGGCATTTCCCGCTATGGTGAGATGGTGGATCTGGGTGCGCAGCTGGATGTCATTGAGAAGTCCGGCAGCTGGTACTCCTACAACGGCGAGCGCATCGGCCAGGGCCGTGACAACGCCAAGGAATACTTAATCAACAACCCGGACGTTGCCGATGCAGTGGAAGCCGCTATCCGCGAGAACCTGTGGAAGCTGCAGGGCAGCCGCGCAAAGCCGCCTGTCCAGCCCGCAGGAAAGGGCGTAGACATCTCCGCCGACGATTTCGACGATGAGAATTGATCGCCTGGAGCCGATTCCCGGCCCCACCGGGCGCATTCGAGTGGTGTTTGACGGCGCCCAGAGTATGAAGGTCTACCCGGAAGTGGTGGCCGACTGCGGTCTGTACGCCGGAAAGAATCTGACGGAAGAGGAGCTGGACGAGCTGCGAAAGGTCGCAGCCCGGGCCTCTGCGCGCCAGAGAGCGGTGCGGATCGTATCGGCCAGCACCGTTTCCGAACGGGAGCTCAAGCGCCGCCTGCAGCAGAAAGGGGAGGACCCCGAGCAGGCGCAGCAGGCTGTGGATTGGCTCAAGGATCTGAACGTGATCGACGATGCCGAGGCGGCACGCCAAATCGTGCGCCGGGCGGCGGGCAAAGGCTACGGTGCAGCCCGCGCCAAACAGGAGCTATACGCCAAGGGCGTGGCCCGGGAATACTGGGACGCCGCCCTTGCCGACTATCCGGATATGAGTGAGGCCATCGACCGCTTCATTGCCCAGCGTCTGCGCGGGGAAAAGCCGGATCAAAAACAGTTAAAGCAATTGACCGACGCGCTCTATCGACGGGGCCACAGCTGGGAGGATATCCGCTCAGGGCTTCGTCGTGCGGATGCGGAGGAGTAAGGAGGCCTTTTATGGCAACGAAGGTTGGCTTTGTCAGCCTCGGCTGTGCAAAAAATCAGGTCAACGCCGAGCAGATGATCTATCTGCTTTCCCAGTCGGGCCATATGATTTTGCCCGACCCGGACGGCGCGGATGTGGCTGTTGTAAACACTTGTGGCTTTATTGATTCTGCAAAGAGTGAGGCCATTGATCATATCCTGGCCCTGGCGGAACTCAAGGCAGAAGGCCGTCTGGGTAAGATCATCGTAACCGGCTGCCTGAGCCAGCGTTACGGAGAGCAGATCCTCGACGAGATGCCGGAAGTGGACGGTGTTCTGGGCTGCGGCAGCTATTTCAGCATCATTCCTGCTGTTGAGCGTGTCATGGCCGGTGAGCGTGTGCTTCTGATGGAGGACATTGAAGAACCCATCCCGGAGGTGAAGCGCGTTCTGACCACCCCGGAGTGGTTTGCCTATCTGAAAGTTGCAGAAGGCTGCGACAACCGCTGCAGCTACTGCGTGATTCCGTCCCTGCGCGGCCATTACCGCAGCCGCACGATGGAAGACCTCTTGGAAGAGGCCAGAGATCTGGCAGCGGCCGGCGTGAAGGAACTCATCGTCGTGGCCCAGGACTCCAGCCGCTACGGCATCGACCTGTACGGCGAACGCCGCCTGCCCGAGCTGCTGCGTGAATTGTGCAAGATCGACGGCTTCCGTTGGGTGAGAGTGCACTATCTGTATCCCGATGAGATCACGGATGAACTCATTGACGTGATTGCCACGGAAGAGAAGATCGTCAAGTATCTGGACATTCCCATCCAGCATGTCAATGATGAGATCCTCAAGCGCATGAATCGCCGCGGCGACAAGGCGTTTTTGAGTGAGCTTCTGAATAAGCTGCGCGCAAAGATCCCCGGTCTTGTGCTGCGCACCAGCCTGATCGCAGGCCTGCCCGGCGAGGGGGAGGAAGAGTTCGAAGAACTCTGCGCCTTCCTGCGGGAGCACAAGCTTGAACGTGTGGGCTGTTTCGCTTTCTCGCCGGAGGAGGGAACCCCCGCTGCCATGATGGAATACCCGGATACGGCGATTGCCGTGCAGAGAGCGGAGTTCGTATCCGAGCTGCAGAGCCGCATTATGGACGCCTTCAACGACAGCCGCGTGGACACCTGGGAAACGGTGCTGTGTGAGGGTTACGATCCCGAGCGCGAACTGTATTACGGCCGCAGCTACTCGGAATCCCCGGATATTGACGGCTGCATCTGGTTTGCGTCTGAGCAGACCGTTGCGCCCGGTAGTTTTGTGGATGTTTACGTGACCGACGCCGTGGATGGCGAATTGATGGGAGAGACGGAAGAATGACAACTGCAAGCAAAATCACGCTCTTGCGTGTGGCGATGATCCCTGTTTTTATGGTGATCCTGCTGTTGGGCTACAATTGGGTTGCCCTGGTGATTTTCATTGTGGCCAGCTGCACTGATTTTGTGGATGGCTACATTGCCAGACATTACAATCAGGTGAGCGATTTTGGCAAGTTCCTGGATCCGCTGGCAGATAAGCTGCTGGTGGTGGCTGCCATGCTGATCTTTGTGCAGTGGAACAGAATGCCTGCCTGGATGGTCATGGTGGTTCTGACCCGAGAATTTGCCGTGACCGGCCTTCGTCTGGTGGCGGTCCAGGGCGGCAGAGTGATTGCCGCCGGTTGGAGCGGAAAGTTCAAGACTGCTAGCACCATGGTGGGCCTGTGTGTGATGATGGCCTTTTCCGTCCCTGTCCTGGACATCATCGTTTCTTGGGTCATCCTTTTGACCACGGTGGTTTCCGGCGTGGAGTATTTTGCCAAGAACTGGGATGTTTTGGGCCTGAGCAAATCTTGACTTAACGCCCTGCCTGTGCTAAGATATTCCAAACTGATTTGAATATGAAAATCGCAATGAACGGAAAGAGTAACAGGAGCGTCCGGCAGTAGAGAGCCTCCGTCACCGGCTGAAAGCGGAAGCGGCTTGGAATCCTGCGAAGTGCATCCGGGAGCGAGGGGAAACCCCGTCTGTGCCGCGTTAAGGCTTCTACGAGTGATAAATCAGAGTGGAACCGCGAGCTTTTTATGCCCGCCTCTTGAGCAAAGAGGCGGGCTTTTTTGTTTTGCCTCAAGCATAATTTGGAGGAACCCATGCGTCTATTTGAAACCATCCGCGCTTATCAGAAAAATGACCCGGCAGCCCGTTCTATGTTGGAAATCTTCCTGCTCTATAACGGCCTGCATGCAACCATCTATTACCGCATTGCCCACTGGTTTTACAAGCATCACTGTCAGTTTATTGCAAGAATGCTTTCCCAGTTGGGAAAATGGCAGACGGGTGTTGAGATCCATCCCGCTGCCACCATCGGCCGCCGACTGGTCATTGACCACGGCACAGGCATCGTCATCGGCGCCACGGCGGAAATCGGCGATGATTGCCTGCTGTATCAGGGCGTGACCCTGGGCGGCACAGGCAAGGACACAGGAAAACGCCATCCCACCCTGGGTAATAACGTCATGGTGGGCAGCGGTGCCAAGGTATTGGGACCGTTCAAAGTGGGGGATAATTCCCGTATCGCGGCCAACTCCGTGGTGCTGCGGGAAGTACCGCCCAATTGTACTGTGGTCGGCGTGCCAGGCCGCATCGTGCGCTATAACGGCGAGAAGCTCGACCAGATCCACACCCCGGATCCCATCGCCGACCGTATTGGGGAGCTGGAGAAACGGATCGCTGAACTGGAAAAACTACTGCAGGAAAAGGAGACTCTGCAATGAAACTTTATAACAGCTTAACCAGAACCAAAGACGAATTTGAAACCCATGAGCCCGGCAAGGTGAAGATGTACACCTGCGGCCCCACGGTTTACCACTTTGCCCACATCGGCAATCTGCGCTCCTACATCATGGAAGACGTGCTGGAAAAGTTCCTGCGCTATGATGGCTACGAGGTCAAGCGCGTCATGAACATCACCGATGTGGGCCACCTGAGCTCCGACGGCGACACCGGCGAGGATAAGATGCTCAAGGGCGCCAAGCGCGAGCAGAAGACCGTTATGCAGATCGCGGAATTCTACACCAATGCCTTCTTCGATGACTGCAAGAAGCTCAACATCAAGCGCCCGGACGTGGTGGAACCTGCTACCAACTGCATCCCGGAGTTCATTGAACTGGTGAGCAAGCTGCTGGACACCGGCTATGCCTACGAGGCCGGCGGCAACATCTATTTTGACACCTCCAAGCTGCAGCAGTACTATGTCTTCCACAACTTCGATGAGGAAGATCTGGCGGTTGGTGTCCGTGAGGGCGTGGAGGCCGACGACAACAAGCGCAACAAGACTGACTTCGTGCTCTGGTTCACCAAGAGCAAGTTCGACGATCAGGAACTCAAGTGGGAGTCTCCCTGGGGCATCGGCTATCCCGGCTGGCACATTGAGTGCTCCGGCATCAGCATCAAGCATCTGGGTGACACCTTGGATCTGCACTGCGGCGGCATTGACAATGCCTTCCCGCATCATACCAACGAAATCGCCCAGTCCGAGGCCTATCTGGGCCATCCCTGGTGCAAGCACTGGTTCCATGTGCTGCATCTGAATACCTCCAGCGGCAAGATGAGCAAGTCCAAGGGTGAGTTCCTCACCGTGAGCTTGTTGGAAGAGAAAGGCTATGATCCTCTCTCTTACCGTCTGTTCTGCCTGCAGAGCCACTACCGCAAGAGCCTGGTGTTCTCTTTTGAGAACCTGGACAACGCCCAGCAGACTTATAACAAGTTGATTGCCCGTGTGGCGGCGCTTTCCGAAGAAGGCACCGTTGACGAGGCTGCATTCGCAGAACTCAAGGCAAAGTTCAAAGAAGCTTTGGACAATGACCTGAACACCTCTCTGGCCATCACTGCCCTGTATGATGTTCTGAAGGCCGACACCAACGACGCCACCAAGCGCGCCCTGATCGGCAGCTTTGATGAGGTCCTGGGTCTGAGCCTGCTGGAGAAGGCAGCGGCCCTCAACGCTCAGCAGGATGTGCCCGTGGAAGGCGCCGAGGAAATCGAGGCTATGATCGCTGCCCGTACCGAGGCCAAGAAGGCAAAAAACTGGGCCGAGGCGGACCGCATCCGCGACGAGCTCAAGGCCATGGGCATCATTCTGGAAGACACGCCCCAGGGCGTGAAGTGGAAGAAGGCCTAACGAAAAAACAAAGGAGGAACGCGCGTGAAACTGATGATTCTGGATGGAAACAGCGTGATTAACCGCGCTTTTTATGGCGTGCGGCTGCTTTCCACCAAGGATGGCGTGTTCACCAATGCCATTTACGGCTTTCTCAATATCCTGCAGAGTCTTATAACGGAAGAGGCACCGGACGCCCTTTGCGTGGCCTTTGACCGCAAGGGTCCGACCTTCCGTCACCTGCAGTATGCCGATTATAAGGGCACCCGCAAGGGAATGCCCGAGGAGCTTGCGGTACAGCTGCCTCTGATGAAGCAGGTGCTGCAGGCCATGCGCATTCCCATCTACGAGCTTGATGGCTGGGAGGCGGATGATATTCTGGGTACCGCCGGCCGCATCTGTGGCCAGACTGGTTGGGATTGTATGATCGTCACCGGTGATCGCGACAGCCTGCAGCTGATTGACGAGCACGTGGTTGTCAAGCTGGTGACCCACAAAGCCGGGCAGACCCAGGCGAAGAATTATACCGAGGCGGTATTTAAGGAAGAGTACGGCTTTGAACCGAAGAAACTCATTGTCCTCAAGAGCCTGATGGGCGATTCTTCCGATAACATTCCCGGCGTGCCGGGGATCGGACAGAAAACCGGCACGGACCTTCTCCTGAAGTTTGGTTCTTTGGATGGCATTTATGCCCATCTGGAAGATGGCGGCCTGCGCGAGAGCGTGGTCAAAAAGCTGGAGACGGGCAAGGACTCTGCCTATCTGTCTTATGACCTGGCGACCATCCGCTGCGACGCTCCGGTGGACTTCAAACCGGAAGAGAACCTCATCCAGGAATACGACAAGAAGGCACTGTACGATCTGTTTGTGCAGCTGGAGTTTGTCAAGCTCATTGACCGCTACCGTTTGCGCGAGCAGACGGAGGAGGTTCAGCCGGAGCAGACGGTTCAGGTTCTGGCTGAGTTCCCGGCAACGGATGTATCATCTGCGGTGCATTTTGCGCAAGATTCCGTGGCAATTGCCACGGAACAGGGCGTTTTCTGCGCAAAGCTCGATGACGTCAAGCAGCAACTCAAGCAGTTTTTGGAATCCGATGGCAGTAAGTGCTGTTGGGATTTAAAGGCCCTTTACCATCTGGCAGCAACGCTGGATGTTAAGCTCAATGGGTTTGATTTTGATGTGCTGCTGGCGGCCTATGTGCTCAATCCTTCGGAGTCGGAGTATTCCATCCAGAAGCTGAGCACCGCGTATCTGCAGCAGCAGATCGATCCGGCTTCCCCGGAGCAGTGCGCCTCGGCGCTGTTCGCCTTGCGTGCGCCGCTGGAGCAGCGGCTGCAGGAACAGCAGCTCATGGATGTGCTCACGAAGATCGAGCTGCCCCTGTGCCCTGTGCTGGCACAGATGGAGCAGTTGGGCATTCTGGTGGACAGAGCGGCCCTGGAGGCCTTCGGCCAGATGCTCGACGAGCGCATTACAAAAGAAGAACAGATGATTTATGAGCTGGCAGGGGAGAGATTCAACATTCTTTCGCCTAAGCAGTTGGGCGTTGTGCTCTTTGAAAAACTGCAGCTGCCGGCCATCAAAAAGACGAAAACAGGCTATTCCACAAATGCGGATGTTTTGGAAAAGCTCAAGCGGGAGCATCCAATTGTTGCAAGAGTGCTGGATTATCGTATGCTCACCAAGCTCAAGAGCACCTACGCCGATGGCCTTTTGAAGGTCATTGCGGAGGATGGCCGCATCCACACCACCTTCCAGAACACCGTGACGGCCACGGGCCGGCTTTCTTCCACAGACCCGAATCTGCAGAACATTCCCGTGCGCACTGAACTGGGCAGCGAGATTCGCAGAATGTTCGTGGCCAAGCCAGGATGGGTTCTGGTGGATGCCGACTACAGCCAGATCGAACTGCGCGTATTGGCCCATATTGCCGATGACAAGCACATGCAGGAAGCATTCATTGGCGGCGAGGACGTACACGCCGTGACAGCTTCTCAGGTGTTCGGCGTGCCGCTGAGCGAGGTGACCAGCCTGCAGCGCCGCCATGCCAAGGCCGTCAATTTCGGCATTGTCTATGGCATTTCCGAGTTCTCCCTGGCAGAGGACATTGGCGTCAGCCGTTGGGAAGCCAAGGCATATATCGATGCGTATCTGGAAAAATACGCCGGTGTACGCGCCTACATGCATGAGATTGTGCAGAAGGCGAAGCAGGACGGCTGGGTGGACACCCTTTACGGCCGTCGCCGTCAGATCCCGGAGATTCACAGCAGCAACTTTAACGTCCGTTCCGGCGCGGAGCGAATTGCGCTCAATACGCCCATTCAGGGCACGGCTGCGGATATCATTAAATTGGCCATGATCGCTGTGGAACGCGCCCTGCGAGAGGCCGGGCTGCAGGCACGGCTGATTCTGCAGGTGCATGACGAATTGATCGTGGAGTGCCCGGCGGAAGAGGCGATTGCGGTTTCCCAGCTGGTGATGGAACAGATGCGCTCTGTGGCGCAGCTTTCCGTTCCCCTGGTGGCGGAGGCCAAATTTGCAAAGAGCTGGTATGATGCAAAATGAGTGAATTGTTGATTCGAAAAATGGCCGAAGCCGATGTTCCTGCGGTGGCAGAACTGGAAAAACTGTGTTTTTCCATGCCCTGGAGCGAGAACGCAATTCGTTCTGAATTGGAGAATAACCTGAGCCTTTGGCTGGTGGCAGAACACGATGGTGCGGTCTGCGGCTATGTGGGTTCCCAGACGGTGCTGGACGAGAGCGATGTGATGAACATTGCGGTCTCGGAAAGCGCTCGCGGAAAGGGCATTGCCGGCAACCTGATGCGGGAATTGATGAGAAATCTCTGTGACATTGGCTCTGAAAAGCTGACCCTTGAAGTGCGTGTGTCCAATCTGCCTGCCAGAGGACTGTATGCCAAGCTTGGCTTTCAGCAGGTCGGTGTGCGCAAGAATTACTATCGCGATCCCAGAGAGGACGCGCTGATCCTTTCGATCAGCCTGAAAGAGGGAAATGTATGATTATTATGGCTGTAGAATCTTCCTGCGACGAGACTGCGGTGGCGCTGGTGCGCGATGGACGCGAGGTTCTGGCGGACTGCATCTCTTCCCAGGTGGAACTGCATAAAATATATGGCGGCGTAGTGCCGGAGATCGCCTCGCGCAAGCATGTGGAGGCCATTTATGGTTTGGCTGACGCTGCCTTGGAGCAGGCGAATCTGAAGCGCGAAGACATTGATGCGGTGGCGGTCACTTATGCACCGGGCCTGATCGGCGCGGTGTTGGTGGGCGTGAACTTTGCCAAGACTGCGGCCATGGCTCTGGGTGTTCCGCTGATTCCGGTACACCATATTCGTGGCCACATTGCGGCGAACTACCTGGCCTTCCCAGACCTGGAGCCGCCGTTCCTGGCCTTGGTGGTCTCGGGCGGAAATACGCTCATTGCAGATGTACGGGATTATACGGACCTCAAGATTCTGGGCTCCACCCGGGATGACTCTGCCGGTGAGTGTTTTGACAAAGTTGCCCGGGTACTGGGCATGCCTTATCCCGGTGGTGCTGCGTTGGACAAGACCGCCCAGCAGGGAGACAATACCAAGTATTCATTCCCTCTGTCCAAGGTGGCGGATTCGGAGCTGGACATGTCCTTCTCCGGCTTAAAGACGGCCGCCATCAATCTGATCCACAATGCGGATCAGAAAGGAGAGGAACTGGATGTGCCTTCTCTGTGCGCCAGCTTTACCGAAACGGTGCGCGAGATGATCGTGCCCCGGGTTATGAAGGCGCTGGATCAGACAGGCCACAAGACCCTTGCAATCGCCGGCGGCGTGGCGGCAAACTCCGTCGTTCGTGCTGCCTTTGAAGCGGAAAGCGCCAAACGCGGCGTGCGTCTTTGCATGCCTCCTTTGAAGCTCTGTGGCGACAATGGAGCCATGATCGGCGCCCAGGCGTATTACGAGTATCTGGCTGGAAACACGGCAGACCAGAGCCTCAACGCCTTTGCAACTATGCCGGTGGATCAATGACACAAAAACACGGAATTCTGTTCGAATTCCGTGTTTTCCTTTTTTCAAAAAAGTTGAAGGAGAGACAAATGATGAAAAGTCATTATGTCAACTCGTTCTAGTACTTTCGTGTGGTAAAGCAATTCATTTGCGGCACCGGGCCGAATTCTATAGAAAACCGGAAAAGCGTTGATGTGACAAGCTTTTTCGCCTGTTGACAAAACTGTTGAAACTGTGAATAACTTTTTGGAATAAAACCCGGGTTCACAATTATTGTCAACGAAAATAAGAAAACAACACAGAATTTTTTTAAGGAAAAGCAGAGTTGAAGGAGTAAAAAATAGGGAAGAAATGGAAAAGAAGTTCGAAAGTGCGCTTGTTTTAAGGGGTTTTTTGCACAAGGTTGAAATCAAGGGAAAAGGATGAGAAAGCCGTTGACTATTTTCTTGCGCTATGATAGAATGTTCTGGCAAGTTCCGCCGATTTGCTACTGTAGCTCAGTCGGTAGAGCAGCTGATTCGTAATCAGCAGGTCGCCGGTTCGAGTCCGGCCAGTAGCTCCAACCGCCGTGAACAGCTCTGTTCACGGCGGTTTTGTTTTTTGTCAGGGGGGAGAGTATGCTTGATTCGCTGTTTCAAAAGTTTGATAATCTGATCGTTCTGGACACAGAAACCACGGGCATCAATCCCGCCAAGGAAGAAATCATTGAGCTGGCGGCGGTTCGCCTTGTTCAACAGAACGGGCAGCTGCGCTACGCGGAGGAGTTTGATGATTTGATCCGTTTATCGGATGGCCGGCATCTATCGACCGAAATCGTGAATCTCACCGGAATTACGGAACAAATGTTGATGACGCAAGGTGTTTCCAAACTGGAGGCCTGCCAGCATCTGATGCAGATCCTTCGGGGGGGCCGGCCGCTGATCGTTGCGTACAACGCGCAGTTTGATCTGTGCTTTCTGTATTACTTTTTGCGGCGCTACGGCGATCCCAGCGTGCTGAAAGGCATCAAGATGCTCGATGCCCTGACCATCTTCAAAGACCGCAGGCCCTATCCTCACAAGCTCTCAAACGCCGTGGATGCTTATAGCCTGCAGACCCAGAACACCCACCGTGCGGTGGATGATGCGAAGGCCACGGTGGAGCTGCTGTGTGCCATGCAGGAGGAAGAGGACGACTTGGATCGGTACATCAATCTCTTTGGATACAATCCGAAGTTCGGCGTACCGAAACCAAGAATCGGGTCCATTGAATATGTGCCCCAGCCATACAATTCGTTCCATAAACTCTACGAGGGCCTGGCCCCGGAAAGGATTTCATATGAGTAAGAAAAACAATGCAAAGAATAAAACCTGGATACCCGTGGTCATTGCTGCCTGCGTGGTTGTGGTCGTTGCGATTGTCCTGATCGTAGCACTCTCCGGTAAAACCTACATTGCCGACATCACCGTGGAAGGATACGGAACCATTACTGTGGAACTGGACAGCAAGGCCGCCCCCAAGACGGTGGATAATTTTGTTTCCCTGGCGAAGAGCGGCTTCTACGATGGCCTGACTTTCCATCGCATTATTTCTGGCTTTATGATCCAGGGTGGCGATCCCAATGGCAACGGGACCGGCGGCTCCGGCAAGAACATTGAAGGCGAATTCTCCGCCAATGGACATGAGAACAATCTGAAGCATGTTCGCGGTGTGATTTCCATGGCGCGCTCCCAGGCACCCAACAGCGCCAGCTCCCAGTTCTTCATCATGCATGAGGATGCTCCCAATCTGGACGGCAAGTACGCCGCCTTCGGCATCGTGACAGCCGGCATTGAGGTGGTGGACGCCATCTGCAAGGATGCAAAGCCCGTTGACAGAAACGGTACCATCCCGGCAGATCAGCAGCCGGTGATTACCAGCATTGTAATCCGCACCAAATAAGCAAAAGCGCTTCGAGTGAGAACTCGGAGCGCTTTTTTGCATCAAAATGGATTCCTGCGCGTGCCGTCCTGGGCTGTGGCACGATAGAGGTGGGTCAGATAGAGCCAGGTGAGACGGTCGATTTCCGGGCGGTCCGGCAGGTCTGCTGCCTTGCGCAGCCAGCGGATGGCCTGCTGGGTCTCGTGGTCCAGAACACCCGTCATAGATACCTTCGGCACATTGTGATAATACGTGCCGATGACATGCAGCATGGCTTGGATCAGATGAAGGTGATCGTTACCTGCCCCGGGGGAGAGAATCTGGTTCGGTTGCAGAATGATCTTCAGTTCGGCGGCGGGACCGGAATGAATTGCAGCGTGAGAATAGCTGATGTTGAGCTCATCCCAGGTGGCCGGATCCGTTTTGCCGGTGGCGGGCAGGCCTTTCAGACGCTGAAAGGCCTTGAGGGAGGCTTCCGTATTGGATCCAAAGATTCCGTCGACAACAACAGGTGGAATGTGTGCTCCGTTTTTTGCAATGGTTCGAAGCATGGCCTGCAGGGAACAAACAGGCTGACCAATATACACTTCCGGCTTTCTCATACACGCACCTCCTGATTATCTCGGCTGCCTCGCTGCAAAGTGCTTGCCGGGTGCTGCCGGAATTGTGTGGTTTTGGAATAGTCGGTTTGCGCTCCTTGCGAAGTTGCCATGGCGGGCACGCTGCCGATTCCCTCGGTGCGCCATCGATCCAGGATTGCCTGGATCTGCTGCGGCGTTAGGTCTGTGTCTGCCGGGAAAAGAGCCTCAGAATCAAAGACCGTTGCTTCGATTCCGGCGTATTCTTCATAGATGGCATCCCAGGTTTCGGCGTTGACCACCCGTGTGATGGGCAGGGAGGCAAAGCGCTGGAAGGCAGCTACTGCGTCGCCGGTTCGTGTGCCGAAGATGCCGTCAATGTTCACAGGGGGAACCTGGGGAACGAAGCTGGAGATTACCGCGAGCATGTATTGTAGATTTGTGACGTTTTCTCCGCGGTCGCCCTCGGAGAGACCATTGGGGTACTGGAAGGAGTAGCGAGTGAAATAGGTCTGACCCAGGGATTGCAGTTCTGACAGGGCGTTGACCGCCACGTAGGTTCGCACGATGGCATACCAGGTGGCACGGCCCACAACACCGTCCGGATCCAGGCCAAAAATGCGCTGGAAAATCTGAACGGCTTCCTCAGTGCGCGAGCCGAACACGCCGTCCACATTCACTTTGGGAATAGCGGGATAGTTCTGCGAGATCCGGTTCAGGGAAATCTGGATGGTAGCCACATCTCCGCCGGAACTGCCCCGACGCAGAGCGGTGCCCGGATAGGAGCTTGTAATTGCCTGTACCGGCGCGTCGGTGACGATCTGGATGTCGTTGCCGTAGTAGTTGCGCAGGATATCCACAGAGGAGTACCCCTGCCGTGCCAAATACTCAGAACCCCACTGGCTCAGGCCTTCGCAGGTGACGGTGGTGCCGTTGCAGAACTTTGCGGCCAGAGGCTCTGCCACGCCTTGCCTGCGCAAGTAATCGTTGAACAGATCGTCCACGAGCTCCGAGATGTTTTCAAAGATGTTGCGCCCGTTGATAAATTTTTGGTCGTAGGCCGTGGAGGAAGTGATGTCAAAATCATAGCCTCGGCTGCGGTAGAACTCTGTATAAACGCGATTCAAGGCAAAGCTGGTAATGGCCAGAATGTTGGCGCGCAGGGCACTTTCGTCCCAGGTGGGATAAATCTCACTGGAGGCGACGTTTTTGACATAGTCCGCAAAGGGGACTGTGACGTTGGCAGCGGACGCATCCGGCGCGCCCAGATGAACGGTGATATTCTGCGGTATGTACGGGGTGATGATAGACGGCATGAGACCTCCTTTACAATTCCTGGGGCGGAATATCAAAGGATTCCGACCGATTCCAGATCTCGGGGTTCAGCGCCAACGGAATGAGCTGGAAGTTTTGAACTGTCTCAACACCGGGAAACACCTGAACCCCATGCACGAAAATCTGCTCGTAGCGCGGATGATGGGCGCTCACGTCGATGGTGGTCCAGCCGACTCCGCCCTCCGGTTGCTGGCTGACTGAGGCGTCTGGGGTAGGGATCGCGATGGCTCTGGTGCGGCCGGAGCCGTCTGTGATTTGCAGTCCCAAGAGCTCCGGCTCGTTTTGTCCTGCTGCTTTTCTTGTGACGATCACGGTCGCGCCCGCTATGGGAATGGAGCTGTTCGATGTATAGACGTTTGCAATGAAGCTTCCTTGCTGCGCCATAGAATGCCTCCTTGTTGGTTTTGTGTATTCTATGTGCGTGCAGGAAGAAATGTGACCCATTTGGTTGACAGCGGGCAAAGAGAAAATTATAATACAGATAGAAATTGGCGAAAGCCCAGGGAGAGAGAAAAATGATGACTTACCATATGACCATCAACGGCGTGGAACGCGACCTTCCCATCTGCAAGGTTAACGATCAACTGTCCATTGGCGCCTTTGTTATTTTTGGAGACGTGGAGCTGACCGTGGCTGCGGCCGAAGGCCTTCTGAAGATTGCGCCTGAGTATGATTATTTGATTACAGCGGAAGCAAAGGGCATTCCTTTGATTCATGAAATGGCTCGCCAGAGCGGTCAGAACAAGTATTTCCTGGCGCGCAAGGCACCGAAACTGTACATGACCGGTGTGTTTGAGACCACGGTCCGTTCCATTACCACGGCCAAGGAGCAGCATCTGTATCTGGATACTGCAGACGCCGAACTCATGAAGGGAAAGCGCGTGCTGGTTGTGGATGATGTGATCTCCACCGGTGAGAGCCTTTCTGCCATTGAAAAACTGGTGGAAGAGGCCGGCGGTATTGTCTGCGGACGTATGGCTATCCTGGCTGAGGGTGAGGCCGCCGATCGGGAAGATATTTTGTATCTGGAAAAGCTGCCCCTGTTCCATCCGGACGGCACCGTAATTGAATAAGTTGCAGAAGAAAAGCGCCTGCCGAATGATCGGCAGGCGCTTGTTTGTTATTCGGATAGGGATTCGAGATTCTCATCGATTTTGCAGGCATCCAGATAGGCTGCTGCCAGACTGGCACGGTGATGGGGCAGGAATAAAAGTTGCGTAAGGATCCCAAGGCAGGTACCAACCAGATAATAGCCGATATCCGTCTGCATGCCGGGGTTGGGAATCTCAAAGAAATAGGGCAGGTTGATGATGGCATTACAAAGGGAAAGGGGCAGGAAGTAATAAAGGAAGCTCAGATCCATGCGGAACAGATCCAATTTGCGTCCGTAGGTGAGCTGCTTGGACAGATTCAATGCCTGAGAAGCGCTGAGATTCGGGCAATCAAAGAGAATCAGATAGGCGAAACGGTAACGGTAAAACGCTATGAATCCAGGTAGGAAGAACAGGCACATCCACAGTAAAGTATAGACCAGAATCTGCACCGTCAGCCAGATGAGCTTGCCGATCAGCTGGAGGCCATCCAACAGATCGCGCAGTCCGATATCCTTTTCGCGGTGAAGGCGCAGGGCGTAACCGTGATAGAGTCCGTCCCAAACAGAGGTCAGCAGATTGACAAACAGCGGTGCCACAGATGCAAAGGTCTGGTAGACATTCACGCTGGAAATGGCGTCAAAGCCGCTGGACCTATCCAGGATACGGTAAGTGTAAACAATGGTGAAGAGATTGTAGGGAACCAGAACCGCGTAGAGGATCAGAAGATAAACCAGCGTAACGCGGAACGGAGAATTCGCTGCACCGCGAAGCCGCTCGCGAGCAGATTGGCGATAAGAGGAGATGTTCATATCAGGATTCCTTCAAGGTGTGGATGAAGGAAGGAATGTTGCCGGATCTGCCGATGGAAGTACCGGCTACCAGAACATTCGCTCCGTTTTCGATGCATAGATGGGCATTTTCTGCGTTGATGCCGCCATCCACTTCCAGTTCGCAAGTCGGATTCAGTTCGTCGATCCAAGCGCGGATGGCTTTCACCTTGGGCATCTGATCGGCCATGAATTTCTGACCGCCGAAACCGGGCTCCACCGTCATAACCAGGACCATGTCGCAATAGGGAAGGAAGGGAAGAACCGCCTCGGCAGGGGTGCCGGGTTTCAGGCTTACGGCCGGACGCACGCCGTTTTCGCGGGTGCGCTTCAGAGCGGCGATGATGTTCTCTTCCGTATCGGCCTCGACATGGATGGTGAGAATGTCAGCGCCCTCCTTGCAGAACTTGTCCACAAAGCGAATGGGCTCGATAATCATCATATGCACGTCCAGAGGAAGTGACGTGATGCGCCGTGCAGCTCTCAGAATGGGAACACCGAAGGAAATGTTGGGAACGAACAGGCCGTCCATTACATCGATATGGATGTAATCTGCACCGGCGTATTCTACGAGTTGGATATCATTTCCCAGATTAGCCAGGTCCGCTGCCAGAATAGAAGGGGCAACTTTGATCATGAGTTCGACCTCCGTCGTCTTTTTTGCACAGGGGCGGGGTAGAAATGCATAAAGTGAAGTGTACGGCAGCGGGCGAAAAGGCTCTCGACCTGCGCGGGCGCTGCTGCCGTTTTGGAATAGGGGCTGCTGTTTGGCAGCCCCGTTTTGCATAAGATCAATCGTACAGACCGGTGGCCGGCTCCAGCTTGGGATCGTAGCCCTGCTTACGCAGCGCTTTTAGGATGGTCTCCTTGTGGTCATGGCCGAAGGCTTCCAGTGTAACGGTAAGCTCCACAGCGGTGGCGCGGTTGATGGAGACAAACTGGTTGTGATCCAGCTTGATGATATTGCCTTGCTCCTTGGCAATGATTTCTGCAACGCGCAGCAGCTCGCCGGGACGGTCGGGCAGCAGCACGGAGAAAGTGAAAATTCTGCCACGATCGAACAGGCCGTGCTGAACGAGACTTGCAATGGTGATGACATCCATATTGCCGCCGGAGAGAACGGGAACCACGTTCTTGCCCTGGAAGGGAAGATGCTTCAGGGCTGCGATGGTTAGCAGACCGGCATTCTCAACGATCATCTTGTGGCGTTCCATCACATCCAGGAAGGCTTCCACCAGTTCGCTGTCGTCAATGGTGATGATGTCATCCACATTCTGCATGATGTAGGGAAGGACCTTGTCACCCACGGTGCGTACTGCAACGCCGTCGGCAATGGTTTCGGCTTTATCCAGGGTGACGGGCTCGCCGGCTGCTACGGCGGCCTTCATGGAGGCTGCGCCGGTGGGCTCGACGCCGATGACCTTGACACCCGGGTTAAGCAGCTTTGTCAGGGTACTCACGCCGGCAGCCAGACCGCCGCCGCCGATGGGAACCAGAATGCAGTCCACATCCGGCAGATCCTTGAAGATCTCGTAAGCAATGGTACCCTGGCCGGTGGCAACATCCAGATCATTGAAGGGATGTACAAAGGTCAGTCCGTCGCGCTCAGCAAGTTCTGCTGCAAGAGCGGCGGCATCATCAAAGCCGCTGCCGTGCAGAATAACCTCGGCGCCCAGATCGCGGGTGTTGTTGACCTTCACCAGGGGAGTGGTGGTGGGCATGACGATCACAGCGCGGCAGCCGAAGGTTTTGGCAGCATAGGCCACGCCCTGGGCATGATTGCCTGCAGATGCGGTAACCAGGCCGCGTTCGCGCTCTTCCTGCGTAAGAGTGCTGATCTTATAGCTGGCGCCGCGGACCTTGTAAGCGCCGGTGAGCTGCATGTTTTCCGGTTTGAGATAAATGCTATTACCGGAAATCTTGCTGAAGTACGGACTGCTGATCAGATGGGTGTCCAGCAGGGTGCCGTTCAGCACATCACGCGCCTGGCGGAATTTTTCGATTGACAGCATAAAAATCGCCTCTTTTGTCAAAGAAATCAGAATAGTAACAGTTTACAGCCAATTGGCATTTGTGTCAATCGGCGTTTTGGATAGCCTTGACTTATGAAACGAATAAAGATACAATTAAAATAACAAATTCTGCGGAAAGGAGGCGGTTTGCAGCGTGAAGAAAACGATCGTGAAGCCCTCGGCCGTGCCGATCCTGGGCATCGGCGGTGTGTGGCTGATCTACTGCCTGTTCCTGCCCCTGTATCGGCCCTGGCATTTGTTGTTCCCCGCTTTGACCTCCGTGGCAGCGTTTTTTGTGCTGAAAAAACTGTTCCCGGGGAAAACTGTCACCGTAAAAGTGTCGTCCGGCAATCCGGATCTGGACGCTATGACGGAAGAGGGCGAACGTGCAATTTCCAAGATGCGCGCGCTCAACGATGCCATTGCCGATGAGACCCTCAGCCGCCGTATTGACGAACTGGAGGATCTGACCAATCGGATTTTTGAGAGTGTGCAGCGGGATCCTGCGAAGCTGCCTCAGATCCGCCGCTTCATGAACTATTACCTGCCCACGACCTTGAAGCTTTTAGAGCAGTACAGCGTGCTGCAGCATCAAAGTCTTGCCAAGGGAAATGTGTCGGAAGCAATGAAAAAGATCGAGGATATGATGAAGACCATTGTGCTGGCATTCAGCAAACAGCTCGATACCCTCTATCAAAAAGATGTGATGGACATTACTGCAGAGATCCAGGTTCTGGAACAGATGATGAAGTCCCAGGGAATTCTGCAGACGGATGATTTTAATTAAGAAAAGGAGATCAATACTATGGATGAGAAGATTCCTCAGCTGACCCTGACCCCTGATCTGGATCTGCCGAAGATGGAAGTCGTGACTGAGCAGGCATTGGCGGAACAGCAGCCTGCCCCGGAAGCCGGTCCTGAAATGGAAATGCTGTCCGACGCGGAGCAGAAGGCAGTTCTTGACTTTGCGGAAAAGATCGATCTGACCGATTCTGCCCTGGTGCTGCAGTACGGCGCCGCGGCCCAGAAGAACATTGCTGATTTCTCGGAGTCTACCCTGGAGTCTGTCCGCACCAAGGATATGGGCGAAGTGGGTGATATGATCTCCGACCTGGTGGTGGAGCTGAAGAATTTCAGTGCGCCAGAGGAGTCGAAGGGATTCCTGGGTCTGTTCAAGCGCGCCAAGAACAGCCTGCAGGCTATGACTGCCAAATATAATAAGGTAGAGACCAACGTGGATCACATCGCCGCCCAGCTGGAGAACCATCAGGTCACCCTGATGAAGGACATTGCCCTCTTGGACCAGATGTATGATAAGAATCTGGAATACCACAAGCAGCTGACCATGTACATCCTGGCCGGTAAGCAGAAGCTGGAAAAGGAGCGCGCCACCACTCTGGTGGAACTGAAGGCAAAGGCGGAGGCCTCCGGCAAGCAGGAAGATGCCCAGGCAGCCAACGATTTTGCCAATATGTGCAACCGCTTTGAGAAGAAACTGCACGATCTGGAACTGACCCGCGTGATCAGCCTGCAGATGGCTCCACAGATCCGCATGATCCAGAACAACGACACCCTCATGACCGAGAAAATCCAGACCAGCCTCGTGAACACCATTCCTCTGTGGAAGAGCCAGATGGTGCTGGCCCTGGGTATCCATCACTCTCAGCAGGCCATGCAGGCCCAGCGTGCTGTGACGGATATGACCAACGAGCTTCTGAAGAAGAATGCGGATATGCTGAAGACTGCCACTGTGGAAACGGCCAAGGAGTCCGAGCGTTCCATCGTGGACATCGAGACGCTGCAGCATACCAACCAGCAGCTGATCTCCACCCTGGATGAGGTGCTGCAGATCCAGACCGAAGGCGCGCAAAAGCGCCGCGAGGCCGAGGGTGAGCTGCGCCGCATCGAGGGCGAATTGAAGCAGAAGCTGCTTCAGTTCCGTGGCTAAGAATCGTGCGGCAGAAAAGGCCGCGGAGCAGATCCTCTACGGGCAGTTTGAGGTGAAGGAGAAAAAGACACCGTTCCTGGAGAACAGAACCCATGCCATCGTGCTGACGGTGGTGGCGATTCTCCTGGGTACCGTGATCGGCTGCCATCGGTCCGTGGCCGCCCAGGGTAGGGAAGTGACGGAAAAGTTTTCCACCGGCATCCAGTATTCCGGGTATTCCATCAATTCCGATCTGGAGGATCGCATGGACTATGCCCAGCAGCTGGCAAAGATCGCCCAGCGCTATGATTTGGCTGAGCAGGCCAAGGCGGTGTCCGATGCCGTCAGCACCCTCTATACGGCAGGGCACGGTCATGCGTGTTACATTGCAAACCGTGAGCTGACAGATGTGGTGGAACTGCTGAACGGATCGCTGGTCAATGCTTCACTTTCTTCCCAGGACGAGCAGTACCGTTTGGAGGCCTATCGCAATTTTGTCTCCTGTAACGATACCATCTCCCGCGAGGCTGCATTGTATAATGAACTTGTCTATGAGTTTAATCATGAGATTCTGGATGCGTTTCCCACCGGAACACTGGCGAAGCTGACCGGCGTAGGGGAACTGGAGGCGTTTGAATGAAAAAACTGACACGTTTTGTCTGCGCCCTTCTATGCATGCTTGTGCTGTTTGCAGGTTGTTCAGAGAAAGAAGAGCGTAAGGTTGAAGTGCTCAAACCGTCCGAGCAACTGTATGTGACGGATGACGCCGATATTCTGTCCAATGATACGGAGCAGTATGTGGTCAGCCGCGTCAATGCCCTGAAGAACCTTTGCGGCGGTGAGATCGCGGTGGTGACCATTGACTTTTTGCCGTCGGGCCTGAACTCGGAGGAGTATGCCTTTGAGCTGATCAATCAGTGGGGCGTGGGCGACAAAGAGAAGAACAATGGTGTGGTGCTGCTCTTGGTGCCCGGCGAGGCCAAGGGCTGGATTACTGCCGGCCTGGGCATTGAACAGTCGTTGACTGCAGGCAAACTCGACACGATTCTGAACCTGTATCTCTGGACAGACTTTGACAATGGCGATTACGATATTGCAGTGCGCAATACGGTGGATGCCGTGATCGAGTGGTACGAGCAATACTACGGCATTTCTGTCGGTCAGGTCGACATGGCGCCTGCCGGCAGCTTTGGCGGAGGTACAGCGGTCCGACCGATGGAATATGAAGACGATGATGATTCCGCGATGTATCTGATCCTGCTCATCATTCTGTTTATTATTGTAATGTCTGTGCTCAACAACTCCGGCCATGTGGTGTCAAGACGACGCACGAACTTTATACCGATCTTCTTTGGCCCCCGCAGACCGCCGAGACCGCCCTTTGGCGGCGGCTTTGGTTCCGGTCCGAACGTCAGACCGCCTACAGGCGGTTTTGGCGGAGGCGGAAGCAGCTTCCGCGGCGGTGGCTTCGGTGGCGGTGGCAGCTTTGGTGGCGGCGGAGGCCGCGGCGGCGGAGCCGGCAGAAGATAAGACGCATATTTGCGATTCTCTGGGTCATACTATCTCTGCATTCAAATGAAATGGAGGGATATCCAATGAAGAATTGCGATTGCAGCAAGGCCAACAAGAGCATTGAGTGCACCGTCACCCAGTGCAGATACCATTGCGACACTCAGCCCTACTGTGCGCTGGAAAAGATCATGGTTGGCACCCATGAGGCCAACCCGACCATGGAACAGTGCACCGATTGCATGTCCTTTGAGAAGAAGATCTAAAAAAATCCCCGACGCTTTTGCGTCGGGGATTCTCATTACAGATCACGGAGGTCATAGGGCGTTGCCTGATACACATAATAATTGAGCCAATTGGTGTACAGCAGCTGACCATGGGCGCGCCAGGTGACCAGGGGCGTCTTACTGGGGTCGTCGTTGGGGAAATAATTGGTGGGCACATGAATATCCAGGCCCTTGTTGACGTCGCGCACATATTCATTGCGCAGGGTCATAGCATCATACTCGGGATGGCCTACAATAAACACATGGCGGGAATCGACGCTTTCCACAGCAAATACACCGGCTTGCTTGGAAGTTGCCAACAGGCGAAGATCTTCGCAGCGATTGATGTCCGATGCACGAACTTCCGTGTAACGGGAGTGAGGCGCATAGAACTGATCGTCAAAACCGCGGAAAAGGGGACAGGTCAGGTCCAGCGGAGTATGCTGGAAAATGCCGGAGAGTTTTTCTTTGAGCGGATACTTCTGGATGCCGTGGTGATAATACAGGCCGGCCTGAGCGCCCCAGCAGATGTGCAGCGTGGAATAAACATGGGTCTTGCTCCACTCCATGATCTGCATCAGCTCTTCCCAGTAATCAACCTCTTCAAACTGCATGTTTTCAACAGGAGCGCCGGTAATAATCATGCCATCATACTTCTGATCGCGAATCTGATCAAAGGTAGTGTAAAAGGAAGAAAGATACTCGGTATCCACGTTCTTGCTGCTATAGGTGGAAGTGTACATCAGATCAACGTCGATCTGCAGGGGTGTGTTGCTGAGCTTGCGCATCAGCTGAACCTCTGTCACCATCTTGGTGGGCATAAGGTTCAGAATCAAGACACGAAGAGGACGTATGTCCTGATGCAGCGCACGATGCTCAGTCATAACAAAAATACGCTCACTCTCCAAGATGGCGCGGGCTGGTAGAGAGTCGGCAATACGAATCGGCATGGAGTTCACCTCACGGAGTATTCATTATATATAAAGTAACACAACAAGTGAAAAGGTGCAAGTAGCTAGAAAAAAGATCTTGTGATATTGAAATAACACTTGTTTTTGGAGGTTATTGTAAACCAAAAAAGAAAATCGAAAAAAATGAAAAATAGGCTTGACAAACTGCCCCTCGTTTGCTAGAATACTGAGGCAATCAGGTGATTGCCAAAAACTGAATCGGATTCAACAGGTTTCAAAAGAAATCTGCAAGAAAACGAAAAAAGTACTTGACAAACGCCCGAGAGTGTGATAAAGTAAATGAGTTCGCTGCTGAAGTGGTGAACGAATTGAAGAGGGCCGCGAAGCGGCGTGTACCTTGTAAATTAAACAACGAGA
>SVLN01000057.1 GCA_015067925.1 Oscillospiraceae bacterium
TTTGCAGATCTGCCTACGGTGTGCCGATGCCAGCGCCAGGGGGCAGCTTCTTCTAAGCGAAAAGATAAGGCCACGGTTCAAATGGCGAACCGTGGCCTTAACAATTTTATGGGGTCAATTTGCGCTTCTTTGGCTTTGGCATGGGAAGCTCCTCCCACATGGTGTTGAACAAGGTGGTGAGGAAACAGGCGTCATCCACCTCTTCCACCAGAAGCATTGGCTTTGCGCCCTCGTAGGGCGGCACCTGGGGAGCATCCGGCAGCAGGGCCAGGGTGGAGGGCAGAATTTTCACCAGCAGCTGATCGTCGCAGATGTACGCGGCGATTTTTTCTTTGTGGTAGAGGATGTATTCACCCATCATGGAGCGGAACGTCAGACCCTCAAGAGTATCCAGTTGGCCCATGACGAACTCCAGATACTGGTTTGTCGATGCCATGGTTACTTCACCGCCGTGGTGTCGAACACAGTAATGCTGCCGGCTGTCACCAGATTGCCCAGATCGTCCTGAACAGTGACCTGGTAGTAGTCCGTGGTGCGGCCGTCCTTCAGGCGGCGGGCTTCGGCGATGAGTCGGGTGCCCTTGGCGCGGCCCAAGTAAGTGATGTTGGCGTCCAGAGCCACCAGACCGATCTGATCCTGATTGGCGGCTACCGCCACGGTAAAGTCCGACAGGGTGAAGCTCACGCCGCCCATCACGTTGCCCATGGCGTTGCGGTGATCCGGGGTGATGTCCAGGCTGCACTTTGCGTAGCCGGGCTGTACATCGTCAATCTGGCAGCCGATCTTCATGGCAAAGCAATCGCCTTTGAAGAGTTCTCTCAGACGTTCGAGTTTCTCATTCATGGTGTTCATTCCTTTTCAAAGGGATATACAAGGCCCCATTCGGCGCGGAGCTTATCACACAGGCGCAGCACCCGGGCGGAAACTTCCCAGGTGATTTCGGGGGATTCTGTCAGTCCCTGATCCAAGCACTCGTGCACATGCTCGATCTCATAGCGGTAGCCCTCGTCCGGGGCGAAACCTTCCTTCTGCTCCACGGGGAAGCGAAGGGTTTCCGTGATGAGCTGCCGGCCCTGGGTGCGGCCGACGCGCAGCTCCGTAGGCTTCCAGAACACAGGAACTTCCACCGAGTTGCTGGCTGCGTACAGCATGGCGGTATCGCGCATGGCGGTGCGCACGCCGGTGGCCATGCTGGCCACGCCGCCGCCGGGATAGCGGGCAATGATGACGGCCTGCTCGTCCACGCCGAATTGGTTGTGGTCGGTGTTGATGTCGCAGAGACTGAACACCTGCTCCGGCTCTGCGTCGTAAAGGAAGTCCGCCAGATGCAGGCAGTACACGCCCATATCCAGCAGGCCGCCGCCGGCCATATCCGGGCGCAGATTGCGGTGGGAGGCCATCATGTCGGGAAGATAGCCGGAGAAGGCGCAGTTAATCAGCTTTAATTTGCCCAGGTTGTCCTCGGTGAACAGCTTTTTCAGTTCCTTCGTGGCGGGGAACAGGCGGGTCCAGACGGCTTCCATCAGGAATACGCCGTTTTTCTTGGCGCACTGGCACAGACTGAGCCAGTCCTTTTCCGTCACAGTGGCGGGCTTTTCCACCAGCACGTGCTTGCCGTGGTTCATGGCAAGCTCCGCCAGCTCCTTGTGGAACGGATGGGGAACGGCAACGTAGCAGATCTCCACCTCAGGATCGGTGACCACGCTCAGATAGTCGCCGAAACGGGGGATGTTCAGTTCTTTTGCGGCCTTTTCGGCGCTCTCTAAGGTGCGCGAGCCGATGGCGCAGATTTCCATGCCTTCGGTCTGCACGGCGCCGCGCATCCAGCGGCGGACGATGCCGCCTGCGCCCAGGATGCCCCAACGGTAAGTTTTCATGGCGTTTCCTCCTTTTTAAATCAGGCCTTCGCCGGAGAGCTCGATCTCCAGCATGCCGCCGGGAATGGCAATGTGGTGTTCGTCGATCCATTCGCCGGGCTTGGCGGCCACGGGAGCGGTCATGGCCCGGGCACAGAGAATTTTTACCTGGCCCAGAGGCAGTTTCATGGTGCAGCCGTAACCGTAGAAGGCGCGTACAATGCGGTCAATCTTGTCATAAGAATCGGTGTAGGAGAAGATTTTTTCCTCCTCGCTGGGTTCGGGCCAGTATTCGCCTCCGCCGGCCAGCTGGGGCATGGCCTGCTCAAAGAAGGCGTCGGGCGCGGCCAGCAGCTGACGCAGCAGCTCGGCAGACAACCGGTCGAAGGTGACTTCCATATCCCGGGCGGTCATGTCCTTCGTCAGACGGTAGGCGCGCTGGATGAGGATATCACCGGCATCCAGTTCCTCCGTGAGCACGTGGATGGTCACGCCGCTGTAGGGAAGATCCTTCAGGATGCTCACGGGCCAGGGCCAGGGGCCGGCGCCGATGGGCAGGGGAGAGGGATGAATGTTCACGGCCCGCAGGCCGGGCAGCACGGGGATCTTGTGGGGATAGCCGGAGACGATCAGCAGTTCGCAGCCGTCGTCCTTAAGCTGCTGCAAATCGTCTAAGGTGATGCGCTCTTCCGTCCAGGGAATGTTGTTCTTCTCACAGACGGCTTTCATCTTCTCGTTGGTCTCGGTCAGGCCGTCCACCGGGAAGGTGAAGAGCTTCATCACCTGACACTTGCAGGCCAGGGTCATCTGAAAGGCGGTTAAAAATACGTCATAGCCAGCATAGGCAATTTTCATGGGGATCAACCTCGGTTATTGTAAGTTGTTTTTATTATAGCAGACTGCGGCCGTTCTGCAAAGTCCGCGCAATAAAAAAGCCGCCCGGATGGGCGGCTTTTTGGCAGAATCAGATCTTGGTCTTCCAGTGGCGGTTGATGCCGATGCGGTCGACGTCCGGATGCTGATGGCGCTCGGCCAGATCAGGCAGAGCGGACAGGGCGGCCATCTCTTCGGCGGTCAGCTCAAAGTCGAAGATCTCCATGTTGGCCTTCATATGTTCGTAGTTGTAGCTGCGGGGAATGGGGATGGAGCACTGCTGGATGTTCCAGCGCAGGACGATCTGACCGGCGGACTTGCCGTACTTCTCGCACAGGGAGTTCACCAGCGGACGATCGTGGCCGATGCCCAGCATGGGGGAGTAGCTGATGGTGATAATATCATTCTCGTGGCAGAAATCGTGGATCTCATCCTGGGAGTAGCCCAAGTTGCGCTCCAGCTCGTTGGTCATAACAGGGATTTCGGCATCGTCCAGCACAGCCAGATGGTGCTGCAGGAAGTTGCTCACGCCCAGAACACGGATCTTGCCATCCTTGTAGAGGTCCGTCATGGCACGCCAGGTCTCCTTGACCATGAACTGCCAGTCGTCGTCGTGATCCTTGGCAATGGGCCAGTGGATCAGGTACATATCCAGATAGTCCACCTTCATGTCGTCCAGGGTCTCGTTGAAGGCGGCCATGGTGCCTTCGTAGCCCTGGTCCTGGTTCCAGACCTTGCTGGAGATGAACAGCTCTTCTCTGGGCACGCCGGAGTTGCGCAGGCCTTCGCCCAGGCCCTGCTCGTTCATGTACAGGCTGGCGGTGTCGAAGAAGCGATAACCCATCTGGGCTGCCTTGCAGATGCAGTCCACGGTGGTCTCGTGGTCCACACCGTACTTATAGGTGCCGAAGCCCATTACGGGGATCTTCAGGCCGTTTTTCAGGGTGTAGGTATCCTGAAACGATTTCGGAATATTCATAAGCGTCCTCCTTGGCTAAATTGTTGCAATATACAATTAAAGTATATCGCACGCAAAAGCAAAAAGCAACGCTCTTTGGGATGCAGCCTTGCTTTTTGGCATTATATACAAATTTTGCATGTGATTTTTGGCGATAATCACGAAACGGGGCATAAAAGATGGCAGCCCGTGTTACAATGAAAAAGAAGACGGAATTACAGGGAAAAATCAAAAATTTCCCTTTACAAGAGGAAAAAAGTGTGGTATTCTTATCAGGCTGGCGCAGAGCGCCAACAAAGCCCCTCGTCTCAGTTCCGGGAGAAGGCCGTGTAAGCGCGGCGTTCCGCCAACCCGGCACTTGGCCTGCGGGCAAACATATTTTGAAAGGTGGAATTTCCCATGATGCTCAAGGAGCAGAAGACGGCCATCATCGAGGCCAACAAGACCCACGAAGGCGACACCGGTTCTCCCGAAGTCCAGATCGCGATCCTCACCGCTCGCATCAACGACCTGACCGAGCACCTGCGTGTGCACAAGCATGACAACCACTCCCGCCGCGGCCTGCTGACCATGGTCGGTAAGCGCAGAAATCTGCTGGACTACCTGCAGAAGAAGGATGTCAACCGCTATCGTGCCATCATTGCCAAGCTGGGTATCCGTAAGTAATTCGATTGTGAAATGGGCGGCTCCCGGGCCGCCCATTTTTACAAGGAACGCCCATATACAGGTTGCTATTTAGCAGTTGAAACTGCTTCCGACGCCTTCGGCGGCGGTTTCAAGTGCTAAAACCTCCTGTATATGACACAAAATACAAAAGGAGGATTTCTCAATGATCACCAAGAAACAGTTCCCCAACCACCACATCTTTGAAACTGAGATCGGCGGCCGCACCTTTACTGTTGAAACCGGCAAGGTTGCTGAGCTCACCAACGGCGAGTGCATCTGCCGCTACGGCGACACCGTCGTTCTGGTCACCGTGGTCGCTTCCAGCGCTCCCAAGACCGGCATCGACTACTTCCCCCTGACCATCGAGTTCGAAGAGCGCCTGTACTCCGTGGGCCGCATCCCCGGCAGCTTCAACCGCCGCGAGGGCCGTCCCTCCGAGCGCGGCATCCTGGCCAGCCGTCTGATCGA
>SVLN01000012.1 GCA_015067925.1 Oscillospiraceae bacterium
CGCTTTTGTCAAGAAGTTCAATGACTGGTACCAGAAGGGCTACCTGACCACCCAGACCCTGTACGGTGCCTACACCTCCGGCCTGTTCACCACCCTGGACGGCGTCAGAAGCTACATGTCCATCGGCTCCTCCGCCGGCGCCACCTATCAGCGTCCCGCCGCCAACTCCGATGGCTCCTATCCCTTCGAGGTCGGCATTGCCACCATTCCCCAGGTTGATGCCAACAACGCCAAGGTCATCTCCCAGGGCCCCAGCCTGTGCATCTTCCAGAAGAGCAATCCCCAGGAAGTCATCGCCTCCTGGCTGTTCGTCAAGTATCTGACCACCACTGTTGAGTTCCAGGCTGAGTTCGCCATGGCTTCCGGTTACGTTCCCGTCCTGAAGTCCGTCGGCGAGAACCCCGTCTATGCTGACTACATCTCCAAGGCTGACGGCGGTAACTACATCGCCGCTCTGTCCGCAAAGGTCTGCCTGGAGCAGGAGCATGCTTACTACACCTCTCCCGCTTTTAATGGTTCCTCTGCCGCCCGTGACCAGGTTGGTGCTCTGATCACCAAGTGCCTGCCTCTGACCGGCAGCGATGTGGATGCCAAGATTGCCGAGGCCTTTGAGGATGCCATCGCTGAGTGCGAATACAACAGCTGATGACCACCACGATGCGCCGATTCCAATCGCTTATCGTATTTGTTCTTTTCTTTGCTCTGGTGTTGGCGGGCTGTCAAACAGCCCCCACCCCGGGTGCAGATGTTCCCTCCGATCCGACCTCCTCTAACCAGACACCCTCCGAGCCCAGCGTGCCCTCTGAGCCCGCCGAGCCGGAGCAGAAGGAGCCGGTCGACTACGCCGCCAGCGTCAAACTGGACCTGTCCTCCGACACCCTCAAGCAGGAAGTCACGGTCAAAACCTTCGTGGACGGCGATACCACGCACTTCCACGTTCCGACTTCCGTCATGGAAAGCGGCGTCCTGAAAGCCAGATACCTGGCCATCAACACGCCGGAATCCACGGGAAAGATCGAGGAATATGGCAAGGCAGCCTCCGCTTTTACGAAAGAGAAGCTCAGCGCCGCCACCTCCATCATCATTGAGTCCGAAACCTCCCGCTGGGATCCGGACTCCACCGGAGGCCGGTATCTGGTCTGGGTCTGGTACAAGACCGCCGAGGATGCCGATTACAGGAACCTGAACATCGAGATCCTGCAGAACGGCCTGGCCATCGCCAACAGTGCGGCCAACAACCGCTACGGCGAGACCTGCACGGCTGCGATCCAGCAGGCTCGTGACGGGAAGCTGAACATCTACTCCGGCGCGCCTGACCCCGACTTCTATTACGGCGACGCGGTGGAGCTGACCCTGAAAGAGCTGCGCACCAACATTTCCGCCTATAACGGCATGAAGGTCGCCTTTAAGGGCATCATCTCCGCCAACAGCGGCACCCAGGGCGTATACATCGAAGACTACGATCCGGAGACGGATCTGTACTACGGCATGTACATATACTACGGCCATGGCCTCGCAGGCCCGGGCCTGGATGTACTGAGCGTGGGCAATGAGGCCCGCATCGTCGGTTCCGTTCAATACTACGAAGGCGGCGGCACCTGGCAGGTCTCCGATGTATCCTATCGTCTGATGAAACCCGATGACCCTGGCAACATCCAGAAGCTCTCCGACGGGCACACCGCCTCCTACCGGCTCACAGACGCCGACATGCTGATGAATGGCTCTGTCACGATCCAGACGGAAGAAGGCAGCCTAAGCGCTCCGTATGCCGAATTTGCCATGGGAACCTCCGTGGAACTCAAGGGGCTGCAGGTCGTTGAGGCCTACACCACCACCAACGAAGAGAGTTCCTCCAAGGGCGCCATGACTCTGATCTGTGAGGCAAACGGCGTACAGGTCACCGTGCGCACGGCGGTTCTGCTGGATGAGAACAACACCCTCATCACCCAAGATGCCTATCTGGGCAAGACCCTGGATGTCAAGGGTATCATCGATTTCTTCGACGGTAACTACCAGATCAAAGTTTATTCTGCAAACAACATCTCGATTACGAACTAAATTGAAGGAGCCAAACATCATGAAAAAGTTGATTGCTTTTCTCCTGGCGCTTGTTCTGTGTCTGAGCCTGGTCGCTTGCGCCGAGCCCTCCGCTCCCAGCCAGGATACCCCCAACCAGAACACCTCTGAGCCCAGCCAGGACACCACTCCCACTGAACCCGAGCAGCCCGAGGAACCCGAAGTTCCCGCCGAGCCTGAGGACACTCTGGCCAACGCCATCGCTTATATCAAGACCATCTACAAGAAGGCCGCTGAAATCACCGGCAAGGACTTCGACCGCGTCGGTGTTGTTCCCGTCGGCGACGAGAAGTATGAAGTTGTCTGGACCGCTGATGTTTCCGAAGACGTGGTCAAAGTCGTCAAGAACGAGAACGGCATGGTCACCATCGACGTCAACGAAGAAACTTCTGAAGAGATCGCCTACGTTCTGACCGCTACCATCACCGATGCCACCGGCAGATCCGAATCTCTGAGCTGGAACCACAAGATCCCCGCCGCCATGAACGTGGACGGCCTGACCTACGCCGAGATCGTTGATCTGGCCTACGCCCTGGAAGACCAGGCCTCCACTGAGGATGCCTTCCGTCTGTTCGGCGTTGTCAGCAGCATCGACACTCCCTGGAGCGAGGATTACCAGAACATCACCGTCACCATCAAGGTTGCCGGTAAGGAAGAGCAGCCCATCCAGTGCTACCGCCTGAAGGGCGAGGGCGCCAAGGATCTGGCTGACGGCGATGCCATCACCGTGGAAGGCATCCTGAAGAACTACAAGGGCACCTACGAATTCGACGCAGGCTGCATCCTGGTGGGCATGGGCGAGCATCCCGACCAGAAGGCCCTGCTGAAGGCCGCTTTCGCTCTGGGCGAGGGCGCTAGCATGGATTACCCCGCCGTTCTGACCGGCGTTGTCACTGAGATCCCCACCGCTTGGAGCGATGAGTACGGCAACATCACCGTGAATTTCCAGGTGGAAGACAAGGTTGTCATGGCTTACCGTCTGAGCGGCGAAGGCGCCAAGGATCTGGCTGTGGGTGACACCGTCACCGTTGCCGGTATCATCAAGAACTACAAGGGCACCATCGAGTT
This sequence comes from Oscillospiraceae bacterium, assembly GCA_015067925.1. Lineage (GTDB taxonomy): Bacteria > Bacillota > Clostridia > Oscillospirales > Oscillospiraceae > SIG488. The sequence continues at coordinate 3,145 of SVLN01000012.1, forward strand.
TGATGCCGGCTGCAAGCTGCTGCCCGCCGGTTCCCATCAGAGCGCCAAGAACGCCCTGTCCGGCTACAAGCTGCTTGACGGCGAGGCTCAGGAAGTCTCCAAGACCATCACCGGCACCATCATCAACATTGACACTCCCTGGAGCGAGGATTATCAGAACATCACCGTCACCATCCAGATCGGTGAGATGGCTGACTATCCCATTATGTGCTACCGCCTGAAGGGCGAGGGCGCCAAGGACCTGGTTGTTGGCCAGACCATCACCGTCACCGGTATCCTGAAGAACTACAAGGGCACCATCGAGTTTGACGCCGGCTGCACCCTGGACGCCATTGCCGCCTCCCCCGCTGAAACTCCCGCTGAGCCCGAAGAGCCCGTTGTGGAAGAGCCTGTCATCGTTGCCCCCACCGATCCTGTTGAGATCGTGAAGGCTGCTTACGCTCTGGAAGAGAATGCTGCCCTGCCCTACACTGCTACCCTGACCGGCGTGATCTCCGCTGTGGACACCCCGTACAGCGAGCAGTATGGCAACATCACCGTTACCATCAAGGTTGACGGCTGCGATGATATGCCCATCATGTGCTACCGCCTGAAGGGCGAGGGCGCTGCCGATCTGGCCGAGGGCCAGACCATCACCGTCACCGGCACCCTGAAGAACTACAAGGGCACCATCGAGTTTGACGCTGGCTGCACTCTGGATGCCATTGCTCCCACCGATCCCGTTGAGATCGTGAAGGCTGCTTATGCTCTGGAAGAGAATGCTGCCCTGCCCTACACTGCTACCCTGACCGGCGTGATCACTGCTGTGGACACCCCGTACAGCGAGCAGTATGGCAACATCACCGTTACCATCAAGGTTGACGGCTGCGATGATATGCCCATCATGTGCTACCGTCTGAAGGGCGAAGGCGCTGCCGATCTGGCCGAGGGCCAGACCATCACCGTCACCGGCACCCTGAAGAACTACAAGGGCACCATCGAGTTCGATGCCGGCTGCCAGCTGGTTCCCGCCAACTAATTTCTTTCTGATTCTTCATAAGAAAAAGCCCGTAGCGTAAGCTACGGGCTTTTTCTTTCATTTTGTTAAGTCTTCATATACACGCAGATCCGTGCGGCAAATGGTCAGCGGCATGATGGAGATGTTACCATGCATCACCGCATCGGTGTCCAGGCTCATATCGTTCCGATCCTGGTAGACGCATTTGCCACGGGCCTTGAAGTAATCATTGCCCACGGGAACAAAGTCGTCGGAATAATAGTGGCCGCCCTGTCTGGTGATGAGAATCCTCTCACCTTGAGGCGGGATATTCACATTGTACGCATCGCAGTGATCCAGCAGGCTGTTGCTTAATATATAGTCAAATACATGGTCCAGATGCTCCACCGCATGGTCGTAATATTCCGGCGAGGTGGACAGGGCAACGGCCTTCAGCCCCAGGGATACGGACTCAAACACCGCACCGGCTGTGCCGGAATACATGATGTCTGTGCCCATATTGAATCCGCGGTTGATGCCCGAGATCACCAGATCAAAGGACTCTTTCAGGCCCAGCACCGCAAAGCGGATGCAGTCCGCCGGGGTGGAATCCACCGCCCAGGCCGTCACACCGGGAAACAGGTCAATCTTCTTTGCCTCAAAGCTCTCGTGCAGTTCGATGCCCTGGCTTTTTCCGCTCTGCTCCACCTTCGGCGCCACAACCATCACGCTTCCCAGCTTCTGTGCCCACTGCACCAGCGGGATCATCTGCGCAGCGTGAATGCCGTCATCGTTGGTAATCAGAATTCTCATAGCCAACCCTCATGTGTCGATTTATATTCCTTCACGTGCGCATCGGCATCGGCAAGCAGGGAGTGCACTTCCTCCATGCTGTAGACCGTTGCACCGCTGGCACAGGCATGGCCGCCGCCGCGGTACTGTTCAGCAATGGAGTTAATATGCACAAAGCGCGAACGCAGGCGAACCCGGATGGTCCCCTCTTCGTCGCCACTTTCAATGAAAGCAATCCAGCAAATGCAGCCGCGGATGGAATCCAGGTTGCCGATGACAGCGCTGGCCTGCTCCAGGGAGAGGCCAAACTGCTGCTGCATTTCCCGATCCACCACGATATAGGCAACGCCGTTTTCCGTGACCTGCATTTTTTCATAGATATAGGCCTTGAATTTCAGGTACTCAAAGGCCTCCAGATACAGCCGGGCGTACAACGTATCCGTATCCACGCCTGCATCCAGTAGAATCGCGGCATAGCGCAGGGTGTCGCCGGTCACATCGCTGTATTTGAAGCGGCCGGAGTCGGTAACCATACCGGTGTACAGGTAGGTCGCTGCCTGGGTGCTCAGCACCAGTTCCTCCCGGAAGGTGTCGTAGAACTTCACAATCATCTCACACAGAGAGGAGCGGTGCTCCTCCACCCAGATCAGATCGCCGTAGTTCTCCAGGGGGATGTGGTGGTCGATCTTGATGAGTTCCTTGCAGAGGGTATACTTTCTGTTGGAAATTCTGGCCTCGGAGGCCGTATCCAGAACGATGCCCAAGGCCGTCGTATAGTACTCGTCCGGCACGGGCACATCCTCGGGTCCCAGGAACTCCAGATACTTCGCCGTATCCTCGTCGATCAGATAGACTTCCTTCTCCGGCCAGGTGCAGCGGATGATCTCCTTCAGGCCCTTGGTGGAGCCGACGCAGTCGCCGTCGTTGCGCACATGGCGAAAGAGCATAATACGGTCATATTCTTTGATTTTCTGCAGAATTGCAGTCATTACTTCCAGATTGTTCATTTCATTTCTCCTACCAGCCGGTCCAGATCCTGCAGCATCGCCATGGCAGTCTCCCGGTCCGCCACGGTGGCGCCGCAGGCCTTGGCATGGCCGCCGCCGCCATATTTGACGGCAATGGGATTGACGTTATAGTCCGTGGAACGCAGCTCGCACAGCACGCCCCGGTCACTCTCGGTGAAATTCACCCAGACATCCACACCCTTGAGATCGGCCATGGTGCTGACCATACCCCGATAGATGGTGAACAGGTCCTGTCCCGATGCATCCAGCTCCTCCTTGGTGGTGTAGATATAGGCTACCCGATTGGGGGTGAACTGGATCTTCAGCGTATAGAGAGCACGCAGCCTTCTGTTTTCGAAGTCCTCGGCATAGAGCTTGCGGAAGATATCGCCCGGGTCAAAGGGCTGCTCCCGCAGAAAGGCCGCAATGCGGAAGGTGCGGGCCACCGTTCCGTCATAACGGAACCGACCGGAGTCGGTGATCATGCCGGTGTAAAGGGATTTAGCAGCCAGAGGGTTGAGGCGCAGGCCGCACTGCATGGCAAAATGACCGATCAGGCCGCAGCAGCTTTCAAAGCTGTCGTCCACAACCTCCGTTTCGGCAATTTGCTCCTGGAAGAGATGGTGATCCATTCTTGCCGTTGCCGCTGCCAGGGTGTAGCGGTTGTCGCTGATGAGACGGGCGGAGGCCGTATCCAGAATGATTGCCAGGGCGCCTTCATAGTCGCTGTCGGCAATCGTGTCCATCACAGAGTCATCCATAAAGCTCAGATAGCCCGCGTCGTCACCGACCATATACACGCGCTTATGCGGATAGTTCTCCAGAATCAGATGCTTTAGGCCGATTTGACTGCCCAGGGCATCTCCATCGGGATTGGTGTGGCGATGGATGATGATAACTTGATGTGCTTCAATCAGCTGCAGGAGTTTTTGGAACATAACAGGGCCATCCCCTCTCGGAATTTGCCGGCAAAAACCTTCTATTTTTCTATTCTGCCGAACATTAAATTATAACACAATTGAGATTGAAAGTAAAGAATCTGTTCTTCCCAATATTTCCGTCAAAGTGAAGATTTTCCAGATATATTGCAAAGCCGCGGAAAGAATGATAAACTAAAGTTACTGATTTCCCAACAAACAAACGAATCTTTTATATAAGGAGAATTCCTATGGCTACCTATGCAAACACCCCCCACATCAACCTGCTCGATGAAATTGGCTTCGGCAAAACCGTACTGATGCCCGGCGATCCGCTGCGCTCCAAGTTCATTGCCGAAAACTTCCTGGAGAATCCCGTTCTGGTCAACAACGTCCGCGGTGTCAATGGCTACACCGGCTACTACAAGGGCGTCAAAGTCTCCGTGATGGCCTCCGGCATGGGCATGCCCGCCATCGGCATCTACTCCCACGAGCTGTTCAATTTCTTCGATGTGGAGAATATCATCCGTGTCGGCTCCGCCGGCTCTATCCAGGAGCACATCAAGCTCTACGACCTGGTCCTTGCCCAGGGTTCCTGCACCGACTCCAACTGGGCCAACCAGTATCACATCCCCAGCTCCTTCGCTCCCATCGCCTCCTGGGAGCTGCTCACCGAGGCCGTAAAGGCCTGTGAGGAGAACAAGGCCACCTACCACGTGGGCAACATCAGCTCCTCCGACCTGTTCTACGGCGACCATGAGGGCGTACCCGAGGGTCTGGACAGCGTCTATGCCCTGAAGAAGATGGGCGTCATGGCTCTGGAAATGGAGTCCGCCGCCCTGTATATGAACGCCGCCCGCTACAACAAGCGTGCGCTGTGCATCTGCACCATCTCCGACCACATTCTCACCGGCGAATTGACCACCGCAGAAGAGCGACAGAACTCCTTCACCACCATGATGAAAGTCGCCCTGGACGTGGCCGCCGCCATGGAAAACAAGTAACCCTTCCCCAGGAAAGGAGCACCATATGAAGCGCGTTTTCCTGATTGTTCTTGATTCCTTCGGCATCGGCGCCATGCCGGACGCCGCCGCCTTCGGCGATGCAGGCGCCAACACCCTGGCCTCCTGCGCCACTTCGGATCAACTGAACATTCCCAACATGATCGCCGCCGGTCTGGGCAACATTGACGGCGTTGACTGCCTTCCTGAAGCTGCGTCTCCTTTGGGCGCCTACGCCCGCCTGACGGAGAGAAGCCTAGGCAAGGACACCACCATCGGCCACTGGGAGATCGCCGGTATCGTCTCCGCCCACCCCCTGCCCACCTATCCCGAAGGCTTCCCCGAAGAGATCATGCAGCCCTTCCGCGCCGCCACTGGCCGCGGAACCCTGGCCAATGCGCCCTGGAGCGGCACCGCCGTTCTGGACGAATACGGCGAGGAGCATATGCGCACGGGCGACCTGATTGTCTACACCTCTGCCGATTCGGTCTTTCAGATCGCGGCCCACGAGGAAGTCGTTCCCCCGGAGCAGCTCTACGAATACTGCCGCATTGCCCGGGATCTTCTGCAGGGCGAGCACGGCGTGGGCAGAGTCATTGCCCGGCCCTTTGTCGGCAGCGGCAAGGGACACTTCACCCGCACCTCCAACCGGCACGACTTCTCTCTTGAGCCGCCCACCGAAACCATGCTCGACGCCATCAAGGCCTCCTGTATGGACAGCATTGCCGTGGGTAAGATCCACGACATCTTCGCCGGCCGTGGCGATACAGAGTACGTCTATATTACCTCCAACGCTGACGGCCTTCGCAAGACCCTGGACTATGCCAAAAAGGATTTCCACGGTCTGTGCTTTGTGAATCTGGTGGACTTTGACGCCGTTTTCGGCCATCGCCGCAACATTGACGGTTACGCCGCTGCCTTGAGTGAGTTCGACGCCTGGCTGGGCGAGTTCCTGCCCCTGATGGGTGAGGATGATCTTCTGATGATTACCGCCGATCACGGCTGTGATCCCGGCTATACCGCCACCACCGACCACACCCGCGAATATGTCCCCCTGCTGATCCTGGGCGATCGGGTCAAGGCCTGCAGCCTGGGCACGCGGGAGAGCTTCGCGGACATCGCTGCCACCATCACAGAGCTGTTGGGCGTCTCCTTCGAGAACCCCGGCAAGAGCTTTGCAACCGAAATTCTGAAGTAAGAGGTGAACACCCATGCAGGCAACGGAAAAACAGTATCACATCCAGTGTGTGGAAGGCAACGTTGGCCGCTACGTGCTGCTGCCCGGCGATCCGGGCCGCTGCGAGGCCATCGCCCAGCACTTTGAAAACCCTGTTCACATCGGTATGAACCGCGAATACAATATCTGGACCGGCACGCTGCTGGGCGAGAAGGTTTCTGTCTGCTCCACCGGCATTGGCGGCCCTTCTGCAGCCATCGCCATGGAAGAGCTCGTGAAAATCGGCGCCGACACCTTCGTCCGTGTGGGCACCTGCGGCGGCATCCATCTGGACGTCAAACCCGGCGACGTGGTGGTTGCCACCGGCGCCATCCGATACGAGCACACCAGCCTGGAGTACGCCCCCATCGAGTATCCTGCCGTGCCGAATTTCGACGTCACCCTGGCTTTGAAGCAGGCCGGTGAGGAGTTAGGCTACTGCATCCACGTGGGTGTGGTCCAGTGCAAGGACTCCTTCTACGGCCAGCACAGCCCCGAGGCCTCCCCCGTTTCCTACGAGCTGCTGCAAAAGTGGGAAAGCTGGAAGCGCCTGGGCGTCAAGGCCAGCGAAATGGAATCCGCCGCCCTGTTTGTCGTGGCGGACGCCCTGGGCGTGCGCTGCGGCTCCTGCTTCCACGCAGTCTGGAACCAGGAACGGGAGAAGGCAGGCCTATTCATGCCCATGACGGAGGACACCTCCGGCGCCATCGAAGTGGGCATCGAAGCCATCAAGAAGCTGATCCTCGTCGATCGGGCCAAGAAAAACTGACAGCATGAAACGGTTTCAAAAAATCTATCTGGAAATCACGAACTGCTGCAACCTGCAGTGTTCCTTCTGCCCGGGCACAAAGCGCGCACCGCATATGATGAGTCGGGAGGAGTTTTCCTTCCTGCTGCCGAAGCTGCGGCCCTGGACGGATTATCTCTATTTCCACCTGATGGGCGAGCCGCTGTGCCACCCCCAGCTGGAAGAATTCCTGGCCCTGGCAGGCAAACAAGGCTTCAAGGTCATCCTGACCACCAACGGAACCCTGCTGTGCGACCAGCAGGAGATGCTTCTGCGTGCCAACGGTTTGCACAAGATCAACATTTCCCTGCACGCCTTTGAGGCAAATGACCTCTCCATGCCCTTTTCAGAGTATTTGCAAGGCTGCTTTTCCTTCGGTCGTGCGGCGGAGGGAAAGATCATCGTGAGCTATCGCCTCTGGAACAACGGCGGACAGGATGAGAAAAACGAGGAAATTCTTAACTCCATGCAGCACTATTTCCCCCAGCCATGGACCCAGGGCCGTCAAGGCCCACGCCTGGGAAACAACGTCTATCTGCAATACGGCGACAAGTTTGACTGGCCCGATTTGACTGCCCCCGAGGGCAGCGCCCAGGTGCGCTGCTACGGCCTCAAGGACCAGATCGGTGTGCTCTGCGACGGCACAGTGGTGCCCTGCTGCCTGGATCACGAGGGCGACATCCCCCTGGGCAACCTCTTCCGGCAGGAAATGGAGGAAATCCTTGCCTCCGATCGTACCCGGGCCATCGAAGATGGTTTTTCTCACGGCTGTGCAGCAGAAGAACTCTGCCGCAAATGCGGCTACGCCCGAGCAAAATTCGGATAATACAAAAGCACCGCAGAAGCTCTGCGGTGCTTTTCCACTTATATGAATTCCCTTGTATTTTTATTCATTTTATACTATACTGTATGCAAGTTTTATCCTGTTGGAGGCCGTTTCTATGAATACATCACCCCGCAAGGGCCTGAATATTTCCGCAAAATCCTTCCTTGCCGCCATCGTCGTGATCTTTGTGCTGATGGTGGTGTCGTACGCCCTCACCCTGGTGATTCCCGGCGGCGAGTGGGCACGCACGGTGGATGCAAACGGCAACCTGGTCATCGACACCGCAGGCGGCTACACCCAGATCCCCGGCGGCCTTCCCTTCTGGAAGTGGCTCCTCTCCCCTGTGCTGGTGCTGGGCGCCAGTGGAAGCGGAACCCTCATTGCGGTCATCGTCTTTTTGTTAATCATCGGCGGCATTTTCAACGCCCTGGACAAAAGCGGCCTGATGAAATACATGCTCGACCGCATCACCCACCGCTTTTGCGCCGTGCGTTACCGCCTGATGGCCGTCATCATCCTCTTCTTCATGGCCATGGGCGCCATGATCGGTTCCTTTGAGGAATGTGTGCCCCTGGTGCCCATCGTGGTGGCTCTCTCCGTGAGCCTTGGTTGGGATGCGCTGACCGGCGTGGGCATGAGCCTGCTGGCCGTGGGCTGCGGCTTTGCCTCGGGCGTGTGCAATCCCTTCACCGTGGGCGTGGCCCAGCAGCTGGCGGGTCTGGGCATGTTCTCCGGCGTCTGGCTGCGGGCGGTGTCTTTTGTGCTGATCTATGCGCTTCTGGTGTTGTTTGTGCACCGCTATGCAAAGAGAATCGAGACGCCTCTTGATACGGCACAGGCCGCTTCCTTTGCACCCAGCACTGAGATGGACAAGGGCCTTCGCCTGTTCGTTTCCATCCTGGGGGTGGGCATTGCAGCGGTACTGCTCTCGGGCCTGATCCCGGCGCTGCAGGACTACACCATGATTATTGTGGCGGTGATGTTTTTCGTCTCCGGCATTGTCTCCACCTTGGCTTGCGGCATGCGCGCCAAGGATCTGGCAAAAACCGCCCTGGACGGCGTGGTGAGCATCTTGCCGGCTGTCATCATGATTCTGATGGCCTCCTCCATCAAATACACCCTGGAGGAAGCCCGCGTGCTGGACACCATCCTTCACGGCGCAGTAAATCTGGCCCAGAGCCTTCCCAAGTGGGCGGTGATCCTGTTCATCTACCTGATCGTGCTGGTGATGAACTTCTTCATTCCCTCCGGCTCTGCCAAGGCCTTTATGCTGATTCCCCTGATCGTGCCTCTGGCACAGATTTTCGGCATCAGCGCTCAACTGTGCATCGTGGCCTTTGCCTTCGGCGACGGGTTTTCCAATGTGCTCTACCCCACCAATCCGGCCCTGCTCATCAGCCTAGGCCTGGCGGACGTGAGCTACAGCCGTTGGTTCCGCTGGAGCTGGAAGTTCCAGGCGCTCAACCTGATCCTGACCAGCCTGCTTCTGCTCTTCGGCCTGGCCGTCGGTTACTAAAATGAACCCCCGGATTCCAACGGAATCCGGGGGTTTGCACATAGTTTTCCGGCTCACGCACAAACTAGCTGCGGTGATAGAATGAACGAATCCATTTGGACGAAAACCCAAACACTCCCGTCGTTTCCCCGGCTGGAAACGGATGTGAAAACAGACGTGCTGGTCATCGGCGGCGGAATTGCGGGGATCCTCTGCGCATATCTGCTGCAGCAGGCCGGTGTCGACTATACGCTGGTGGAAGCCGGCCGCATCTGCTGCGGCGTGAGCCGAAACACCACAGCGAAAATCACCTCGCAGCACGGCCTTGTCTACCACAAACTGCTGCGCCAATTCGGCCTGGAAGCAGCACAGCTGTACTACCGGGCCAATGAGGAGGCGCTGGCGCAGTACCGCGACATCAGCAGATCCCTCGATTTTGATTTTACGGAAGAAGATAGCTTTATCTATTCCATGGATGATCGCGGAAAAGTGGAAAAAGAGCTGGACGCGCTGCAGAAAATCGGCGCCAAAGCAGACTTTGCGCAAAAGCTTCCCCTTCCCTTTTCGGTCGCAGGTGCCGTGCAGTTTCCGCATCAGGCGCAGATGCATCCTCTCAAGTTCCTCGCCGGACTTACTCCCGGTCTGAACATTCACGAGCACACCCGCGTATTGGAATTTCTACCCGGGTGCATACGCACCAATGGCGGCAGCATCCGGGCCAAAAAGGTCATCGTCGCCACCCACTTTCCATTTCTGAACAAACACGGCAGCTACTTTTTGAAGCTCTATCAGCAGCGCGCTTACGTCCTGGCCTTGGAAAATACACCGCACATTCAGGGCATGTATGCAGACGAGCGCGACGACGGCCTATCCTTTCGCCAGCACGGCGACACTCTTCTACTGGGCGGCTGCGGCCAACGCACCGGCAAACGATCCGGCGGCTGGCAACATCTTTCCGATTTTGCGCTGCACAACTATCCAGGCTGCACAATCACCCACCGCTGGGCCGCCCAGGACTGCATGAGTCTTGACGGTATGCCCTACATCGGTCAATACGCCAAAACGACACCAGACCTTTTTGTGGCCACCGGCTTCAACAAGTGGGGCATGAGCTCTGCCATGGTCGCCGCCCGGCTTCTTCGTGACCTTGTGCTGGAACGGGACAATCCCTTCTCAGCGCTCTTCTCTCCCTCCCGCACCATTCTGCGGCCCCAGCTGGCTGCCAACGCCTTCGAGTCTACCCTGCACCTTCTGATGCCCACGGTTCCCCGCTGTCCCCACCTGGGCTGCGCCCTGAAATGGAATCGCCAGGAGCACTCCTGGGACTGTCCATGCCACGGCTCCCGCTTTTCCGAGGACGGAACCGTTCTGAACAATCCCGCCAACGGTGATCTGAAGCGGTAAAACCAGCATAAATTACCGCGCAGCGCGCAAACTAAGGCCATCATATCAAAAGGAGCCACAACAATGATTGAACAGGACACCATCCGCCTGCTGCGTGAATGTGACGCAGGCATCAAAATGGGCGTTGCCTCCATCGATGACGTATCCGACCACGTGAGAAACAGCCACTTCCACGATATGCTCAGAACCTGCCGCAACGAGCACGAGGAACTCAAAACCGAGATCCAGGAGCAGCTCGACCGCTTCCAGGACGAGGGCAAGAATCCGAATCCCATCGCCAAGGGCATGTCGTGGATCAAGACCAACATGAAGCTCACCATGGACGAGTCCGACAGTACCATCGCCGATCTGATGACCGACGGCTGCAACATGGGCGTGAAGTCCTTGAGCCGTTACCTCAACGAGTACAAAGCTGCCGACGAGCGCTCCAAGGACATTACCAAGCGCCTCATCCATCTGGAAGCCCAGCTGGCCGAGGACATGCGCGCCTATCTGTAAAAAAAGCCCCGAACTTCCGTTCGGGGCTTTCACTTTTTATCCCAGGTAATGGCTCATGGCCAGCATCAGGCAGAAGCCTGCCAGAAGCGAATACGTCGCGCCCCGCTCGGAGCCGTGGGCGTGAGTTTCGGGGATCATCTCGTCGGAGATGACATAGAGCATCGTGCCGCCGGCAAAGGCCAGAGCGAAGGGCAGAATGGCGGTGGAAACGCTCACCGCAAAGTAGCCGACGAGGGTACCGATGACCTCCACAATGCCCGTGAACAGGGCGATCACAAACGTGCGGCCCGGTTTGATCCCCGCTGCCAGCATGGGCGCGATAATGACCATGCCCTCGGGGATGTTCTGCAGGGCGATGCCCGCAGCGATAATCAGGGCCTCGGCGTTGTTGCCGGTGCCGAAGCCGACGCCCGCGGCGATACCTTCGGGCAGGTTATGGATGGCGATAGCCAGAACGAACAGCAGCACCTTGCTCAGCTGGTTCGACTGTTCCGGATGGGTCTCCCCGTCCACGCCGCTGAGTTTGTGCAGGTGGGGCACCAGACGGTCCAGCACGTTCAGTCCCAGCGCGCCGCAGAACACGCCGATGACCGTCACCGGCAGAGCCAGTGCACCTTCGCCGTAGTCAATGGAGGGCAAAATCAGACCGATCACCGCCGCGGCCAGCATCACGCCGGCGGCAAAGGCCAGCACGATATCACTGAAGCGGTGGGAAATCTTTTTAAACATAAAGCCGATGATGGCGCCGATGACCGTTGCACCGCCGACGCCCAGGGCAGTAAGTAACACCATTCTCATAGCAGGATCTCCTTAAAAAAGCAGTTTCCGGCAGCAAGCATGCCACCGTTTTTCTTTCAGTATACCACAAAGCTTCTATTTTGAAAATCCCCTTTCCGGCCGAATCCGCCAGGGCGGAGTTTTAGCCCATCTTATGCAAAACAAGACACAGCTGTGCAAGAAAAGGTCCTTTACTTTCGTCGCAGTGAGGGGTAAAATATCCGTGAAAACAGCCGAGTCCATCGGCATCCCATTCCAAACAAAGGAGAAATGAACTATGGCAAACCGCATTATGCTCAACCAGACCTCCTACCACGGAGCCGGCGCCATCGCCGAAATCGTGAACGAGGCCAAGTCCCACGGCTTCCAAAAGGCCTTTGTCTGCACTGATCCCGACCTGATCCGCTTCGGCGTGGCCGGCAAGGTCACCGCCCTCCTGGAGGAAGCGGGCCTCGCCTACGATGTCTACTCCGACATCAAGGCGAACCCCACTATCGAGAACGTGCAGAACGGCGTTGCCGCCTTCAAGGCAGCCCAGGCCGACTACATCGTCGCCATCGGCGGCGGCTCCGCCATGGACACCGCCAAAGCCATCGGCATCATCATCACGAATCCCGAGTTCGCTGATGTACGCTCCCTGGAGGGCGTCGCTCCCACCAAGAACCCCTGCGTGCCCATCATCGCCGTTCCCACCACCGCCGGCACCGCCGCCGAGGTCACCATCAACTACGTCATCACCGACGTGGAGAAGAAGCGCAAGTTCGTCTGTGTCGATCCCCACGATATGCCCATCGTTGCCGTTGTTGATCCCGACATGACCGCCACCATGCCGAAAAGCCTCACCGCCTCCACCGGTATGGACGCGCTGACCCACGCCATCGAGGGTTACATTACCCGCGCTGCCTGGGTCATGACCGACATGTTCCACCTCAAGGCCATTGAGATCATCGGCAAGTGCCTGCGCGGCGCTGTCGACGGCTGCGACAAGGGCCGCGAGGGTATGGCCCTGGGCCAGTATATCGCCGGCATGGGCTTTAGTAACGTCGGTCTGGGCATCGCCCACTCCATGGCCCACACTCTGGGCGCTGTGTATGATACTCCCCACGGCGTGGCCTGCGCCATGATGCTGCCCATCGTGATGGAATACAACGCCGAGTGTACCGGTGAAAAGTACCGTGAAATTGCCCGCGCCATGGGCGTCAAGGGTGTCGATGAGATGACCCAGGAGGAGTACCGCGCAGCCGCTGTCCAGGCCGTTGCCCAGCTCTCCGCCGACGTGGGCATCCCCGCCAAGCTGGAGGCTTTGAAGGAAGAGGATCTTCCCTTCCTGGCCGAGTCCGCCTTTGCCGACGCCTGCCGGCCCGGCAACCCCAAGGACACCAGCGTGGAAGACCTCACCGAACTGTTCCGCAAGTTGATGTAATGTAAACAAAAAAACGGACCTATGACTTGTTCATAGGTCCGTTTTCTTATTCTTTGATAAAGGCGCGATCCTGCGCTGGCACACCCGTTTCATCGGAAACAAAGCGTTCCACCTTCATATGAAGATTATATTTTTCCCGCAGCGCGGTGATTTTCTGCATCATGGGCGAGTGGTGATGCACGTCCAGCGCCTGCTGATCCTTCCATGCGTCAATCAGAAGAACCGTGTGCGCATCCTCCAGGGGAAAGAAGTATTCATACTTCAGGTTGCCCTCTTCCGCGCGGATTTCATCCACAAGGCCGGACTCGCACATTTCCTGGGCGAATCGTCTGGCATTGTCGCCCTCCGATGTGTAATAGATGTGAATCGTAATGGCCATGGGAACGGCTCCTTATTGGTATTCGAAATACTTATTTTTGATAACTCTGCATCTGCAGCGTAAACTTCTCATTCTCCTGCTCAGCGCGCATGAGCACCCGCTCCAGGGTCTCTGCATAGCGGCCCAGATGCACGCGCAAGGCCAGGCGGCCTTGCAGAACCAGGCAGGCAGGCTCGTTCAAATCCGTCAGGCAGTCAAACAGAGCATCCAGATTGCGGCCGTACCACTCCGGCAGGGAAAGACTTTGCTGCAGCACATCGTGGAGCTGCTCACGGCTGATAATCTTTGTGCCGTCCAAAATCACCTGTTTCATTCATTGGCCTCCCCGTAGAGCAGTTCAAAGGTTTTGTAATGGTCCGGCGTGTAGTACACCAGGCCGTCATTGGAAAAAACGATGCGTTCCGCGCCGCGTTCCTCTGCGCCCAGGGTGTTAATGTCGCATTCATAGTAGCTGCGGCCCTTGATTTCAGGCAGCAATCCTTCGTAATTGCCAAAGCGGTCGCCGCCGATGCACTTGCCCTTGGCATAGCGCTCCAGACCGCCGCTCTCCCATCCGAGCTTTCTGGCCTCGGACTTGGTGATAAAATTCTCCGGCAGGCGGCCGTAGAGGTGGATATACAGGGCAACGTCCTCTTTCGTGGTGTAAGCGCCGTGCTCATCCAGCGTAGGCTCCGGGTCCTCTTCCTCCGCTGGCGGCGCCGACTCTTCCTCCGCAGGAGGGGTCTGCGTATCTTCCGGCTCGGCCTCGTCCAAAGCCTGATCGATCTGATCGATGACGTCAATGGCAAAGTCAATATTCTCGTCGGTGAGCAAATTGGCCACGCAGCCGCCCATGGAGAGCAGCATTGCCAACGTCAGCAGCAGCACAAGGATTCTTTTCATGTTCATTCCTCCTGTTTTTGTCATTATACCACGCCTCAAAAACGCACGCAAGATTTCCCCTTGACAACCGGCGTCATTCTTGTTATTATAATTAACACTTAGGTTAAATGTTAAAGGAAGTGACCCGATGCCCTTACAAAACACCCTGCGGGCCCTGGCGGACCCGGTCCGGCGGGAGATTCTGAATCTGCTCAAGGGCGGAACCCTGTCCGCCGGCGAGATCTGTGAGCACTTTCCCATCACAGCCGCCGCCATTTCCCGCCACCTGTCGGTTTTGAAGGAAGCCGACCTGATTCGCGACCAGAGAGAGGGTAAATTCATCTACTACACCCTCAACACCTCCGTGCTGGAGGACGTCATGCTCTGGATCACCGGTTTGAAAGGAGATAACGACCATGATTCGAACCCATAAAAGAGGCCTGATCCTCTCTTCCATCGCTATTCTGCTTCCCATGCTGGTGGGCCTGATTCTCTGGAACCGGCTTCCGGATCAGATGATCACCCATTTTGGTGGCGACCGCGTGCCCGACGGCACCTCCGGCAAGGCATTTTCCGTGTTCGGCCTGCCCCTTATTCTGCTGGCACTGCATTGGCTCTGCGTTTTCATTACCACGAAGGATCCCAAAAACAGCGGTCAAAACCCCAAGCTGCTTTCTCTGGTGTTCTGGATCATGCCGATCATCGGCTGGCTGGTTTGCGGCATGGTTTATGCCTTTTCCCTTGGCTACACGCTGAAAGTGAGCAACTGGATGTTCTTGCTCTTCGGCCTGATGTTCCTGGTCATGGGCAATTATCTGCCCAAGTGCAAGCAGAACTACACCATGGGCATCAAAATCTGTTGGACCTACTCCAGCGAGGAAAACTGGAACGCCACCCACCGCATGGCGGGTAAGCTCTGGGTCGCCTGCGGCGTGCTTCTGATTATCGGCATGTTCCTGCCCACCGCAGCTTTCCTTTGGTTTATGGGCATTATTATCGTGCTGGCGATCGTGATCCCTATGGTCTACTCCTGGCGTTTTTACCACCGCCAGCTCAGCAGGGGCGAGATCGAGCCGATTTCCAAGCAGATGAAGGCCCAGCCCCTTTGGGCGCGGATTCTGGCTTGGGTGCTGGTGGTCGTCTGCCTCACCTTTGCCGCTGTGGTCAGCTTCACCGGCAATATAGAGGTTTCCTTCCGCGAGGACTGCTTCTATGTGGATGCCAGTTACTATCGTGGTCTGACGGTCGGATACGAAGAGATCGACTCCGTGGTTCTGGAGTCTGAGGACGCCGGTCAGCGCACCAACGGCTTCGGCTCCCCTCGTCTGTCGCTGGGCCACTTTGAAAACGAGGCCTACGGCGCGTATCTTCGCTACTGCTACACGCAGAATCCCCTGACCATCGTCATCACCTCCGGCGACAACACCCTGGCGCTGAACGCCAAAAACGCAGATGAGACTCACGCACTCTATGAGGCGATTTTGGAACAGCTTCCCTGAGAATCGAGAGGTCAAGATGAAGCAATTTGTTCGTTCCCATTGGAAAACCATTTTGTCCTTTGTAGTTGTCGGTCTGGTAGGCGGCTATTTCACGGGCCTATATGCCCTGGACTCCTATCCGCCTGAACTGCAGCAACAGCTGCTGGAGCAGGGCATAGATGCAGCCACCCTGGGTCTCGTTTCAGCGGTGCAATCCGCCGGTTATGGCCTGGTTCTGGGCAGTATTGGCATTTTCCTCTCTAAAAAGCTGGGCCTGTGGAAATCTTCCTTCCGCTTGGAAAAAAAGCCGCTGATCGCCGCCATCGTGATTTCCGTCATTGGCGGCCTCAGCCTGATTCTTCCCGACCTGTTTTTCTTCGGCAAGTTTGAGCCCGTCCTGCTGCAGGCTTACGAGAGCAAACCGACACTCAGCTATCTGGCAGCAACGGTCACCTACGGCGCGGTGATCGAAGAAGTCATGCTTCGGCTGTTCTTCATGTCGCTGATTGCCTTTGTGCTGCACCTGATCTTTGACAGGCGCAAAGAAAGGCCATCTGTGGCGGTCCTGGTTGCGGCCAATGTGATCTCCGCCCTGCTCTTTGCCGCAGGACACCTGCCCATGACCTTCATGTCGATCGGCGACTCCGCCGTGATCATCCTCCGGTGTTTCCTCCTCAACGGCGCCTTTGGCCTGCTGTTCGGCTGGCTCTACCGCAAATATGGGCTGGCCTACGCCATGATCGCCCACGGCGGCTGCCACATCGTATCCAAGCTGATTTGGATTCTGTTCCTGTAAGTCAGTCAATCTCCCTTTCCTGTCGGAAAGGGAGATTTTCTTGCGCATTTGCAAAAATGTGGGTATAATAAACCAAACCTGATTACAGGGAGGCATTACCTTGTCTGAACTCATCCAGCTGGGCGAGCACAGCTACTACATCCCCAGCCATCCCAACGTGGGCGTTTTTGTGAAAAATGACCGCGCATATCTGCTGGATTCCGGCCTGAACGAAACCCAGGCAGCCGAATACCTGCGTCTAATTCAGGCTCAGGGCTGGAAACTGCAGGCCGTGTTCAACACCCACTACCATGCCGACCACGTGGGCGGCAACCACTATCTGCAAGAGGCCACCGGCTGCCGTTGCTATTGCCCCATGCCGGCCTTTGCCGTGGATCCCGTGCTGAACCCTTCCACCCTGTTCGGCGCCTATCCCCCCGAAGCATTCCACACGGACATCTTCCTCTCCCAGGCCTGCCAGGCAGAGGAGTTGACCCCGGACGTGCTGCCGGAAGGTCTGCGCCTGATTCCGCTGCCCGGCCACTGCCGCGTGCAGTATGGCATCATGAGCTGCGATGAGGTGTTCTACTGCGCAGATGCCGTCATCGGCCTAGAAGAGCTGGAACGCTTCAAGATCTCCCACCTGTACAATCTGGCCGATTACTTTGCCTCCATGGAGATCTTGGAGGCAACTCCCGCCAAGTGGTACGTCCCCTCCCACGAAACTGCTCTGCAGGATATCCACAGCCTGGTGGCACGCAATCGTCAATCCTGCCTGGATCTGATCAGCTGGATTCTGGCCGACTGCGCTGGGGAAGGTCTGACCCACGATGCACTTCTCAAAGTGGTCTTTGACCGCATCGGCCGCAAGCTTCATCTGAGGCAGTACGCCCTGAGTGGCTGCACCCTGCGGGCCTATCTGAGCTATCTGCTGGACCGCGGCCAGCTCATCACCCAGGTGCGGGAGAATCTTCTGTACTTCTGCACAGTGTAAGCATGTTCTGCCGCCTTGTCCCATAAGCTGTTGTGGGAGGCGAAAACATGAAACGAACCTTACACAGTTTTTTGCGGCATCGAACCCTGGTGTGCCTGCTGGCGCTGGGCGCAGCTTTGATCCTCGGTGTGACTCTGGGTCCTCCCCGGGCCGTGGAGACCGGTTCCTGGGGCCTGAGCTTCCGCTCGGAAGGCAGCGCACCCTTGGGCACCGCATCCGCCCAGGCGTTAGGCAGCTACGACGCTGCCTATGTGGGCAGCGAGGAAGAGAAGGTTATCTACCTCACCTTCGACGCAGGCTACGAGGCCGGCTACACAGCGTCCATCCTGGACACCCTGAAAAAGCATAAAGTTCCCGCCGCATTCTTTCTGGTGGGCAACTACCTGGAGCAGGAGCCGGGGCTGGTGCAGCGTATGGTCGACGACGGCCACACCGTGGGCAACCACACCTACCACCACTACGACATGAGCAAAATCTCCGATCCCGCCGCCTTTGAAAAGGAGCTCAAGGATTTAGAAGAGAAGTTCCGCTCCGTCACCGGTGAAGATCTTCCCAAATACTACCGCCCGCCCCAGGGCATCTACAGCGAGGAAAACCTGAAAATGGCCCAGAATCTCGGCTACAAAACGGTGTTCTGGAGTCTTGCCTACGTAGATTGGGAGCAGAACGCGCAGCCCACAGCCCAGCAAGCCTTCGACAAGCTGATTCCGCGCATCCACAACGGCTGTGTTCTGCTGCTGCACTCCACCTCCAAGACCAATTGCGAGATTCTGGACGAACTGCTCACCCGCTACAAAGACCTGGGTTACCGCTTCGGCACCCTGGACGAACTCTTCCAACAAAAAGCTGCACCCGCTGCCTGACGCAGTGGGTGTATTTTTTTGCCAATACGTGGAAGCACGGTACGAAGATTGACATTTTTCGACCTTTGGGGTAGAATTTAAGGGTAAATCTATGCTTACAGGAGGTTTCTGATGAAACGATTCCTTTCTCTCTTTCTGGCCCTGACGCTGTGCTTCCTTCTGGTCGGGCAGGCCTTCATGACCGGCGGCACCGCCGACGATCCGGTCATCTCCCTGAGCTATCTCAACAACACGCTCAAGCAGTCGCTGTTGGAGGATGCCGAGAAGTATCTGGCCCAGACGCAGGCCGCGCAGCTTTCCTACCTGTATGAAAGCTACGCCACCCAGGCCAGCGCCACCAATCTGACTGCGGCCATCAAAAACACCTCCAGCCAGCATGTGCAGGCACGCCTTCTTCTGAAGTCCGGCGATACCCTGACCTTGGCGCCCGGCGCCCAGGTCACGCTGCTGGCCGGCGCTGCCCTCTCCAACTCGGATAACCTGGTGGACATCACCGACGGAAAAAAGCACGACGCCTATGCCCTGCTCACCCACAACCATTGCTACATGAAGAACGACCAAGTCGAGGGCGGCGTGCTCATCACCTCCGAAACGGCGGAAGTGTTCCTCAACGGCGTCTACAGCCTGGCATACAGCAACGCAACAGACTATGCCAGCCTGGCAGATGCGCTTTATGAAATGGGCCTGTTTTCCGGCAGTTCCGGCGCCGTCACCGGCTATGCGTTGGAGAACAGCTGCACCCGCATCCAGGCAGTTGCCATGTTCCTGCGTCTGATCGGTGTTTCCGAAGAGGCCCAGGCCTATCAGGGCAGCCATCCCTTCACCGACGTGCCCAAGGGCCACTGGGCTTACAATCAGCTGGCCTACGCCTATGCCAACGGCCTGGCCTACGGCACCTCCACCACCACATTCTCCCCGGACAAAGCCGTCACAGCCCAGGATTACCTGACCTTCCTGATGCGTACACTGCACTACAAGGAAGGCACGGAGTTCTCCTACCGCACCGTCCTGAGTGATGTGATCAAGCTGGGCGTGTTCTCCCAATCGGAGATCACCGCCATTAACACAGGCCTCTTCCTGCGCAATAAGATGGTGTATCTTTCCTATTACCTGCTCTTTGCCACGGAGCAGCAGAGCGGTCTGAGCCTGGTTCTGCAACTGGTCCGTCAGGGCAATGTCAGCCTGGACGCCGCCATCGCCGGCGCCGGAAAGGCCATCGGCGGCAGAATCTACTAAAAAGCTGCACACTTTTCGTACCGCGGAATAACATGGAATGAGCCGAGAACGCTCGAAAATCATTCTGGAGGTACGAAATATGAATTGCAATTCCGGTATCTTTGCCGTTGGCAACAGCTGGTGGTGGATCATCATCCTGGTGATCATCTTTGTGCTCTGCGGTGGCTGCGGCGGCAACAATGGCTGCGGCAATAACTGCGGGAATACCTGCGGCTGCAACTGCGGCTGCAACTGCGGCTGCAACAACAACAATAACTGCTGCTGCGAGAACACCTGCTGCTAAGTGAAATTGCACACCCCGGCATCTTCGGATGCCGGGGTTTTTGCGCACAAAAAAGCCCGCACCGTACGGTGCGGGCTTTGATTTGCAGATTCGTTCCCGAATTACAGAGCCTTCTTAGCAACCTCAACGAGGGCAGCGAAAGCGGCGGGATCGGCGATGGCCAGCTCGGACAGGGCCTTGCGGTTCATCGTGACGTTAGCCTTCTTCAGGCCGTTCATGAAACGGGAATAGTTGATGCCGTAGGGAGCAACAGCAGCGCTCAGACGAGCGATCCACAGCTTGCGGAACTCACGCTTCTTCTGCTTACGGCCAACGTATGCGTAAACGCCGGACTTCTTGACAGCCTGCTTGGCCATCTTGAAATGCTTGCTCTTGGAGCCCCAGTAGCCCTTTGCGAGCTTCAGCATCTTATTTCTTCTCTTGCGCGTCATCATTGCGCCTTTGACTCTTGCCATTTGCTATATCCTCCTATCTATATCCACTCAGCCCTTATTTGTAAGGGATCATTTTCTTGATGGCTTCCTGGTTGGTCACGTCAGCGTAGCCGTTCTTGCGCAGGTTGCGGGTACGCTTCGTGGTCTTCTTGGTGAGGATATGGCTCTTGAACGCGTGCGCACGCTTAACCTTGCCGGACTTGGTGAGGTTGAATCTTTTCTTCGCGCCGCTATGGGTCTTGATCTTAGGCATGGTTTTTCTCCTTCCGTATTGTGAGATCTTATTAGGATCTTATTTGCCAGATTTGGGGGACAGGAACATGGACATGTTTCTGCCTTCGAGCTTGGGGGCCTTATCAACGCTGGCCATTTCGGCACAGACTTCGCCGAACTGCTTGAGCAGCTGTTCGCCCAGGTTGGTGTGCGCCATTTCGCGGCCGCGGAAGCGGACGCTCACCTTGACGCGGTTGCCATCCTTGAGGAACTTCTGCGCATTTTTCACCTTGACGTTGAAATCGTTGGTGTCGATGTTAGGAGACATACGAATCTCCTTGACCTCCACCACGCGCTGGTTCTTCTTGGCTTCTTTTTCTTTTTTCATCTGCTCGAAGCGGAACTTGCCGTAGTCCATGATCTTGCACACAGGGGGCGTAGCGTTGGGCGAGATCTTGACCAGATCCAGTTCCTTCTCCACAGCCATGGAGAGGGCCTGCTGAGCGCTCATGATGCCCAGCTGCGCGCCGTCGTCGCCGATCAGACGGACTTCCTTATCGCGGATTTCTTCGTTGAGTTGGTGATCCAGTTTTGCGATGGTAAAGCACCTCCAAAATAAAAAGCGCGGATGCCGACAGCACCCGCGTAACGAAAGCCCCCGACGCCGTCGGGAACCAAGAATCGTTGTTCAACCTTTTTGCCGAAGCGGAAGGTGAGGTGCGGTGCCGCCGCCCCTTCTTCTTTTTTACGAACAGATTATAGCAGGTTGTACCCTGTTTGTCAACGGTAAATTCCCAATATTTTTGCTGTTTTTTCTCCTTGGGGCGGCGTAAAAATCGGAAAATCGGGAGCCGCAATGGAGAAAAGAATCAAGCAGGCCCCATACAGTCCCGCCACCAGGATCAGTATCCCCAACGCCTTTTCCGCCCACAGCTTATCCTTCCAGCTTGAGAGCAGCACAAAACCCAACAGCATCGTCAGAGCATACAGGGCCAGGTCCACCGGCAAGGACTCCACCATAAAGCCGCCGTTGAGCAGGTAATACATGCCCGTCAAAAACAGCGGCATCACAAGGCTCGCCGCCAGGGCCGCGCCCCAGAAGGCCTGCCGGTTTTTCGAGGTGCGCTGCAGGAAGATGCAGCCAATGAGAAATGGCCAGAACAGCAGCTTCAGATGCTCCCAGACACTCTCGTTGATGGGTGCAAACAGCCCAACCAAGGGAATGGGCAGCCAATCATAGAAAAAATGCATGGCGCTGCCCAGCGCCACTGTAAAAATAAAGGTAAGAATCCAACGAATCTTCATATGAAACCCCTCCTGCCATAAACATATGACAGGAGGGGTCTGGACTTGCCTGACTTACTGGAAGAATTTGCGATGCACGGCACGCATGGCGCGCTCGGTATCTTCCTTATCGATGAGCACGGACACCTTGATCTCGCTGGTGGAGATCATGCGGATGTTGATGCCGACCTCGTAGAGAGCCTCAAACATGGTGGCGGCAACACCGGGGTTGTTGACCATGCCGGCGCCGACAACGGAAACCTTCGCCACATCGGAAGATACGTCCATGTGATCAAATTTCAGGCTTTCCTGGTTCTCCTGCAGCACCTTCACGCACAGATCGCAGTTGCTCTCGTCGATGGTGAAACTGATGTCCTTGGTATCGTGACGGCCGATGGACTGAAGAATGATGTCCACGTTGATCTTGTTCTTGGCCAGCAGATTGAACACGCGGAACGCCATGCCCGGAACGTCTTCCAGACCGATGAGGGCGATTCTGGTGATTTTCTTATCCTGAGCGACGCCGCTCACATAGGTTTTTTCCACTTTGACAACCTCCTTGACAATGGTGCCGGGTTTTCTTGAGAAGCTGGAGAGGACCTCCATCTGCATATGGTAACGCTTTGCCATTTCCACGCTGCGGTTGTGCAGCACCTGGGCGCCCAGGGACGCAAGTTCGAGCATTTCATCATAAGTAATCTCGTCGAGCTTCTGGGCATCTTCCACCAGACGGGGATCGGCGGTGTAGACGCCGTCCACATCGGTGTAGATCTGGCAGAGATCTGCCTTCAGAGCCACGGCCAGGGCAACTGCGGTGGTATCGGAGCCGCCGCGGCCCAGGGTGGTGATATCGTGATGGCGGTTCACACCCTGGAAACCGGCCACCAGCACGATGCGCTTACGGTCGAGCTCTTCATGAATGCGTCTGGCTTCCACCTTGTTGATGCGGGCCGAGCCGTAGGAAGAGCTGGTCTGCATGCCGATCTGCCATGCGGTCAGAGAGACAACGGGGTAGCCCAGCTTCTCAATGGCCATGGCCATCAGAGCGATGGAGATCTGCTCACCGGTGGCCAGGAGCATATCCATCTCACGCTTGGAAGCAGAGGGGTTGATTTCATTTGCTTTTTCGATCAAATCATCGGTGGTGTCGCCCTGGGCGGAAAGCACGACAACCACATCGTTGCCCTGCTTGTAGGTCTCGGTGATGATCTGCGCCACATTAAAGACGCGCTCGGCATTGGCAACAGAGCTGCCGCCGAATTTTTGTACGATCAGTGCCATAAATTTCCTCCAGTGATTCAACAGATTGCCGCAGCAATCGAGGGTTTAAAGAACGGGGATTCTCCCCATCATATGCAGGCCGCTCTCCAACAGCGCATTGAGGCTCATGGGGCCGGTGAGCACGCCAACCTGGCCGTCCACCTCGCCCAGCAGCTTCGCACCGGGCAGGCTGGCGGCAATTTCCGCCTCCTTGGCATCCGTGCGGACAAACCAGCACTGCTCCAGAGCCTGGTAATCGCCCTGCATGGCGGGATCAGCATCTTCCCAGAAGATGTTCTTGCGCTGGCCGGCGTGGTTGATGGCGTCGATGATGTCCGCCACAACGGCGCTGGCAGTGGGCAGCTTGCCCGCTCCGCGGCCGTAGAACATAGTCTCGCCCACGGCGTTGCCGCGCACCACGATGCCGTTGAACACATCGTCCACCCGGGCGATCTGAGCCGAGGCAGGCACAAAGTGCGGAGAAACGTAACAGACCACCTTGCCGTCATCGGTTTTCACCGCACGGCCCAGGAGCTTAACCTTCATATTCGCCTTTTCCGCAAAGGCGATGTCCTGAGTGGTGATGCCGGTGATGCCCTCGGTGTGCACCGATTCGGGGTACACATGGCGACCGAAACTCAGGGCAGAGAGAATACAGATCTTGCGGCAGGCATCGGGGCCTTCCACGTCGGCGGCGGGATTGGCTTCCGCATAACCCTTGGCCTGAGCCTCGCGCAGGACCTCATCGAAGTCGGCTCCTTCGTTGATCATTTTGGTGAGAATATAGTTGGTGGTACCATTGAGAATGCCGTAGATTTCGGAGATCTCATTGGCGGAGAAGCACACCGCCAGGGGCCGCAGGATGGGAATGCCGCCGCCCACGGAGGCCTCAAACAGGAAATTGACGTTCTTCTCCCGGGCAATGGACAACAGCTCGTAACCGTGGGCTGCCACCATCTCCTTGTTGGAGGTGACCACATGCTTACCGGCGAGCAGGCTGCGGCGGACAAAATCATAAGCCACCGTGGCGCCGCCGATGCATTCGGCCACGACCTGAACCTCGGGATCGGACTCGATCACGGAAAAATCATGCACAACCAGATCGCTAAAGGGGCTATCGGGGAAATCACGGGTATCAAGAATATACTTGACCCGCACATCCCCGCCCGCTTTTCGGGCGATGGCGTCAGCATTTTGAGTCAGGACCTCCGCAACGCCGCTGCCGACGGTGCCGAAACCCAGAATTGCAACTTGAACCATACTGCGCTTCCTCTCTTAACCTGCGACAATCTCAGCCTTGATCACGCCGTCCAGATTGCCGGTCTTCTTCAGGAGTTCTTCCACGGGACAGGCCAGGTCCGTCGTTTCGGCGGAGATGGTCAGCATGGCGCAGCCGTTGCTGGGAATGGCCTGGTTGATCGTGAGTATATTTGCCCCACAATAGGCAAAAATGGATAATATACCGGAAAGCACACCGGTGCGGTCCTTCAGCGTGAGCTGGAAGGTAATAATCCGTCCGGCCATCAGGTTCTGGAAGGGCGTGATGGCGTCACGGTACTTATAAAAGGCGCTGCGGCTGATACCGGTGGCCTGGGTCGCATCGCCGACCGTTGCCACTTCGCCGGACTCCAGCAGGCGCTTTGCCTCGGCAACTTTCAAAAAAACCTCAGGCAGTGCATCGGCCTGAACCAGATAATACTTGGGATTGTTGGGCATGGTGTCTTACCTCCCTCTGTCTTTGCGGCGTGGTCATTTGTTCGCGCCGTGCGGCTATCTTATCACGGATTTTGCCTGAAAGCAAGCAACACTTTGCCGAGATTTTCTCCCACCGAGCGACATTTTTGACTATTTTGTCCAAAGGAGGCATCGCTGTGGCAGATCTTGCCCGTTTCAAGCGTTATGCAGGCATCTGTGCCCTGGTTTTAGGGGCGATTCTGGCCGTTGTTTTCCTGCTGCCCATTGCCCTGCCTTTTCTCATCGGATATGCCCTGGCAAGGTGTGTGGAGCGGCCGGTCACGCTGCTGCAGCAACGCACCGGACTCAAACGCTGGCTTTGCTCCGGCCTTTGCATGCTGCTTCTGTTTCTCCTCGCCGGCGGCGGCCTGTTCCTTCTGATCCGTCAGCTGATCCGCGAGGTAAGCAGCTTCTCCGAACAACTGCCGGAGCTGCTCTCCGGCCTGGCTGCGCCGGCCGAGCAGGTGCAAAGCTGGCTGACCGAACTGGCCTCCCGGGCACCGGACGGCTTCGGCATCGCCCTGCAGAACTGGATCGACAGTCTGTTTGATGGGTCAAGTGGCCTGCCGGGGCGTCTGACGGCCCGGCTGTTCAGCTTTGCAGCAAAGATCGTAGCTGCACTGCCGGATCTGTTCCTGTTCGTCCTGACGTTGGTCCTCTCCAGTTTTATGTTCTCCGCCAATCTGCCTGCTACCCGCGCCGCAATTGCAAAACTGATCCCACAGAAGTGGCAGCGCAAAGCGCAGCAGCTGCTTTCTCAGCTGCGCACTGCCCTGGGCGGCTGGCTCAAAGCACAAGCTATGCTGATGGGCGTGACCTTTCTGGTGGTCACTGCGGGCCTGATGGTGCTGCAGTTGGGCTATCCCCTGCTCTTCGGCGCGCTGATCGCCCTGATCGACGCGCTGCCTCTGTTGGGCGCAGGGGTGATTCTGATTCCCTGGAGTCTTCTCTCCTTTCTACGCGGGGCCAATCGCTGCGCCATCGGGCTGATTCTGGTCTACGGCGCGGCGGCCCTGATCCGCAGCGCCCTGGAGCCAAAGCTGATCGGCAAGCAGATCGGCCTTCATCCCATTTTGACCCTGGCCGCCATGTACGCCGGCTACCGCCTGATGGGCCTGGCCGGCCTGATTCTGTTCCCCATTGCCGCAATTCTTTTGCAGCAGGTTCTCAAGCTCACCCTCCCTCACCGCAGCGAGGGCCAAGGCGGTTGATTCTGTGGACGTATTGCATTATAATAGGGACAAATTTCCGCAGGAGGGTGAGAAAATGACCTTTGAAGAACTTCGAAAGATTGAAAATGAGCTGGAGCAAATCAACAAAACCTATGACATTTTCCGTGAGGACACCCGGCTCAATCACTCTCCTGCCGCTCGTGTAGAGTTTCTGACGACAGTGCATTACATCGAGCAGCACCTTAAGCCGGGTATGAAGATCCTGGATATTGGCGCCGGCGCGGGCGAATACAGTCTGCATTTTGCCAAAAATGGTTATGCCGTTTCTGCTCTGGAACTGGCGGACAGCAATATCCGCGCCTTCCGGGAGAAACTCACCCCAGCGCTGGATGTGGACCTGATTCAGGGCAACGCCATGGATCTATCCCGCTACGACGATGAGAGCTTCGACATCGTACTGCTCTTTGGTCCTCTGTATCATCTGCACAAAGCAGAAGACCGTCAGCGCTGCATCAGTGAAGCCAAGCGCGTCTGCAAGTCGGATGGCACATTATTCTTCTCCTTTATCGGCCATGATATGATCTTTATGACAGAACTGAGCTACGACAACAGCTATTTCACCTCCGGTGACTTCAACCCCGAGACTCTGCGGCTGAACGATTTCCCCTTTGTATTCTTCACCGTGCCCGAGTGCCGCGAAATGCTGTGCGCGGGCGGAATCCATATTCAAAACGAGATTGCCTCGGACGGATTCTCTGAGCTCATGGCCGAGCGCATCAATACCATGGATGAGGAAGGCTACCGCCAATATCTGCGCTATCATTTTTCCATCTGCGAAAAGCCGGAACTCTTAGGCGCCAGCAACCACCTGCTCTTCATCGGCACAAAATAACAAAAAGGAGGCCCCTTCGATGCATATGGACCACATTGCCCGCGCGGAGGGCACCTTATATCAAATCCTGCGCAGCGAAATGCGCATGTCCAGCTCCCTGGTGGGCAGGTTGAAATTCCAGTCCGCCCTGCTGGTCAACGGGCAGAGTCAGCGCACCAACCATCCCGTTCACCCGGGCGATCACATCCGGGTGTTGCTGCAGGAACCGGAACCCAACTACCCGGCCGAGGACGGCAGCCTCCACATATTATATGAGGACGAGGCACTGCTGGCCGTGGACAAGCCGCCCGGACTCATCGTGCACCCTTCCACCAACCGCATCACAGGCACCCTGGCTAACTTCATTCTGGGTTACTACGAAAAAACCGGTCAGCAAAGCGCCGTACATCCCGCCACCCGACTGGATCGGGACACTTTCGGCGTGGTGCTGCTGGCCAAGAACAGCCATGTGCACGCCCTGCTCAGCGCCCAGCAGCGCGCAGGCGGTTTTCAAAAGACCTATCACGCCCTGGTGCTGGGCTGCCCGGAGGCACAAACCATCGAGGCCCCCATTGAGCGCATCGCGCCCCACAGCATGATTCGCCACGTCTGCTCTGAGGGAAAACCCGCCCGCACGGAGCTTGTGCCTTTGCAGCGGGGCGAGGATTACTCCTTGGTGCAGCTGCATCCCATCACCGGGCGTACCCATCAGCTCAGGGTGCATTGCCGCCACGCAGGCTTCCCCATTCTGGGCGATCCCCAGTACAACACCCCGGAAAGCGCCACCCTCTCGGCCCAATTTGGACTCACTTTCCAACAGCTGTGCGCGGTGAATCTCAAGATTGAGCATCCGCTGACGGGCGAAAGCATGCAATTCCAGACCGAATTTTCCCTGAATCGGGAAAAATTCGTTGCGTCAGAGGCATTTGAGGTGTATAATAAATCGGAATAAAACTACGGAGCTGCATCCGCAGGAAAATTGGAGGACAATACATATGGATATGTTTGCAAAACTCATGGCTGATCTGACCGGCAAGAACCGCAAGATCGTCTTTACCGAAGGCCCCGATCCCCGTATTCTGGAAGCCGCTGCTCGTCTGAAGGCTGACGGCATCATCATCCCCGTGCTCATCGGCAACGTCGATGAGGTCAAGGCTGCTGCCGCTGCCGGCAACTTCGACATCGAGGGCCTGGAGATCATCGATCCGGCTACCTACCCCGAGATGGACGCCATGGTCGAGAAGATGGTCGAGCTGCGCAAGGGCAAGATGTCCGCCGAGGACTGCCGCGCTGCCCTTAGCAAGGGCAACTACTTCGGCACCATGCTGGTGAAGCTGGGCAAGGCCGACGCTCTGCTGGGCGGTGCCACCTACTCCACCGCCGACACCGTCCGTCCTGCTCTGCAGCTGATCAAGACCAAGCCCGGCGCACACCTGGTGAGTTCCTGCTTCATCATGGAGCGCGAGGGTGAGCTGCTGGCCATGGGCGACTGCGCCATCAACATCAGCTACGAAGACAAGCTGGACAAGGACGGCAACGTCACCCTGTCCGCTGCCCAGCAGCTGGCCGAGGTCGCTGTGGAGACCGCCAAGACCGCCAAGACCTTCGGCATCGATCCCAAGGTTGCCATGCTGAGCTACTCCACCAAGGGTTCCGGCAAGGGCCCCATGGTCGATCTGGTTGCGAGCGCCACCGCCATTGCCCAGGAACTGGCTCCTGAGTTCGATATCGACGGCGAGCTGCAGTTTGACGCCGCTGTCTCCCCCGTGGTTGCCCAGACCAAGTGCAAGGGCTCCAAGGTCGCCGGCCAGGCCAACACCTTCGTCTTCCCGGAGATCCAGTCCGGCAACATCGGCTACAAGATCGCCCAGCGTCTGGGCGGCTTCGCCGCCTACGGCCCCATCCTGCAGGGCATGAATGCTCCCATCAACGACCTGTCCCGCGGCTGCGACGCCGAGGAAGTCTACAAGATGGCCATCATCACCTGCGCGCAGGCCTAAATTCAGGCAATACAATCGCCCCGGCGAACCGGGGCGATTTCTTTTTGTATGTGCGAAACTCACAGGAAATGCCCCCGAAAGGCGCGCCGATACAGCAACAATTCTATTTACCTTTTCGCGGAAAAGTGCTATAATATATGCTGCAAAAAGTTGAAAACTTTAACAGGAGGAATATAGATATGACTTTGTCCCCGCTGCAGAAAGCAAGATACGAGTACAACCCCAAGCTGCCCGGCATGCTGCGCCAGGGCATCAGCGAGATCTGTGTCAAGGAAGGCGCCGCTACCCAGTCCGTCGCTGACCAGGAAAAGATCGCCGCTCTGTTCCCCAACACCTACGGCAAGAACGAGATCACCTTCCAGAAGGGTGCCAACACCTCTGAGGCCAAGAAGCAGGTTGTCGGCGTCATTCTGTCCGGCGGCCAGGCTCCCGGCGGCCATAACGTCATCTCCGGTCTGTATGACGCTCTGAAGGCCACCAACCCCGAGAATGTCCTGATCGGCTTCAAGGGCGGCCCCAGTGGTCTGTTGGAGAATGATTTCATCGTCTTTGAGGACGACTATATCAACCAGTACCGCAACACCGGCGGCTTCGACATCATCGGTTCCGGCCGTACCAAGCTGGAAACTCAGGAGCAGTTCGCCGTTGTCGTTGAGAACTGCAAGAAGCACGGCGTCAACGCCCTGGTCATCATCGGCGGCGACGACTCCAACACCAACGCCGCTGTCCTGGCCGAATACTGCGCTGCCAACAACACCGGCATCCAGGTCATCGGCTGCCCCAAGACCATCGACGGCGACCTGAAGAACGACGACATCGAGTGCTCCTTCGGCTTCGACACCGCCACCAAGACCTACTCCGAGATCATCGGCAACATCGAGCGCGACGCCAACTCCGCCAAGAAGTACTGGCACTTCGTCAAGGTCATGGGCCGCTCCGCTTCCCATGTCGCTCTGGAGTGCGCTCTGGAAACCCAGCCCAACATCTGCCTGATCGGCGAAGAAGTTGCCGAGAAGAAGATGTCCCTGGCTCAGATCACCGACTACATCGCCGACTCCGTCGCCAATCGTGCCGAGAAGGGCTGCAACTTCGGCGTTGCCATCATTCCCGAAGGCATCGTGGAATTCGTCCCCGAGTTCTCCATGCTGATCGCCGAGATCAACGAGCTGCTGGCCGGCTCCAAGGCCGACGCCTTCAACGCTCTGGAAACCTGGCAGGAGAAGGACGCCTTCATTCAGGCCGGTCTGAGCAAGGAAGCCATGGAAGTGTTCCGTGTGCTGCCCGACAGCATCCAGCAGCAGCTGTTCCTGGAGCGCGATCCCCACGGTAATGTTCAGGTCTCCCTGATCGAGTCCGAGAAGCTGTTCTCCCTGATGGTCAAGAAGAATCTGGAAGCCCGCAAGGCCGCCGGTTTCTACAAGGGCAAGTTCTCCGCTCTGCATCACTTCCTGGGCTACGAAGGCCGCTGCGCTTTCCCCTCCAACTTCGATGCTGACTACTGCTACTCCCTGGGCTACAACGCCTTTATGCTGATCCAGTACGGCTACACCGGCTACCTGTCCAAGGTCTCCAACCTGCAGGCTCCCGCCGAAGAGTGGGTCGCCGGCGGCATGCCCATCACCAAGATGATGAACATCGAGCGCCGCCACGGTGCCGACAAGCCCGTTATCCGCAAGGCTCTTGTGGAGCTGGACGGCAAGCCCTTCACCTACTTCGCTTCCAAGCGCGAAGAGTGGGCTGTGGAGACTGCCTTCACCTATCCCGGTGCCATCCAGTACTTTGGCCCGTCCGAGGTCTGCGACATCACCACCAAGACCCTGGCTCTGGAGAAGGGCGTCTAAGTCCTGCCTCTTTGCAAATGCATAACACAGCGCCCTTCCTGTCGGAAGGGCGCTGTTCCTTTGCCTGCACGGAACCTAATTTTCTTGACTTCATTTTGCTTCCGGTTTTATAATGATATTACCATTTCAGAAGAAAGGAAGGCCCCATCCATGAACTGCGCTTCAGACTTCAGAGAACTTGCACGCAATGCCCTGCGCGGCAAATGGCCCCTTGCGATCCTGACGGGCTTTCTTGCCTCTCTGATCGGTGCAGGAATTGCATCCGGCGGAGGCGGCAGCTTGGGCAACAGAGATTCATCCAGCTCCGTGATCAGTGATTTCCAGGCCACCGAGCTGTGGCTCCAGCTGCGGACATTCCTCATCATCGCCGTTGTGATTCTTGTAATTTGGGCGATTGTTATGATTGTAATCAGCGGCGCGGGAAAGCTGGGATATGCGATTTTCAACCTGAAGCTGGTAGACTACACAGATGCCTCCGTCTCGGACCTGTTCTCCCAATTTGACCGGCTGGGCGCAGGCTTCTGCATGAACTTCCTCATGGGTCTGTTCACGCTCCTTTGGTCGCTGTTGTTCGTCATTCCCGGCATCATCAAATCGTTCAGCTACGCCATGACACCGTACATTTTAGCAGAGCACCCTGAGCTGACAGCCACGGAGGCCATTACAGAATCCCGACGCATCATGGACGGAAACAGGTGGCGGTTGTTTTGCCTGGGCATCAGCTTCATTGGTTGGAGCCTGCTCTGCGTTGTCCCCCTGCTGCTTGCGCTGCTCCTGCTTGCCCGAGGCGCAATGTCCACCGGCAATCTCGCCACGCTTCTCTGGATCATCCCCTGTGGAATCCCAACCTTCATTGGATCACTCTTCCTGATGCCATACCGGGAAGCCGCTTATGCGGCCTTTTACCGGGACGTTTCCGGCACGGCTCCGGTCGCTCCGAATCCTGTCGAACAGGATTTCTGAGCATTCCTTAGAATTATCATTGAAACGCGCAGCTTTTCGCAAGCTGCGCGTTTCCCTTCCTGGGAGCAATTGCAGCTGCCGAAATGCACCATTCTTTCCGAATCCTCACAATTTACACGATATTTTTCCTTTGCAGAATCCGCAAATTGTAGGATTGAACATTGCAATTGCCGCTACGATTTGCTAAAATGAAACCAACTACGAAAGGAGTTGTTTACAATGCCTCTGGTTACCACTACTGAAATGTTTAAGAAGGCTTACGACGGCGGTTACGCCATCGGCGCTTTCAACGTCAACAACATGGA
>SVLN01000013.1 GCA_015067925.1 Oscillospiraceae bacterium
ACTTTATAAAAAAAAGAGGACTGCTTTCGCAGTCCTCTTTCGGAAAAACTTATTCGCGGCCCAGCAGGGAGCGCATCAGCTTCTGATGCTTACGGACATACTCGATCTCGTCGCACCAGCCGACCATCGTTTTACTGCACTTCGCTCAATTCTTCAATTCGCCAAACGAGAAGGAATCGTTACACGGAATGTAGCCTCTGGTCGTGACAGCAACATCAATCCACCTCGTCCTCAACGGCATGTCTTCTGTATTTTTTCCATGTCAGAGGCCAAACAACTTATGCTCGCGCTCAAGGACGAGCCGCTTTGGTTTCAGATTGCAGTATTCCTGGGATTGATGTTTGGATTGCGGCGATCCGAGGTGCTCGGCTTAAGGGCGGTTGACGTTGATTTTGAAAACAATTCATTTAATATTTGCTTCACGATCACGCAGCAGACGGTTGATGGCAAAAACACGCTAGTAGCAAGACCCTTTACCAAGAATCGACGTATT
The DNA here is from genome assembly GCA_015067925.1 of Oscillospiraceae bacterium. GTDB lineage: Bacteria > Bacillota > Clostridia > Oscillospirales > Oscillospiraceae > SIG488. The sequence goes on from SVLN01000013.1 coordinate 494, forward strand.
AAGAACTTCTCGTTAGACCCAGCTGATGCCCAACACACAATGGATTTAATCGCGGAACTGCTATGTTCTCATGAGGAAAACAGGATTAGATTCGGTGCAGATTACGACGAAGCCTGGTCCGATTTTTTCATGCGGTACCCGGACGGCAAGCTCGTTCCGCCCAATGCCCTCACAAATCATTTTGCAAAGTTCGTTGCTAAAAACGGATTCAAGAAAATTCGCTTTCATGATCTGCGACACCCGTATGTCAAGCACACAACAAAAAATATATCTCTGCAAAAGCAGAAATCCCAAACTACCAATAGATTTGATAGTCTGGGGTTTCTGTTTCCTCTACTCGCCTTGTATGAAATTCTGATAATGAAAATGCCAGACACTGACTGGCATTTTCATTATGGTTTTTCGAGACTTCTTTCATCACAATTTAATGGGCTTGTCTATTAAATTGTCAACCTTGCATTATGCTCTCCTTCTGATAGATTTACACATCATTCCTTTGCGATACGATAATGGGGTTCCGTCAGCTCACTGCTTTTTAATGAGGAATACCGCAAAATTTTCCATTTGCTCCTAAGCAATTCACTATTCATCACAATTAGTCCAACCACCGGCTTCACATCTTTGCATGCCATACTATTCAATACGGACGAGGGTACCATTATTCTTGGTACTAGCTTCTTCATTGCGTGGTGCCACAGGAAGTATCGCTCTTTCAAAAAATCACATGCGGCTCTGTGGAGTAAATCCGCATATCGCCCAACTCCGTTTCCGCCCCTGTATTCCAATAATTCCTTGGCGGTAGCGGCGACCCAGATCGCCGCGATTTCTTCTTCGCTTTGAGCCTCTACCAGCATTCCGGCCGTTTGGATTGTACCCTTGTTGGTTGGTTGTGTGAAATACAGAAACTCGATAGGATTTTTCTCAATCAACAGCTTTCTTTCCTGCGCCTCAGAATCCTCAAGCCAATCGTATCCATCTATGTACCCGCCCTGATCGTATTCCACGAAGACCGTTTCTGCACACACAGGTGAAAAAGGCGATGCGGAGAAACTATATCCTTCCAGTTTCCATGATTCATAGACATCTTTCCATTTTATCTGTTCAATCATAAGCTCATTCCTCCTTTTTCTGTACTCTCCTCGGCTGCATATGTGGTTGACGCTGAATCATTCTGTATAAAACTGCTGTTTCATCCAGTGGGAATAGTGATAAATGTGTTCTGTATTCAAATACTCATCTGAATACAAAACAGTGATTATATCCATATCACCGAAAAGATCAAATACCCATCCATCATAGCATGCAGCATCGTCATCTTCAGTTCCACTGATTCCGCCATTGAGTTCGATCAATGCTGAGGCCTCTTCATTACAGAGATAAATGATCAGTTCCTCAAGTACGCTATGTGCGGACATAGACAAGCCTGCTTTGGCGCACGTTCTCAGTTTAATAAGAGCACATTTCATTTGATAGAGGAACTGATAGTCATACTGCATTAGAAATTGCTCAGGAAGAGAACCTGCAAGGCAGGAGCAGTTTATTTGTCCGACATGAGATCCTGCCGGCATGGAAGACAATTCCCGCATATCCTCTTTGATATGATCAAGCAGGATATCACTGCCCACAGCAAAAGCGAAAGCCGCCACATCCCCAAACATTTCTTCTAGAAATGATGACCACGCCTCATGATTTTTGTACTCCTGAACAGTAAGAGCATCGAAGTCCTCCGTCTCCTGATCCGGCAGAACACGCCAGTTCAGCGCCTTACATACGCCCTTACATTTGTCTGTACGAATGGACTCTCCAGCCTCGTATCTGCACCATGTTTTCGTCCCGACCCCTGCGCGAGCCGCTGCTTCTTCAATTGTAAGTCCCAATTCATTTCGTCTGTTTTTGATCTGCTTGGCAAGAGCTTCATTTCCCCGGATTGTTTTTTGCGCCATGATTTACCCCTCTCTTCCAAAATGACATGTCACTATATTGTCATTATGTCATAACTGTTGAGTTTAGTCAAGAGCATCCGTAAAAAAAATCACCGGCTTATATATCCATATACGATTTCTTGCGCTATTGCCCGACTGCATAATAATATCATGTTCCAGCATCACATTCATTGCTTTTGAAACCGAATTAAATGATAAGCCTGTATGCCCCGCAGCGGATGTAGCAGTTGTTATCGGAAATCTTTTCAGATGTTCGAGGACAGAATAGACACTTTTAGGCTGGTCTCCGGTGTGCATCAGTCGATCCTCGGCTTCTGCAACGGCCTGCTCATACTGCATCAATTGTTCAGCAGATTGTTTTGCTGCTTGCCCCACAGCATTTACAAAGAACTTGATCCACCGGATATACCCCCGCTGTACTGTGTCGACCTAAGGAGATCGAAATATTCATTTTTGTTGTGGTACAAACACTCGGACAAGCATATCAATTGCCTTGCATCTCCAATAACATCTCGCAGAACCATTGGCAAAAGGATTCGTCCGACAATACCGTTATACCGTTCAAATGGATGGATTATTTCAAATTGGTAATGTACCAGTGCTGCCTTAATCAGCGGATCAGTATTATGGTCGTTATAGAGATACGCAGAAATATCAGCCAGTGCCGGGAGAACAGCATCCGGTGCTGTAGGATTGTATCCTTCGAGATTCGTCTTTGCACCCAGCCAAAAGGTTTGATGATCCCTAACGCCTGTCGAGCTATCCTCTGATTCTCCGTAAAGGGCGATGCCGCAAATTCGGCTCAAGTCAGGAGTTGCGACTTCCTTACTTTTTGCCACCTTATATGCCATTTCCAGGTTAGTGATCGGCGTTATATCACCTTTGCCGGTGCTGCGGATAGTGAGTATTTCTTTGAAATCGGGACCGTCGTAGTCGATCATACGAGAATAAGCACACTCTTTCAAAAGCATCAGTTCAGCAAACGCTTCTTTATTCGGAGCATACTTAATAAGCCCTTCCAGAAAGCCAATGTTCCTGTAGGCTTCAATCAGGAAAGCAGCCAATTCGTCATCCATCTGATACATATCTCCGCGCATCAAGGGGCGTGGGGTAAAGGAATAGAATTTAAGGCTAGGCTTTTCGGGATCAAAATGTTCAATATACTCGCCTGTATAGGGAATCATTGCATATACCTCAACAACGAAAAGTTATTTTCACTATATCATTGACAAGGAGAATAGAAAAGCACTATTTCTTAATTTATCTCAGAAAATCAAGAAATAGTTCAATAAAAATCGGAAATCGAGTTCCACGAATTAGCCACACCTGTGCTAGTTTCTTACACGCCAACGGTGTTCCGTTAGTTACGATTCAGGAAATCATGGGTCACGCCCAGCTTACAACCACCATCAGCTATTTGCATGAGCTTGAAAACGCGAAAAGTCTCGCCCTATCTCAAATGCATGCGCAAATACTTGATGAAGGAGGCAACGAAAGTTGATAGAATTTTTGATAGAACTTTCCCCTCTTCGTAGTGGATTGAAAATTGCCGCTGGAAAAAGAAAAAGCCCAAAATCCCTTGAAAACAAAGGACTTTGGGCAATGGTGCCGGTGGCCGGACTCGAACCGGCACGCTGTCGCCAGCGGTGGATTTTGAGTCCACTACGTCTACCAATTCCATCACACCGGCAGGTGCAAAGAGATTATACCCCATCGGCGTACGAATTTCAAGAGGAAAACCACCTCGGGGCAAAAATGATGCCCGATACCGGCAGTTCGGTATCGGGCACATATTTATTCTTCTGTCTGTGGCTCGGCGGCAGAAACAGCCAGAGCATCATTTTCCAGGCTGACCGTCAGTTCCGCGCCGGGCAGAATATCGCCCGCGAGGATCTTCTTGGCGATCAGGGTCTCCACGCTATGCTGCACGTAGCGGCGCAGAGGTCTTGCGCCAAACTGAGGATCATAAGAAGCATCAATAATGAACTGCTTGGCTTCCTCCGTCAGGGTGCAATGCAGTTGCTGCGCCTCCAGACGGCGGTTGAGCGCCGCGATCTGAAGATCGATGATCATGGTGATATTATCCTTGCTCAGGGGCTTGTAGAACACGGTCTCGTCCAAACGGTTGAGGAACTCAGGTCTGAACTGCTGCCGCAGCTGCAGATTGACCATTTCCTTGGCTTGCTCGGTGAGGTTGCCCTCGTCATCAATGCCCTCCAGCAGATACTGGCTGCCCAGGTTGGAGGTCAGGATCAGGATGGTGTTCTTGAAATCCACCGTGCGGCCCTGGGAATCGGTGATGCGGCCGTCATCGAGCACCTGCAGCAGGATGTTGAACACATCGGGATGGGCCTTTTCCACCTCGTCGAAGAGCACCACGCAGTAGGGCCTGCGGCGCACGGCTTCGGTGAGCTGGCCGCCCTCTTCGTAACCCACGTATCCGGGAGGCGCGCCGATCAGGCGGGAGACGGAGAACTTCTCCATATACTCAGACATATCCAGGCGGACCATGTTCTTCTCATCATCGAACAGGGTCTCCGCCAGGGCCTTGGCCAGCTCTGTCTTACCCACGCCCGTGGGACCCAGGAACAGGAACGAGCCGATGGGACGGTTTGGGTCCTGAATACCGGCGCGGGAACGCTGGATGGCCTCCGTCACCACGCGCACAGCCTCATCCTGGCCCACCACACGGCGGTGCAGGATCTCTTCCAGGTTCAGCAGTTTCTCGCGCTCGCCCTCCACGAGCTTGGCCACAGGGATACCCGTCCAGCGTTCGACGATGCGGGCGATCTCCTCTTCAGTGACCTTATCGCGCAGGATGCTGGCTTCTTTTGCGTCCTGGGCGCGGCGCTCCTGCTCCTCCAGCTCCTTCTGGGCCTCAGGCAGGCGGCCGTACTTGAGCTCGGCGGCCTTTTCCAGATTATAACTCTGCTCGGCCTGCTCGATTTCACGGTTCAGCTGTTCGATCTTCTCGCGCAGCTGCTGCACCCGGGAGATGGCGTTCTTCTCATTCTCCCACTGAGCCTGCATGGCGTTGAAACTGTCGCGCTGCTCGGCCAGTTCCCGCTGCACCTCGGCACGGCGACCGGCGGAGAGCTTGTCCTCTTCGTTCTTGAGGGCCTCTTCCTCGATCTCCAGCTGAATGATGCGGCGACGGATCACGTCCATCTCCGTGGGCATGGAGTCCATCTCCGTACGAATCATGGCACAGGCCTCGTCAATGAGGTCGATGGCCTTGTCCGGCAGGAAGCGGTCGGTGATGTAGCGGTTGGACAGGGTCACGGCGGCGATGATGGCCGGGTCCGTGATCTTCACGCCGTGATAGACCTCATAGCGCTGCTCCAGACCGCGCAGAATGGCAATGGCGTCCTCCACGGAGGGTTCTTCCACCAGCACAGACTGGAAACGGCGGGCCAGGGCGGGATCCTTTTCAATATACTGGCGGTACTCATCCAGGGTGGTGGCACCGATGCAGTGCAGCTCGCCTCTGGCCAGCATGGGCTTTAAGAGGTTACCCGCATCCATGCTGCCCTCGGTGCGGCCCGCGCCCACGATGGTGTGCAGCTCATCAATAAAGAGGATGATGCGGCCGTCGGACTGTTTGACTTCGTTCAGAACGGCCTTCAGGCGCTCTTCAAACTCGCCGCGGTACTTGGCACCGGCGATTAGCGCGCCCATATCCAGGGAAAAGACGGTCTTGTCCTGCAGGCTCTTGGGCACGTCGCCACGGACGATGCGCTGGGCCAGACCCTCCACGATGGCGGTCTTGCCCACGCCGGCCTCGCCGATGAGACAAGGATTGTTTTTGGTTTTGCGGGAAAGAATCCGGATCACGTTGCGGATCTCGTCATCGCGTCCGATGACCGGATCCATCTGATTGGCTCTGGCCTTGGCCACCAGATCGGTGCCGTATTTTTCCAGGGCCTCGTAGGTCTCCTCCGGAGAATCGGTGGTAACTCTCTGGGCGCCGCGCACGGCAGACAGGGCCTGCATCACAGCCTCTCGGTTGATGCGATAGGTGTCGAAGAGGCGTCTTATCGTGCTGTCGGCCTGATCGCACAGGGCCAGGAGAAGATGCTCCACGGAGACAAACTCGTCTCCCATACTCTCAGAGACGGTCTCAGCCTGGGTAAAGACATTGTCCACGCTGCGGGCGATGTAGTACTTACCTGCCTCACGGCCGGAACCGGTCACGGCGGGCAGCTTTTTCACTTCGGCCTGGGTAGCAGCCTCCAGGCTTTCCACCGTCAGGCCCATCTTCTTCAGAAGCTGAGGAATCAGGCCACCTTCCTGGCGCAGCAGCGCCAGCAGCAGGTGCACCTGCTCAATTTGTTGATTGTTGTTGGAAACCGCCAGATCCTGAGCGCTTTGCACGGCTTCCAGGGACTTTTTGGTATACTTCTGTGCATTCATAAGTTCTGCTCCTTTCCAAGGGCGGCGAAATTGACACTTGCGTTTTCGGGGAAACTTCCGTTGCTCGCCGCAGGGTATTAGCACTCTCTCGCCGAGAGTGCTAATTTATTTTTTCTTCATCATACTCCCCGCTCCCCCAATTGTCAATACCCATCGGGCAGAAAAATTATGCACGTTTTGTAAACATTTACGCCCCTTTGCGCTCAACAAACCAGCGGTCCCTTTCGTAGAACAGATAGGTCTGTTTTCCCGCGATGCGGCAGGTATACCGCATGCCGTAGCCGCCGGCTTTCAGGCTGGCCGCCGGACGCACATCCAGCACCCGATCCACTGCGAACACTCTGCCGTCCTCCCACTCGATCTGCAGCGGCAGCAGCGCTCCGTCATCCCGGAACTGAGCAATCACCGAAACATAGGTCTTACAGGTTTGCATGTTGAACTCCCTCCAATATCGAACATTTGTTCTATTTTATCACAGGAGTGTTCCCGTTGCAAGCCCCCTTTTCTTCTGATTTTCTGGAATTTATTCTAAAAAATCGAACATTTAACAAAATTAATACAGTTTTCCTCTAGCATCGTTAACATTTTTCGGATAACTTATAGGCAAGAATTGCTTTATTCTTTTCATTACTCCCTCTCTAGATTAGAAAATCCGCAATCGGCTGGTCACCGTTTGCGGATTTTCTGTCTTTCTGACGCAAAAACCGCCCGATGGAACATCCATCGGGCGGTTTTGTTTGTTCGATTATCTACCGGTGTTGTCGTTCTTGTCGTTAATCAGGCGCTTGAGCATCTCATGATGGCGGCGGACCTGCTCGACTTCGTCGATGAGGCCTTCCAGGCCCATATCCTGCTGGCTTCTCTGGCCTTCGAACTCGGAGTGGATATAGCCGTTCCAGCCGGACTTCTTCAGGTGCTTGATGACCTCTTCGTACGGCAGGGAGCGATCCTCATACTGACCGGGCTTGCCGGGGATCTCGGTCATCTCGTAGAACTTGCCGTGCATGTGCACAAGGTACGGGATGATCTCGTACATTCTGCCCACGGGGTTGGCGTGCATGTGGAACGGACCCCATCTGCCGGCCATGATCTCGGGGTACTTCTCTCTGGCATAGGCCTCAGCGCCTTCCTGGCCCAGCTCTACGAACTTGTTGAACAGATCCTCGGCAGCATCATAGGCGGCCTCGGGAGAATAGCCGGCATTGCGCAGCTGATAACGCATGCGGATGCAGCTGGGCTTGTTCTGGAACTGGCTCATATCGGTCTGCAGGCCGTAGTGCTTGGTGCCGGTACGCTCGATAAAGGCGATCTCGGACTCAATGCTGTCGCCCATCATGTAGCCCAGGTCCAGGGAGCGGACATCACACTCGTTGGTCATGACGATGTCCAGCTCTTCGGCCAGGGGCAGGGCGATCTCCACCGCCTGCCACGGGGTGTGGTGGCTCAGGCGCATGTTCTTGAAGCCCATGCGCTTGGCGATGCGCAGGTCATACTTGATACGCTCGGCGCACTCGGCATAGGTCATCACGTGATCGCGGAACTGCAGGGTGTCAATGAAGGTGTCCATGGTCACGGCGGTCAGACCCCAGCGGGCCATCTCGTTGTTCCACTCAAAATAGAAGCTCTCGGGCGGCATGGGGTAATCGGGAACAGTGGTCTCGTTGATGATCTCAATGCCCGTGGCGCCGTCCAGATTGGTTGCCACTTCTCTGAGCTGGGCCTTCCAGTCCATCCAGCCAAAGAACTCATTCTGCTGATAGCTATAAAGCGAAACGCCTCTTTTAATCATATCTTATCCCTCCTGCAGCGCAACTTCATACACACAGACGTTGTGGGTCTTGCCGCCGCCACCGGTGCCGGGCTTGGGCGGAGAAACGATCCATGCGTCATCATTGGGGTTGTAACCGTAGCCATCCAGCGTAGCGGGCATATATTCGATCTTATGTACGCCTGCATCCAGGCCGCCTTCCTTCTTGATGTGAAGAATGGCCTCCGTCTGCAGATTCCAATGCTCGAAGGATGCCTTTGCAATTTCTGCCATGGTACGGGGTTTCTTGCCGTTGATCTCCAGGGTCTGGGCATCCTCCTCATACTCTACGCCGTCAACCTTGACATAGAAGCCGCTGCACAGAGACAGATAGATGCCGCGGTAGTTTGCCAGACGCACGGCAAACTGGAAGCCCACAACCTTTCCGTCCACCACGTCATTTTTCAGGCTGTCTGCCCGGACCAGAAAGCTGTCATACATAATTCGTTTCCTCCTTTGATCTTGATGGGATTTCCGATGGTACTATTGTATAACAGCTTCCAGGGTTTCACAATGTACGATACGATTAATTTCTTATCATTTTCACACTTATTGCACAAATGATCGCTCTTATTTTATGCACTTTGAATAAAGCAAGGGACAAAAAAAGACGGCTTGCTTTCGCAAGCCGTCTTATGGAGCGGGTGACGAGGCTCGAACTCGCTACCTCCACCTTGGCAAGGTGGCGCTCTACCGGATGAGCTACACCCGCAACGCGAGAATCATTATAACAGATTCTTCGCATTTGTCAAGGGCCAGGCTGAAGATTTTCTCCAAATTCTCCGGAATTCTCTTCTGCGTCTTCGCGCATATCGATTCCGCCTTCCGGCCGCAGGGTACAGGCCGGATAGTCCGAGCGCTGCCAGGTGTAGAGGTTCATGCCGGAATCCAGATCCAAAGGCAGGGTCGTCTGCCCTGATGCGATGCTGCGCATGGCATCAGTGTGGTAGTATTGTCCGTCCACGCCCACAATGTTCCAGTACCAGGGTGAATCCAGATAGCTGCCCTGCACCACCCAGCATTCCAAACCAATGGCACTGCAGAGGGTCTTCATCGCTCGGGCCGCGGCATAGGCGTCCACTTTACCTTCGCACAGGGCGGAATAGACCGGCAGATCGGAGCTCTCTTCCTCATATTCAAAGCGCTCTGCCAGATACACATACAGAAGCTCCAGCTTCTCTTTTTCCGATTCGCGGTGCTGGACATATTCCACCGCCGCGCCCACAACGGCATCCACTTCCTGCTGATACTGCAGCAGTTCCGTTTCAGAATACGGATAAGTAAAATCCATCTGCAGGATGTATTCTTCCGCCGTCGCGTTCTTGGGATAATAACTCAGCTGCACCTGCGGACAGGCCTGCAGCAAACCGGGATTTTCCTCATAATACTCGCGCACAAAACCTTCCACGTCGTACATTTCCGTGGCGTAAATACGCAAAGCCAGCGTCGGGGCATAGCTCTTCAGCGCGTTGCTGACACGCAGTCGAATGGCATTTTCGCCGCGGGTGGCAATCAGCGCCTGCATTTCCTCCATGGTTTTGGCGTAGGTGATGTTCACGCTGATCTCATAGAACGAGACCACCTGGGTGCACTCATAGGTGATGAAGTCCACCGCGTAGGCGCCCAGCGCACTCTGCTTCGCCACATGGTAAACAGCTTTTGGAACATCGTCCACAACTTCGCCCAGATAACCATACACGCGGATCCGGCCGAACTCCTCATGGCGGCTGCACTGCTGCAGCAGCGCGGTGACCAGACCTTCGTAGTCCGAGACGACGGTGGCATCGGCGTTTTCCTGTTCTACGTATTGCTCTTCATGAGGTTTGACCGACAAGTATTCCCGCCGGGAACAGCCGCACAGCAGCAGCGGCAGAAGCAGCAACAAAACTGCAACTCGTTTCATAGGACCTCCGATCCCTTACAGCGCATCCTTGGAATAGCGCGAGAAGCCTTCGCCCTGTACCTGGTGGGCATCCTGCACGATGATAAAGGCCTTCGGATCGATTTCCGACACCGCGCGCTTGAGCTCCGCCAGCTGTTTTTTCTTAAAGGCAACCAGAATGACCATCTTATCCTGATGGGTATAGGAGCCCTCGCCCCGCAGCAGCGTGGCGCCACGATCCATTTGTTTGCCAATCATTTCGGCAATTTCCTTATATCGATCGGAAATAATCAGGGCAACCTTGGAATAGTCAAAGCCATAGACCACAGCATCCAGGGTAATGGAACTGACATACAGCGTAACAATACAGTAGAGCACCTTGTTCAGATCCTGGAATACAATGCCTGTCAGGGTGACAACCAGCAAATCCAGGCCCAGCATAACCTTACCCATAGAGAAATTCTGCAGGCGGCTCTTGGCCAGGCGGGCGATGATATCCGTACCGCCGGTAGAAGCGCCCCGGGAGAACACCGTGCCCAGGCCCACACCGGCCAGGGCGCCGCCGTACAGGCAGGCCAGAAGGGGTTCTCCGGTGACTTCCGGCAGAATGGGCGCTAAGAGGTCAATGGCCGTATTGCAGCTGAGCATACCGATCAGCGAGCCGATGAAGAACTTGCGGCCCAAGCGTTTCCAACCCAGCAAAAACAGCGGTACGTTACACAAAATCGTCAATGAACCCACCGTTCCGAAATCGGTCAGCTTCACCACAACCATCATAAGGCCCGTCAGGCCGCCGGCGTTGATTTGGTTCGGCTCCATGAAGAGGTTAAAACTGACGGCGTAAAGCACCGCACCGGCGGCGACCAGAAGCATATCCAGGCAATTGCGCAGGAAGTTCTTTTTCATTTTTCACACTCTCCGATGTTTAGATTTCCAGCGTCATCTGTTCCGCGCCGGCGTCCTCCGCCCGCAGCAGGGCACCTGCCGCCGGCAGGGAGCGGGCGCGATAGCGGGCATGATTCTGGATGCCGCTGCCGTCGAGCAGCTGGGCGCGATCGAGGACGTACTTTTTCTTTAGCGTCATCACCGCCACGCCCTGGGTAGAGCGGGTGCTCTTGGGCGCCAGCTGGGCGGTGGAGAAAATCAGCGCGCGGCCTTCGGTGGAGTGCAGCACGATCTGGCACTCTTCCTTGATCAGAAGCACTGCCTTCAAAGGACTCTTGTCCGAGTAGGCGCCGGTGAGTTTCTTGCGGTTGGTCTTGGTCTCGTAGGCAGAAAGCTCCACGCGCGCCACCTTGCCGTTTTCGAACACGAACAGCAAAGAGCCCGTCTGGTAGTCGCCGGGCAGCACCGCGGCGAAGAAGCTCTCGCCCTCTTCCATGCCCAGTTTGCCGGGCAAATATTCGCCCAGGGCGCTGGCCTTGGTGTCGTCGAACTCGGAAAGGCGGGTCTTATAGACCTGACACTTGTCTGAGAACACCAGCAACTCGGCCGCACTGTTGGTCTCCCAGCTGGCCATGAGGCTGTCGCCCTCTTTGAACTTCTGCTCCGAGCTCATGCGCAGCGACTGGGGCGTGATCTTCTTGAAGTAGCCTTCCCTGGAAACAAAGGCGGTAACCGGATAAGTGGGCTCATCCTCTTCTTCGATCTCCGGCAGGGCATTGTCGTAGACAATACCCGTCCTGCGGTCGGTACCGAAGCGGTTTGCTACCTCTTTGAGTTCTTTGGTGATGATCTTGCGGATCCGGGCACTGCTCTTGAGCGTGGCTTCCAGATCTTCGATCTCCTTCTCCAACTCTTCGGTCTCTGCCGTGCGCTTGAGAATGTATTCACGGTTGATGTTGCGCAGCTTGATTTCCGCCACATACTCTGCCTGGATCTTGTCGATGCCAAAGCCGATCATCAAATTGGGGATGACCTCGCTTTCCAGCTCGGTCTCGCGGATGATGGCGATGGCCTTGTCGATATCCAGAAGGATCCGGCCCAGACCCTGCAGCAGATGCAGCTTTTCTTTTTTCTTGCTCAAGTGGAAATACACGCGGCGGCGCACACATTCCATACGCCAGGCTGTCCACTCCTCCAGGATCTCCCGCACGCCCAGCACGCGGGGCTGGCCGGCAATGAGGATATTGAAGTTACAGCCAAAGGAATCCTGCAGGGGCGTTGCCTTGAAGAGCTTCTGCATCAGTTTCTCCGGATCCACGCCGCGCTTGAGGTCGATGGCCAGCTTCAGACCGGACAGGTCGGTCTCGTCGCGCATATCGGCGATTTCACGGATTTTACCGGCCTTGATGAGCTCGGCTACCTTATCAATAATGGCCTCAGTGGTGGTGGTATAAGGAATCTCATAAACCTCAATGAGGTTGCCTTCCTTCACATAGCGCCAGCGGGCGCGGATACGGAAGGTGCCACGGCCTGTCTGGTAGATGGAGAGCATCTCCGCCGGGTCATAGATGATCTCACCGCCGGTGGGGAAATCCGGCGCCGGCAGGGTGTCGAGAAGGTTCACATTCTCGTCGTTCATGCAGGCAATGGCCGTTTCACAGACCTCCCGCAGGTTGAAGCCGCAGATGTTGCTGGCCATGCCGACGGCAATGCCCGTGTTGGCGGAAACCAGCACGTTGGGGTATGTGGTGGGCAGCAAAGTCGGCTCTTTTTTTGTGTTGTCGTAGTTATCCACAAAGTCGACGGTATCGGCGTCGATGTCGCGGAAGAGCTCGCCGCAGATGGCGTCCAGCTTGGCCTCGGTGTAACGGGAGGCGGCGTAGGCCATGTCGCGGGAGTAAACCTTGCCGAAGTTGCCCTTGGAATCCACGAAAGGATGCAGCAGAGCCTCATTGCCCCGGGCAAGACGGACCATGGTCTCGTAAATGGCTGCGTCACCGTGGGGATTTAATTGCATGGTCTGGCCCACGATGTTGGCAGACTTGGTGCGGCCGCCGGTGAGCAGGCCCATCTTGTACATGGTATAAAGGAGCTTGCGGTGGGACGGCTTGAAGCCGTCGATCTCCGGAATGGCACGGGACACGATGACCGACATGGCATAGGGCATGTAGTTGGTCTCCAGGGTTTCGGAGATGGGCTGCTCCAGGATCTCCGCCCGCAGGCCCTGCACGTTCGGATCGATCTCGCGCTTGATCTTTACTTCTTTGGTTTTCTTCTTCGCCACTTATCTCACCTCTTAGGACACGTCGGCCATGTCCAGATACTTGTAGCCATTTTCGGCAATGTGATCCTTGCGGCCCGCCAGGTTATCGCCCAGCAGCAGATCAAAATACATGGCCGTGCGCTCGGCGTCCTCAGGCATAACCTTGATGAGTCTGCGGGTCTCGGGGTTCATGGTGGTGGCCCACATCATCTCCGGCTCGTTCTCACCCAGGCCCTTGGAGCGGGAAACCTGATAGCGCTTGCCCTCCAGCTCCTTGAGGATCTGGTTCTTCTCCGCGTCGGAGTAGGCAAAGTAGGTCTTTTCCTTGCAGGTGATCTCAAACAAGGGAGATTCTGCAATATACACATAGCCCTCCTTGATGAGGGTCGGCGTCAGACGGTAGAGCATGGTCAGAATCAGGGTGCGGATCTGGAAGCCGTCCACGTCGGCGTCTGTGCAGATGACGATCTTGTTCCAGCGCAGGTTCTCCAGATTGAAGGTGGACAGATCCCTGGCCTTCTTGCCACCGGTGATCTCCACACCGCAGCCAAGCACCTTGATGAGGTCCGTGATGATGTCGGACTTGAAGATGCGCTCATAGTCCGCCTTCAGGCAGTTGAGAATCTTGCCGCGCACAGGCATGATGCCCTGGAATTCCGCGTCTCTGCCCTGCTTGACCGAGCCTAATGCGCTGTCGCCCTCGACGATGTAGATCTCCCGGCGGGAGACATCCTTGCTGCGGCAGTCGACAAACTTCTGCACGCGGTTGGCAATGTCGATGGAGGCCGTCATGGTCTTTTTGGTGTTGATGCGGGCGCGCTCGGCGGTCTCGCGGCTGCGCTTGTTGATGAGCACCTGCTCGGCAATGCGGTCGGCCTCGGCCTTGTTCTCAATAAAATAGATCTGCAGGCGGGAGCGGAAGAACTCCGTCATGGCCTCCTGCACAAATTTGTTGGTGATGGCCTTCTTGGTCTGATTCTCGTAGGAGGTCTGGGTGGAGAAGCAGTTGGTCACCAGCACCAGGCAATCCGATACGTCCTGGAAGGTGATTTTCGTCTCAGACTTGTTGTATTTGTTGTTGGCCTTCAGGTATGCGTCGATGGCTGAGACAAAGGCAGAGCGGGCCGCCTTCTCCGGGGCGCCGCCATGTTCCAGCCAGGAGGAGTTGTGGTAATACTCGATCTGGTTGACCTGGTTGGAGAAGCACACAGAAGCGGTGATCTTCACCTTATATTCCGGCTTGTCCTCACGGTCGCGGCCCTGGCGCTCAGCCTCCCAGTACTGGGGCATGGTGATGGCTCCCACCTGGGTCAATTCGCCCACATAGTCCAGGATGCCCTTTTCGTACAGGAAATCCGTAGTCTCAAACTTGCCCGCACTCTTCTCGTTGCGGAAGCGGAAGGTCACACCGGCGTTGACTACAGCCTGGCGCTTCAGGGTGTCGATAAAGTATTCTTCCGGCACATTGATATCGGTAAAGACGTTCAAGTCCGGCTTCCAGCGGAACAGCGAGCCGCTCTTCTTGCGCTCGGCAGGCTCTGCCTTCAGGCCGCCCACGTTCTCGCCCTGTTCAAAATGCAGGCTGTACTTCTTGCCGTCACGATGGATGATGGCATCGAAATACTCTGAGGCGTACTGGGTGGCGCAGGCGCCCAGGCCGTTCAGGCCCAGGGAGTAGGTGTAGTCGCCGCCGGCGTTGTTGTCGTACTTGCCGCCGGCATAGAGCTCGCAGAATACCAGCTCCCAGTTATAGCGGCCTTCCTTCTCGTTCCAGTCCACGGGGCAGCCGCGGCCGAAGTCCTCCACCTCCACCGAGTGGTCAGCATAGCGGGTGACGGTGATCACATTGCCATGGCCTTCACGGGCTTCGTCGATGGCGTTGGAAAGAATTTCAAATACAGCGTGCTGGCAACCCTCCAGGCCGTCGGAGCCAAAGATGACCGCCGGGCGCTTGCGCACGCGGTCGGCGCCCTTCAAGGACGAAATACTGTCGTTACCGTAGGAATTGTTCTTGCTCATGTTATCCCTCATTCATTTGGGCCTGCATATGGGCAGACCATACCAATCTAGCATACATTATCCCATAAATTGGGCCTTTTGTCAATCTTACCACAACCAATAGTATAAAAAAGCAGCAGTCCCATAGCCGGGACTGCCGCCAGATGATTATGTCCGGGACAGACCGAAGCCCATCCCTGCCAAGGCTTTACGCGCGCACAGGGCGCTGCTTTGGCTGTTCGCATCGTCCACCAAGATCATAAAGTGCGATACGCTTGACAGTCGACCGATTCCGCTTCGCATCAGAGGGTGGAACGCCACGCTCTTACCCGGCACAGCTTCTGCCTTGTGGGATCATTCGTACGCAATGATTTTGAATGTCGTCCCCGGTCCGATTGTCCACGGCTAGTATGTCACGCATACGCGCCGTTATACACGAATAGGCTTGTACCAAAAGGAGGAAATATTTGTGAATCTTTTAACCGCTCTTTTGGCCATTGCCGCCCTACTGCTGCTTCTCAAACTGACCAAAGCCAAGCTTCCCCTTCCCCACAAGCTGATTCTGAACACCCTGTGCGGCTACGGCGCACTGATTCTGCTGAATCTGTTCTCCCGCCTCACCGGCGCAGTGTTCAGTCTGAACATTGTCACCGCCGTGGTGGTGGGGTTTCTGGGTCTTCCGGGGATCCTGCTGCTGTTTGTCGTGCGGCTTATCATCCTTTAGTCCTCCTGCTCCGGCAGCGGGCGGCGCTCCGCGCCCTCGATGCCCCACTCCGGCAGGGGCAGGCGCTGCATGGCGCCGAAGACCCGGCTCTTGAGCTCCGGATAGGTGGCGGACAGGGAGTAGACAAGCTCCTTGATCTCCTGGCGCTTGGTGTGCTTGTCCGCGGTGCAGGTATTGTGCACAATGGGAAGATTCTCCCGCTTGGCAAAGTTTTCCACCGTCTTTTCCCCGATGTAGAGCATCGGGCGGATCTGGGTGATGCCCGTTCTGTCCAGATAAGTCACCGGCTGGAAGCAACTCAGGCGGCCTTCGAAGATCAGGGACATTAAAAAGGTTTCCACAGCGTCGTCATAGTGATGCCCCAGGGCGACCTTGTTCAGGCCGCGCTCCAGAAGCACCTCATTGAGGGCGCCCCGGCGCATTTTCGCGCACATGGAGCAGGGATTCTTTTCCTTGCGGTGCTCAAAGATGATGGGGCCGATCTCAGTTTTCTTACAATAATAAGGAATCTGCAGGCTTTCGCAAAACTCCTGCACAGGGGTAAAATCCATCCCGCCCAGGCCCATATCGACCGTCACAGCTTCCAGGGAAAAACTGGCCGGATGATACTCCCGCAGGGCAGCCATCAGGCTCAAAAGAACCAGGGAATCCTTACCGCCGGACACGCCCACGGCAATCTTGTCACCAGGGGAAATCATATGGTAATCGTCCACACACCGGCGTACTAGGCCGGTCAATCGCTGTTTCATGGAAAAACCTCCAAAAGAAAACTTTTTTGCATTTTGAGTTTGAACGAGCATTTAAGAGAAAAACAGAGCATTTGCGAGTTCGCTCGGAGCTAACTGAATTTTTCAAAAGATTGTTGTTGACAAAAAATTGACCGTATGGTATAAAAACAAGGCACGTTTTGGAATATTGTATGCGTGTTCAATCAATTTGTCAAATATTGAAGGGATTTCACCCTTCCACAATTGGAGGAAATAGAATGTCCACGACTATGGCTAAGAAGGAGACCGTCCAGCGCAAATGGTACGTTCTCGATGCAGCCGGCAAGCCCCTGGGCCGTACCGCTGCCACCGCTGCCAAGCTGCTGCGCGGCAAGCACAAAGTTGATTACACCCCCAACGTTGATTGCGGCGATTTCGTGATCATCGTGAACACCGATAAGGCTGTCCTGACCGGCAACAAGCTGGAAGACAAGTATTATCGTCATCACACCGGTTGGATCGGCGGCCTGAAGGAAGTCAAGTATCGCCTTCTGATGGAGCAGCGCCCCGAGTTCGCTATGGAACTGGCTGTTAAGGGCATGCTGCCCAAGAACACCCTGGGCCGCAACGCCCTCACCCGCCTGAAGCTGTACGCTGGCCCCGAGCACAAGAACGCTGCTCAGAAGCCCGAAGCTTGGGTTCTGGACTAATCAGGAGGTAAAGGATTATGTACGAGAGCAAGAAACAGTATATGTACGGCACCGGCAGACGTAAGTCTTCCGTCGCTCGCGTTCGTGTGTATCCCAACGGCACCGGCGCCATCACCATCAACGGCCGTGACATCGACAACTACTTCGGCCTGGATACTCTGAAGCTGCTGGTTCGTCAGCCCCTGGTTGCCACCGAGACCCTGGGCAAGGTTGACGTCATCTGCACCGTCGCCGGCGGCGGCGTTACCGGTCAGGCCGGCGCCATCCGTCATGGTATCTCCCGCGCTCTGCTGAAGGTCAACGAAACCTACCGCCCCATTCTCAAGGCTGCCGGTTTCCTGACCCGCGACCCCAGAATGAAGGAACGCAAGAAGTACGGTCTGAAGGCCGCACGTCGTGCTCCTCAGTTCTCCAAGAGATAATTTGTTTCTCATCTTACAGCACCTGCTTCGGCAGGTGCTGTTTTTTTGCGGTGGTAATGGGCCTTTGTGCCATCCTATTTATTTTGACGCTGTTCTATGGTAAAATGTTATTCATTCGATAAACTTGAATTTGACGGACTGTTGTATAAACTTGTATTTTCAGCGATACAATTACACATTTGTGTTTACATAGATATCCCAAATTGAAAGGAGATGTTCATTTATGAATAGAAACTATAATCTTATGACTGTTGAAACATTGAATTTGGAGGGATACTATATGCTGTAATCCCTCCATAACAAATAGGAGGAATTATGCGTAATATTAAATTAACAAGAATTGATGAAAATAACTTTATACAGGCTTTCAATTTAAAGTTGGATAAGGCACAAGAGCAATTTGTTTCACACCCAACCAGAAGTTTAGCACAAGCATATGTATATTATAATCAATGCACTCCGTTCGGAATATTCCATGATGATACAATGGTTGGTTATGTGATGGTAATATATGATTATGACCTTGCAGAGTATAATATTTGGCATATGATGATTGATGTTGCGTATCAACACCAAGGATTTGGAGCGATTGCTTTAAGAAAGTGTCTGGATTATATTGCATCCAAACCATTTGGGCCATCTAATAAAGTTGTATTAACTTGCAATAAAAACAACTCTATTGCATTGCATCTGTATAATAATTATGGATTCAAGGAAACTGGGAATGCTGATGAGGATGAAATAGAACTTGCTTTGTTTCTGTAAAGCTTAACCAATTCCAACTTGTCGAACAGATTGGGTGCCAATTGGGCACAACATCTTATGTGACAGTACAAAAAAGCCAGAACGGGCATGCACTCTCGTGCATGCCCGTTCTTTTATTCTTTCCAAAGGATATCGCTGGCAACGGGGGTGTAGAACAGCCGTTCGACCTCCTGACGCTCCCGGGTCTGGCCCAGGATCCACATCATCTTGGCCACCACAGCCTCGGTGCTCATATCATAGGCCTCCATGACCCGCAGATTGCTCTTGAGGTGATAGCCCACATGATACACGCCCACGTCGCTGCCCTCATTGGCCACCTGGGTGGTCAGAACCACCAGTTTGCCCTCATCCATCCACTTTTCCAGGCACTCATAAAAGCCGCCGGCAGAGGGTAGGCCGCCCACGCCGAAGCTCTCGATAATCAGCGCATCGCTGCGCTCCAAGAGGAAGTCCGCCTGCTCGCGGCTGGCGCCGGGCACCAGTTTCATCAGCGACACGCGGGTGTTGAGGTTGTCGTAGAAGATCGGTCTTTCCAGGCTCGGCTGGCGGATATAGCGCAAGAGTTTCCCGTCATGCAGCACGCCCAGGAGGGGATAATTGATGCTGGAGAAGGCCTGGAAGCTCTTGGAGCGAGTCTTTCTGGCCCGGGTGCCCAGGATCACCTGGCCGTTGAACACGATGCTCACGCCCGGCAGGTCCTCCGAGGCGCAGCGCAGCGCGTCGAGAAGATTCGTCTTGGAATCGGTAGAGTCAAAGCCGATGGGCTTCTGGGCACCGGTGAGGATGATGGGCTTGCCGCTCCCCTGAATCAGATAGCTCAGAGCAGCCGCCGTATAGGCCATGGTGTCCGTGCCGTGAGTGATAACAAAACCGTCATAGCGGTCAAAGTGCTCACGGATACAGCGGGTCATCATTAGCCAATGCTCCGGCGCCATATCGGTGGAATCCAGGCTCAACAGCTGCAGGCTGTCCACCTCGCACACATCCGCAACGCCCGGTATGTAGGAAAGCAGCTGCCGGGTATTCAGTTCCGGCGCAAGGCCGGTCTGCGTCACATCGGAGGCGATGGTGCCGCCCGTGCCGATGAGTAAGATCCGTTTCATAAGTATTCCTCCCAAAGAACCTGCCGTTATTCTACCACGCCCGGGGAAAAACCGCAACACGCAGCCGGCGCGTGGTTGCAGTTTCCACGACAGGATGATATCATACAATCAAACTGAAGGGAGGCTTCGATGATGGCTGAACTCCAATTCATCACCCTGCGGGAGCACCCGGAACAAAAAGATACCGCTGCAGGTTGGTTTTCCTCCAAGTGGCACGTTCCCAAGCAGGCGTACCTGGACTGCATGGACGCCTACCTGAACCGGGAAACGGAATACGGCTGGTTCCTCTGCCTGGATGCAAGCGCCATCGTCGGTGGCCTGGGCGTCATTGAAAATGACTTTCACGACCGGCCCGACCTGACGCCAAACATCTGCGCCGTGTTTACGGAAGAGGCCTACCGCTGCCGCGGCATTGCAGGTGCGCTTCTGAACATGGCCGTGGAGGATTTGCGGGCAAAGGGATTCTCCCCTGTTTATCTGCTCACCGACCACACTGGCTTTTACGAACGATACGGCTGGGAGTTTTTCTGCATGGCCCAGGGCGACGGCGAAGCGCAGATGAGCAGAATGTACATTCACAGATAAGGACGTAGCTATGGAATTTCATGAAAAACTACTCGAACTCCGGCGGCAGAAGGGCCTCACCCAGGAAGAGCTTGCCCAGGCACTCTATGTATCGCGCACCGCGGTATCAAAATGGGAGTCCGGCAGAGGGTATCCGAACATTGATTCTCTGAAGCAGATCGCTAAGTTCTTCTGCGTATCCATTGACACACTTCTCTCTTCTCAAGAAATGCTGACCGTCGCGGAGGACGATCATAAGCAAACGCACGCACGATTTCTTGACTTGATTTATGGTCTGTGCGATCTGAGTGCCGCATCGTTCCTGTTCCTTCCGTTCTTCCGGTATACATCCGGCGAGGCCGTGAATGCAGTTTCCCTTTTATCCTTGACAGGCGTCGCTTCTTATCTACGATTATCATATCTTACAATCGTAATCGCCATGGTCGCGCTCGGCATCCTCGCCCTGGCGCTTCAAACCTGCTCCTGGCCGATTTGGTTAAAGCTCAAGCGTCCGGTATCGCTGCTTCTTAACACCATCGGCGCTTTGATTTTCATCATCAGTTCCCAACCCTATGCGGCGGCCTCCGCGTTTCTTCTGTTGCTGTTCAAGCTCTTTCTTCTGGCCAAGAAGCAGTGACACGAAACGTATCACCCCTGTAACGCCCCGTTTCTTGCGCATCTTCCTCCCTTCTTGTAGTGTGATGATTGAACACATCCAAAGGGAGGATCTCACATTGAAAACAAGAACCGCTTTTCCGCGATCCATCTGCCTGTTCACCGCATTTGTGCTTTGGACGATCGTAACGATGCATGTTGACGTCCGGGCCATCGGCCCGAACGGCTCCTGCGTTGGCCTTGCAGCCCTCAACGGTTATTTTCATAACCTAACCGGCGTTCATCTTGTCCTGTACGCCATCACCGATTGGCTGGGACTGGTGCCCGTGGCCTTCTGTTTGGCCTTCGCAGTTTTTGGGCTTGTACAATGGATTCACCGCAGGCACATTCTGCGCGTAGATTATAGTCTGCTGGTACTGGGCGGTTTCTATCTTCTGATGCTGGCCGCTTATCTTTTCTTTGAACACTTTGTTGTCAATTACAGGCCGGTGCTGATCAACGGAATCCTGGAAGCGTCCTATCCATCGTCCACTACCCTGCTCGTACTGTGTGTGATGGTAACCGCTCTGCTGCAGCTTCGCCTTCGAATCCAACGACGATTCTGGAAGTGCTGCACCACTGTTTTCATTGTCTCTTTTCTCATTTTCATGGTTGCCGCGCGTCTGCTTTCCGGCGTACATTGGCTCAGCGACATTGTAGGCGGTATTCTGCTCAGCGGGGCACTGGTGAGCCTGTACGAGTCCGTCTGTCAGCTGAAAAAGTGAATCAGTTCTTTTTCAAAACTTTACAGAACCACGCTTTTTTCCTCGAAGATTTTATAGTATAATACTTCCATCACAGTTGGAACAGGAGGAATCCTTTTGATCTATCTGGTTGAAGATGATGAAAACATCCGCGAACTTGTGGTCTACACCCTGGCCTCCACCGGCCTGGAAGCTCAGGGCTTTGCTGCGCCCTCTGCGTTCTGGCAGGCCATGCAGGCGCAACTGCCGTCTTTGGTTCTTTTGGACATTATGCTTCCTGAGGAGGACGGTCTGAGCATTCTCTCCCGTCTGCGCGCGGACTCTAAAACAAAAAATCTGCCGGTGATCATGCTCACCGCCAAAGGAACGGAATACGACAAGGTCCGCGGTTTTGATGCCGGTGCCGATGACTACATTCCCAAGCCCTTCGGCATGATGGAGCTGCTGGCCCGGGTCAAGGCGCTGCTGCGCCGTACCGCCAGCGAAACCACGGTGGAAGAATATCAGCTGGGCAATCTTTATGTCTGCCCGCCCAAGCATCAGGTCCGGGTCGACGGGCAAAGCATTGCCCTGACCCTCAAGGAATACCAGCTTCTGTGCCTGCTTTTGGAGAACCAGCAGGTGGTGCTCACCCGGGATCAGATTCTCAACAACGTCTGGGGTTACTCCTTCTCCGGTGAGAGCCGCACGGTGGATGTGCACATCCGTACCCTGCGCCAGAAGCTCGGTACTGCCGGCGATCTGATCCAGACCGTGCGCGGCATCGGCTACATGATCGCAGAGGGCAGCCATGCGTAAAAAGATTCTGTTCGCCCATCTGGGTATCATGTTCGCTTCGATTCTTCTTTATTGCGTCGCAGCCTGTCTGCTGGTTGCCTCCCGAGGTGCAGACGCCATCGGCGCGCTGATTTTCACAGCAGCCATCATCCTGGTTCTGGGTGTCTTCGCCTGCGCCCTCTCCGCCCACGCCATCACCCGCCGCCTGGTGGACATCCTTAATCAGCTGCCCGTTCAGCCCACCCAGGCCGAAGAACTCGCCCCGGAGTTTGCACCGCTGATCCGCCGCATGACCCACCAGAACGAACAGTTCGTACAGCAGATGCAGACCCTGCAGCAGCAGCACGAAACCCAGGACCGTATGCGCCGGGATTTCACCGCCAATGTCTCCCATGAACTGAAAACGCCCCTGACTTCCATCTCCGGCTACGCCGAGCTCATCGAGAGCGGCATTGCCAAGCCGGAAGACATTCCCCGCTTTGCCGGCAAGATCCACACGGAGTCCCAGCGTCTGATTACCTTGGTCAGTGACATCATCAAGCTTTCCCAGCTCGATGACCGGGACATTGCCATCGAAATCCGCGAGCTCAACTTGGCCGAGCTCTGCCGCAATGTGTTCTCCTATCTGGAACTGGCCGCAGAGGAAAAGGGCGTTACTCTGGAACTCATTGGAGAAAACCCGACCATCCGCGGCGCAGAGGAGATCGTGGAAGAGATGATCTACAACCTCTGCGACAACGCCATCAAATACAATCATCCCGGCGGCAAGGTCACTGTGGAGCTCCGCCAGCACATCGACGGTGTGGAGCTTGCTGTTTCCGACACCGGTATTGGCATCCCCAAAGAGGACATCCCCCGTATTTTCGAGCGTTTTTACCGGGTGGATAAGAGCCACTCCAAGGAAGTGGGCGGCACCGGCCTGGGCCTGTCGATCGTCAAGCATGGTGCACGCTTCCTCGGTGCTTCCGTTACGGCGGAAAGCGAACTGGGGGAAGGCACCACCATTCGAATTCTGTTTTAAAAAGCAAGCGGCACAACGCAAGTTGTGCCGCTCTTTGTTATCCTTTTTTCGCCATAAGAAAGAATCTGTGGGTCTTCCCTTCCAGGCAGCCGTCCCGCTCCAGCTGCTCCTGGGCATGAAACAGCGCCTGCCGGCAAGTCTCCACCGAAAACCCCGGAAACTCCCACTCGATGATCCGGGCAAACCACACAAGGGCTCCCACATCGAAAAACCGGATGGCAGAAAAGCACTCCCGAGCATCCATAATCTCAAATCCGGCTGCTGAAAACCCGTCGGAAACGAGGCTCAGATACTGCTCGGGGAACGGCAGCGGCGTCGGCCCCAGGAGAAGTTCCACCAGTTCCCGATCGTTTTCCGCGCCCACCTGCTGGGTGATGAAGGTACCGCCGGGCTTCAGAACCCGGAAAATCTCCCGGGCATTCAAATCGCCGTGGCGATTGATCACCAGGTCAAAGGATTCATCGCCAAAAGGAAACGCCCCGTCGCCATCGCCGGGACGGAAGTCGACGCCAAGAGGCAAGAGTGTTTCGCGGCAGAGCTGCACATTCGGTCCATAGTTCTCCATGGCCGCTGTATTCTCATACGGATGATGCAGCGAGAGCAGAAACTCTCCGCCTCCGGTATCAATATCCAGGATTTTCATCTCCGGCTTCAGAACAGAGAGGATCGCATCGCGGTAATCCCAGGGAAGATTCGTCTCTTCTTCGTATCTGCCGTCAATATGGGAAAAGTCCCAGCCGTGGATATGGGCCACGGCCTCTTCGGCACGCCAAGCCTGTAACAACACTTCGTGATTCATGCGCTTGCCTCCTTTCTTCTATTATAGCACAAAAAAAGAAAGTGCGTGCTGCATGTTGCAGCACGCACCTTCTTTGAAAGGAATTAATCCAGAGCCTTCCACCATTCGCCTTCAGGCTCAACGCCCTGATAGGTGAAGTAGTCGAAAGCGGCCTCATTGGCGCTCTCGTCGCCGTTGGCGGAGGCAAACATGCCCAGGCAGGTGCCGACCATGCAGCCGTCCACTTCGATGTTAATGTTGCGGCCGTCTGCACCGGCGTAGAGCAGCTGCAGGTTCTCTTCGTCCGTACCGACATAGAAGTCATGCTGCTGACCACGGACCTTAAGCTGCAGCACCACATCGCCGCCCTGCCACGGAATCCGGGCAAACTCAGTGTTGGTGGTGATGGGATCGTAGTTCGGATGGAAGGGAGGCAGATCGCTCTTGGTGGAAACTTCCACCGCGCGCACATACTGCTGGCCGTCTTCCTGCAGCAGTTCCAGACGGAACTGGTTGTTGTTGGCCTGCATGATGATCAGGCCGGCAGTCTCGTTCTTTTCAGGGGTAAAGGACAGCTTGGTGGTGGCATCAAAGCTGACATGCTGCTGACGGCGCAGAACCACAGCGGCGCAGTCATCGCGAGGCGGCAGCTGCGGGGTGCGCGGGCCACTGCCACGGGCCATGCGCTTGATCTTGCGGTCCAGCGCTCTGGGCAGGCACTTGAGCTTCAGGGCGCTGTCTTCCACGCGCCAGAAGTCCTGATAGGGAACACCCCAGAAGACCCAGGTCATATCCAGCTTCTCGGAATCGAAGTCGTCCTTGGGATCCTTTTCGGGATACGGCGTCCAGGGCAGGCTCTTTGCTGCCGGGATGGTCCATTCGACCTGGCCGCTGCCGGGGGCGAAGATGGGCCAGCCGCGCTCCCAGGTGACCTCGCAGATGTAGGTCTCACGGCCCAGGTTCTTATATGCACCTCCAATGATACGGCTGGCCAACATAACAGCGTACCAGCTGCCGTCGTCCAGTTCGACCATATCGGCATGTCCAACGTTTGCAATGGGATGGGTGTAGCCGAAGTGGCGATGAGTCAAAACAGGGTTGGCAGGGTTGGCTTCGTACCAATCGAAGATGTTCTTCGAACGGGCGAAAGAAACAGCATGCCAATGCTCGGTGCCGCCCTCGCCGATGAGCAGGTAGTAGTAGCCATCCTTGCGGAACAGATGCGGAGCCTCGGGAGAGGGAGCATCATGCAGCGCGCAGTTCCAGATGTCGTGGCGCTCTCCCAGCAGGCAGAAGTTCTCAATATCAAACTCCTGGCACCAGATGCCGCGCTCTTTTCTGCCCTCGGGGTTAACGATCATGCCGGTGGAAACGATGTAGCACTTGTCGTCGTCATCGAAGAACAGGGAGGCGTCGATACCCGGAACATCGGGCAGAACGTGGGGCTTAGACCAGGGGCCGGCGGGATCGGTGGCAGTGACAATGAAGTTTCCGCCCTGGGAGAAGTTCATGTTGATGATGTAGAAAACACCCTTGTGGTAGCGGATGGACGGGGCCATAACGCCGCCGCGGAAGGAGTTGCATTCCATTTCAAAGCCGTTTTCCGGGGTCACGGCATGGCCGATCTGCTCCCAATGGGCCAGGTCCTTGCTGTGGAAAATGGGGATGCCGGGGCTGAGCTCAAAGGAAGAAGTAATCAGATAGAAATCATCGCCGACACGGCACATCGAAGGGTCCGGATAAAAACCGGGAAGAATCGGGTTTTGAATCAGATGTTCCGACATAAGTATTTCGCTCCTTTGTTTGGTGTTGACTTTATTATAAAGGAATCCATTTTCTTCTTGCAAGTGTTTTGCCAAAGACAGCAGGATTATCTATTATGAAACGCAGAATTCCCTTGTTTGCAATTTGACAGAAGCAACGAAAAAAAGCTAGAATAAATCCATCAAAGAAACTATGGGCAAAGCGCCCTGAAAGGTGGATAAATATGGCTTATTTCCCCAATTTACCGAAAGTCAGCTACGCCGGCACCGACAGTAAGGGAGATTTTACCTTCCGCTACTACAATCCCGATCGTGTGGTTTTGGGCAAGAAGATGAGTGAGTGGCTTCCCTTCGCCATGGCCTGGTGGCACAATCTGGGCGCTGCCGGTACCGATATGTTCGGCGGCAACACAGCAGATAAGTCCTTTGGTCAGGTCCCCGGCACCATGGAACACGCCAAAGCCAAGGTGGAGGCCGGCTTCGAGTTCATGCAGAAGCTGGGTGTGGAATACTTCTGCTTCCACGATGTGGACCTGGTTCCCGAGGGTGCAACCGTGCAGGAAACCTGGGACCGTCTGGATGAGATCGCCGATTTCATCGAAGAGAAGATGAAGCAAACCGGCCTGAAGTGCCTGTGGGGCACCGCCAACATGTTCGGCGCTCAGCGCTACATGAACGGTGCCGGCAGCTCCAACAGCGTGGACGTTTACTGCTGCGCCGCAGCGCAGATCAAGAAGGCTCTGGACCTGACCGTCCGCTTCGGCGGCAAGGGCTACGTCTTCTGGGGCGGCCGCGAAGGATATGAGACCCTGCTGAACACCGATGTTCGCTTTGAGCAGGAAAACATCGCCAGTCTCATGACCATGGCCCGTGACTATGGCCGCTCCATCGGCTTCACCGGCGACTTCCTCATCGAGCCCAAGCCCAAGGAGCCCATGAAGCACCAGTACGACTTTGACGCCGCCACCGCCATCGGTTTCCTGCGTCAGTACGGCCTGGATAAGGACTTCAAGATGAACATCGAAGCCAACCACGCCACCCTGGCCGGTCACACCTTCCAGCACGAGCTGAGAGTCAGCGCCATGAACGGCATGCTGGGCTCCATCGACGCCAACACCGGCGACTACCTGCTGGGCTGGGATACCGACGAGTTCCCGTACGACATCTACGAAACCACCAACGCCATGCTGGAGGTCATCCGCGCGGGCGGCCTGACCGGCGGCTTCAACTTCGACGCCAAGAACCGCCGTCCCTCCAACACCCCGGAGGATATGTTCCACGCCTACATTTTGGGTATGGATGCCTTCGCTCTGGGCCTCCTGAAGGCCGCCGAGCTCATCGAAGACGGCCGTCTGGACGGTTTCCGTGCCGAGCGCTACAGCTCCTGGAACACCGAACTGGGCCGGGCCATCCGCGAGGGCAAGACCGACCTGGCTTCCCTGGCAGAGCACGCCCGCACCCTGGAAGGCTGGCCGAATCCCGGCTCCGGCCGTCAGGAATATCTGCAGCGCGTGGTCAACGAAGTGCTCTTTGGGTAAGCGCCAATGAAGTACGTAATTGGTATTGACCTGGGTACCAGCGGCACCAAGACGGTCCTCTTTGACCAGACCGGCAAGGTGATCGCCTCCCAGACAATTGAATATCCCCTCTATCAGCCTCAAAACGGCTGGGCTGAGCAGGAACCCGACGATTGGGTCAACGCCGGCATTCAGACGATTGCTGGCGTCATGGCGCAAAGCGGCGTGGATGCTGCTGACGTGGCCGCCATTGGCCTTTCCGGCCAGATGCATGGCCTTGTGATGCTGGATGAGAACGGCGACGTGCTGCGCAAGAGCATCATCTGGTGCGATCAGCGCACCGGTGAAGAATGCCGCGAGATCACCGAAATCGTGGGCGCAGAGCGCCTGATTGAGATCACCGCCAACCCCGCCCTGACGGGCTTCACCCTGTCCAAGCTTCTGTGGGTACGCAAGCATGAGCCCGAGCTTTATGCCCGCTGCCGCCACATTCTGCTGCCCAAGGACTATCTGCGCTACCGCCTCACCGGCACCTTCGCCACCGACGTCTCCGACGCCAGCGGCATGCAGATGCTGGACATTCCGGGCCGCCGCTGGTCAGAAGAACTGCTGAAAACTCTGGACATCGATCCTTTCCTGCTGGGCACGGTGCTGGAGAGCTGCGAATGCTCCGGCTACGTGACCGAGGCCGCTGCCGCCCTGACCGGTCTGAAGGCCGGCACCCCCGTGGCCGCGGGCGCCGGCGATAACGCCGCCGCTGCCGTAGGTGTGGGTGTCGTGCGTGACGGTAAGGCCTTCACCACCATCGGCACCAGTGGTGTGGTCTTTGCCCATACCGACAAGATTTCCATCGACCCCAAGGGCCGCGTGCACACCTTCTGCTGCGCCGTTCCCGGCGCATGGCATCTGATGGGCGTCACCCAGGCAGCCGGCCTGTCCCTGCGCTGGCTGCGTGACACCGTCTGCACCCCGGAGGTGCAGCAGGCCGCCGAAGAGGGTGTGGATCCCTATGAGATCATGACCGCCGAGGCCGCCAAGAGCCCCATCGGCGCCAATCGCCTTTTGTATCTTCCCTATCTGATGGGTGAGCGTACGCCCCACCTGGATCCGGATTGCCGCGGCGTGTTCT
Source organism: Oscillospiraceae bacterium (assembly GCA_015067925.1). Lineage (GTDB taxonomy): Bacteria > Bacillota > Clostridia > Oscillospirales > Oscillospiraceae > SIG488. Next base: position 29,023 of record SVLN01000013.1, read on the forward strand.
TCGGCCTGAGCGCCATGCACGAACGGGGCGATCTGATCCGCTCTGTCATGGAAGGTGTCAGCTACTCCTTGACCGACTGCGTCCGCATCCTGCAGGATCTGGGCGTGGACTTCAAGGAAATGATCGCCTGTGGTGGCGGCGGCACCAGCACCTTGTGGCGCAGCATGCTTGCCGGCTGCTTCGATCTGCCCGTTCGCACCGCTGTGAGCAAGGAAGGCCCCGCCCTGGGTGCTGCCATTCTGGCTGCTGTCTGCGCCGGTCTGTATCCGGATGTCCCCACCGCCTGCGACGCCATGGTGGCCTACAACGCCCCCATGCAACCCGCCGACCAGGCTGCTTATGCTGCAGCGTACGAGCGCTACATCGCCCTCTACCCTGCCCTGAAGCAGCAATACGCGGATCTTGCCGCACTTTAAACTTCACACAAAGACACGAAACCCCTGCAGCATACGCTGCAGGGGTTTCGTGTCTGATATCTGATATCTTAAATGGAGGCAAAAAGCGTTTTTGTGCTCTGAACGATCTGTTCAGAGGTCAGGCCATAGGCCTTCATCAATTCCTTGGCAGTACCGGAGGTGCCGAACACATCGCGCACGCCCACACGAGCCATAGGTACCGCAGCACCCTTCTCGCAAAGAAGCGCAGCCACGGCCTCACCCAGACCGCCGATGATGCTGTGTTCTTCACAGGTAACGATGGCGCGGCACTCTTTGGCAGCCTGCAGGACGATTTCCTCATCCAGAGGCTTAATGGTCGCCAGGTCAATGACCCGGGCGGAGATACCCTCTTCTGCCAGGGTCTCAGCTGCCTGAAGGGCCTCATAGACCAGCAGGCCGTTGGCCAGCAGGGCCACGTCCGTGCCCTCGCGCAGCATCACACCCTTACCGATTTCAAAGGGTGCTTCACCCTCATACACCGCAGGACTTGCTGCGCGGCTGAAGCGCAGATACACCGGCCCGTCGTGCTCATAAGCCGCACGCACCGCTGCGCGGGCTTGGGCATCATCACACGGGCAGATTACGGTCATGCCGGGAATCACCCGCATCAGCGCAAAGTCCTCGCAGCACTGATGGGACGCGCCGTCCTCGCCTACGGAAATGCCGCCGTGTGTGGCTGCGATCTTCACATTCAGATGGGGATAGCCAATGCTGTTACGGATCTGCTCAAAGGCTCTTCCCGCAGCGAACATGGCAAAGGTGGAAACAAAGGGAACGTAACCCATGGTCGCCATGCCGGCAGCCAGGGAAACCATATTTCCTTCTGCGATACCGCAATTGAAATGTCTTTCCGGGAATTCCTTCTGGAAAATCGAGGTCTTGGTGGCGCCTGCCAGGTCAGCCGTCAGCGCCACAACGTTTTCGTGCTCACGGCCCAGCGCCGCCAGCGCCTGACCGTAGCTATCACGCAGTGCGATCGGTTTCATCTTATCCCTCCAGTTCCCGCAGCTGCTGCATCAATTCTTCCTGCGCAGCGGCATACTGTTCATCGTTGGGCGCCTGACCATGCCAGGAAGCTAGATCCTGCATAAAGGAAACGCCCTTGCCCTTGATGGTGTTGAGCACAATGGCGGCAGGCTGCCCGAGCGTCTTCCCTGCCCAGGTAAAGGCTTGCTGCATCTCATCAAAGTCATGTCCGTTGATCTGCGTCACCGCCAGGCCGAAGGCTTGCAGCTTCTCCATAATGGGTTCAGGATTCATTACGTCTGCCGTGCGGCCGTCAATCTGCAGCGTGTTGCGATCCACCAGCACGCACAGGTTATCCAGTTTATAATGGGCCGCACACATCAGTGCTTCCCAGACCTGACCTTCCTGCATTTCGCCGTCGCCCAGCAGCGCATAGATCCGCTGAGAAGTACCGGCAAGCTTGGCAGCCAGCGCCATGCCAACCGCAGCAGAGATGCCCTGTCCCAAAGAGCCGGTGGACATGTCTACGCCGGGCAAAGCCTTCATGCTGGGATGCCCCTGCAGACGGCTGCCGTAACTGCGAAGGGTCTTCAGCTCCTCCACAGGGAAATAACCGCGCTGTGCCAGGGTTGCATATAAGGCCGGTGCGGCATGGCCCTTGCTGAGCACAAAACGGTCGCGGCCTGCGTCATCCGGTTTGTTCGGATCTACGTTCATCTGGCGAAAATAGAGCCAGGTCAGCACATCTGCACTCGACAGGCTTCCGCCCGGGTGACCGGACGAGGCCGCATGGGTTGCTTCCAGAATTCCAAGGCGAATTCGGCAGGATATGGCGCTCAATTGTTTCTTTTCTGTCTGCAGCATGAATCCAAACCTCCGATTTGTTTGCGATAATACCCTCATTATATTTGACCTTCCGCCAAGTGCAATACTTTTAAAAAAAGTGAGCAGAATTGTCGTATCTTTATAGCATCTATCCATTTTCTCAGCGTTAAAATCCAGATTATTTAGCTTTTGCAAAAAGACAAATCCGCTTTTCCTTGTGTCGCTTCTTCATCTTCCCTTGCAGAGAAGAAAAAACATGATATACTGAAGAAAAGTATTGCCGAAGGAGGTTTTTTATGGAATACGAAGTGATTCGCCATGACCAGCTGCAAGGCATGCGCGTTTTGATCAATGACGTAACCTATCGTTCGCCCCATATGCACCGGGAATTCGAACTTCTCATGGTCATGCGCGGGGAATTGAAAATCTCCTGTCGCGGTCATCAATTCATCGTTCACGAGGGCGAAGCTGCTCTGATGAACCCATGGTTAGCACATGAGTTCCGCTCTGTCTCAGAAAAGGCTACTCTTCTCATCCTGCAGATTTCACCCCAGTTCTGCAAAAACTATTTCCCGACCATTGAGGACCTGCGTTTCGATTGGCAGAACCTGACCGAGATCCAGAATAAAGCAGCCCTTCGTTCTGAATTGATTCTCCTGTCCAAAGCCTATTTTGCCATGCAGCCCACCTATGAATTCGCCTGCATGAGTCGTTTGAACCAGATTTTCCGCATGCTTTTGTTGGAGATTCCCTGGCGGCTTTTGGATGTGGCAGAAAAGCGCCAGCAGAACATCAGCAACCAACGGCTGGAGCGCATCATCAGTTATATTGATGCAAACTCCGGCTCCAAGCTGCTGCTCAGTGAAATCGCCGAGCGTGAGGGCCTGTCCGTCAGCTACTTGTCCCACTTCATTCACGAACGCCTGAACATGTCTTACCAGGACTATCTGACCCTTGTCCGTTTTGAAAAGGGCCGCTTGCTGGTAGAAACCAGCAACCTCTCCGTGGCAGAAATCTGCCAGCGCTGCGGTTTTTCCGATCCGAGATATTTCAACGAAATCTACCGCAAGCAATTGGGCTGTACCCCAAAGGAATTCCGTCAAAGCAACCTCTCCGGCCTCAAGCGCACCAAACGAAATCCCAGCAATACGCAGGAGTATCTTTATACTGAAGATGAGGCCAAAGAGTTCGTTTTCTCCCTTTAAGAATGACAAGACGCCTCGCAGCCATGGCCGCGGGGCGTCTTTTATTCCTCGAAGCAATCGATTGTTTCACACGCTCGGCAATTCTCAAAGTAGAAGTCCTGGGATTTCGGTGCAACGGAGTGACAACATTCGTAGCGCAACCTGATTGCACGAATTCCGCCGAAGTTGTAAAGGTTCCCTTCGGCTTCACAATCGCGCACCATAAAGCCAGCGGTATCCTGCGCGAGATATTTAGAAGCATTGAATCTACCCTGATGTTCGAAAAAGAAGCCGTATTTTTTGTTTCCAATGGAAGAGCTCCCAGAAATTACCATATTTTCCTCATTGGAATATCCAAAACCAATGCCAAATCCTGAGGCACCTGCGCTTGCTGTACTTGCTGCCTTTCCGCAACCTTGAGCAAAACAATCGGAAATGCTACTGTTAATGGGGCAATCCACTCCAAAGCCCGTGGCGTCAGTATTTTTCACCGTCACACGTTTCCAATGGCAGTTGCGGAATAAGTTGAACATAAACCCCTTGCCCGCGCTGGTGTAGACCCTACAAGAGGTTCCGGAAGCATCGATCACAAAATCCTCAAATCGGCAATTCTCCAAATAAACGGGCTTACCTTTATCCAGGTACTCGTTGAAATAGAACATGTCCAATCCTTTTTCAGACTCACCCACAGGCTTCAGGATTGTCTTTTCTCCCAACCCGCGTATAATCACGTTGGAGCGCATTTTGATGCAGTGTGCCCCGATGGTCTGTGTGCCCGTCTGAGCAAAACGGTACTCCCCTTCCGGAATCAAAATCACACCGCCTTTGTTTGAAACTGTATCAATCAACCGCTGCAAGATTGTACTGTTGACAATAGCTTTGTTCTCAGGCGAGAGTCCGCCAACACTCGCATCTGTAATCCATTCCGTCGCAGAGGGCAAATCCCAGGCAATGCTCACACAGATTGTAGCTTGTGCCGGAATTGCTGCAACGAAAAATAAAACGATGAATAAAACGCCAATCAATCCCCGCCGCAGATAATCCGCAAGCCGCATTTGTCTCCCCCACCTTTCTCTTCCTTTATAGCACAGACAACCAGTCTTTTCAAACAAAAAGGGATCCCACAAATGTGGGATCCCTTTTTATGTTTCTTGTTTCGCGAAGCAGGTTTACTTACTTCATGAAGGTCTTGCAGAATCTCATGATGATGCTGGCAACCTGGCAGCGCTCGGCATTGCCCTGAGGCTGCAGTTCCACAACACCATTCACAGGAGTTCCGGCAATCAGACCCTCAGCGCA
>SVLN01000014.1 GCA_015067925.1 Oscillospiraceae bacterium
TCATACAGTTCCTTCAGGCCGCCGGCAGCGGAGATGGCGATCTCGTTGGCCAGGATGGTAGCCTTGGTGGCCTCATCGATGGCGGAGCCGTTCAGAGCTTCCAGGATGCCCATGGCCAGCTCGTCGTCCTGAGTGTAGAACCACTTGATGTTGGCGTTGTCAGCATTGCCCATCAGAGACTCGAAGTGCTCCTTGGTGGCAGCGCGGGACCAGTTCATAGCGCCGGACTCGGTGCAGGCAGCGTCGATCTGATCCTGGGTCCACTTGGCAGCGTCGTCGATCTTCTTGCCGTTGTACTCCAGCTCGCCCAGCAGGTACTTGTAGAAGCCCTCGGTACGGGTGGTGGTAACGGAAGAGGTGTCGCCCTGATAAACGTACACAGCGTCGCCGGGCTGCATGCCCAGGGAGACGAAGTAAGCGGCGGTAGCAGCGCCGATACCCTGGTTGTCGCCCTTGACGTTGGCCTTAGCAGAGGCAGCGACGTCAGCGATGATGCGGTCAAAAGCGGTGTAGGGGATCTTGTTATCGGCGATCTGCTGGATGGCGGAACCAACGGTGTCGTCCATCGGCAGGATGGCGATGCCGGCGATTTCCTTCTTCTTGGTCAGCAGGTCTTCGATCTGCTGGATCTGCTCAGCGGCAGAGGCAGCGGTCTTGACTTCGGCAACGTACTTGCCGGCGGCGTTGATTTCTGCAGCCTTCTCCTTGGCGAAGGTGGCGACGGAACCGGTCCAGCCATGGTCTTCGGACGGAGTGAGGATGTAGATCTTGTTGGCAGTCTTGTTGCCGGCGCAGGCAGCCAGAGAGGCGATCAGGCAGACAACCAGAAGCAGTGCAAGGATTCTCTTCTTCATCAGTTTTTCCTCCAATATTTTTCTTGGTGTACACACAGGTACATCCTACACTATTTTAATTCCAATTCTTTTTTTGTCAATCGAATTTGTGAAATTTTATTAAAATTGACGAAGCTTGGAAGCTCTTTTTTCGCTCATTTTCTTCCCCTCAACGATAAACCGCGAACAATTGTTTTCCTGTCGCAAACATTGGGGAGTAAATGTGAAAAAACGCGCCACTTTCCCGCTTCAAAGCAGAAAAGTATTGTTGACAAACTCGTTCCGGAGTTTTATAATGTGGCTAACGTAAGTTGAAGGAGTTTTTTCACCATGACTCGTTGCTTTACCGCAGAATACTTTTACTTTTACTTTACCTTTACAAAGTAAAAGTGATTTCTGCTGCAACGAAACGAAACTCGTTTGTATTTTCTTCCGCCGCGCAGTGAAATCACTGTGCGGCATTTTTATTGACTGTCTGAAACTCAAATCAATTGGAGGCCTTTACTATGTTCGCAGTACTCAAACAGGACGTTTCCCAGGAACAGCTGGATCATCTTTCCATGTGGCTCCGCAGCCGCGGCGTGGAACCCCACGTGTTCCACGGTGTGTACCAGACCGTCGTCGGTCTGGTGGGCGACACCAGCAACATCGATATCGATCTACTCCGCGGTCTGGATATCATTGACAGCGTGACCCGCATTTCTGAGCCTTTCAAGAGTGCCAACCGCAAGTTCCACCCGGACGATACTGTGGTGAAGCTCGGTGACCGTGCCATCGGCGGCGGCAACTTTGAGATCATTGCAGGCCCCTGCTCCGTGGAGTCCGAACAGCAGATCGTTGACATCGCCAAGGCCGTCAAGGCCTCTGGCGCAGGCCTGCTGCGCGGCGGTGCCTTCAAGCCCCGCACCTCCCCCTATGACTTCCAGGGTCTTCGCGCCGAGGGTCTGGAGTTCCTCTTGGAGGCCAAGCAGGTAACGGGCATGCCCATCGTCACCGAGATCATGTCTGCCTCCCACCTGGAGCTGTTTGAGGATGTGGATGTCATTCAGGTGGGTGCCCGCAACATGCAGAACTTCGAGCTTCTCAAGGAACTGGGCCATTGCAACAAGGCCATCCTCTTAAAGCGCGGTCTGGCCAACACTATGAAGGAGCTTCTGATGAGCGCCGAGTACATCATGTCCGGCGGCAATGAAAACATCATCCTCTGCGAGCGCGGCATCCGCACCTATGAGACCTATACCCGCAACACCCTGGATCTTTCCGCCGTGCCTATGCTGCACGAGCTGACCCATCTTCCCGTTGTAGTTGATCCCAGTCATGCCACTGGTCTGAGCCGGCTGGTGCTGCCCATGGCCATGGCTGCCGCCGCCTGCGGCGCGGACGGCCTGATGATCGAAGTGCACAACGACCCCAAGCACGCCCTGTGCGACGGCGCCCAGTCCCTGACGCCGGAACAGTTTGACGAGGTGGCCCGAAAGGTCGCCAAGGTTCGGGAGGTCCTTTAACATGAAAGTTGGCATTGCAGGCATCGGCCTGATCGGAAGCTCCCTGGCCCGGGCCTACAAGCAGGCCGGGCATGAGGTTTTCGTCCACGACATCGACACCTCCATCGTGCAGTATTCCATCTTAGCGGGTGTTTCCAACGGCACATTGGATGAAACTACCCTGCCCGAATGTGAGCTTCTGCTGCTGGCCATTCACCCCACCGCCAGCGAAGCGTATCTGCGCACCGCTGCACCATTTCTGAGCAAAGAGGCTCTGGTCATCGACTGCTGCGGCACCAAGCGTGCCATCTGCGAGATCGGTTTTGCCCTGGCAAAGGAATATGGCTTTACCTACATTGGCGGCCATCCCATGGCCGGCACCCAGTTCTCCGGCTTCAAAAACGGCCGGGCCAATATGTTTGAAGGCGCCTCCATGGTTCTGGTGCCTCCCGCCCACACGGGCGCTCAAACTCTGCAGCGCATCAAGGATGTGCTCGCACCCTGCGGCTTTGGTCACCTGAGTATCACCACTGCGGAAAACCATGACCGCATCATCGCCTTCACCTCCCAGCTGGCCCATGTAGTCTCCAACGCCTATGTCAAAAGTCCCACCGCCAGGGATCACCACGGGTTCTCCGCGGGCAGCTATCAGGATCTGACCCGTGTTGCGGCCCTGAACCAGAACATGTGGGCCCAGCTCTTCCTGGAAAACCGGGACAACCTGGTGCAGGAGCTGGATTGGCTCATTGGGAATCTCGCCAACGTGCGCGACGCCCTGGCCGCCAACGACGAAGCGCGCGTGCGCGACCTGATGGCGGAGGGTACCGCCCTGAAACGGGAGATCGACGGATGAGAACACTAAACGTTTCCGCTTCCCGCAGCTACGAGATCCGCATCGGCGCCGCCTTAACTGAGAGCGGTGAGGCCATCCGCGCCGCCACCGGCGCCGGGAAGGCCGTGGTCGTCAGCGACAGCAATGTGGCACCCCTTTATCTGCAGGCGGTGCTCTCTTCCCTGCACGCAGCCGGAGTCGAAGCTGTCGGCGCGGTGATTCCCGCAGGCGAGGCCTCCAAGTGCGCTGAGCAGTATCTGCAGCTCATGAACTTTTTGATTGAAGAACAAATCACCCGCTCCGATGCCCTGGTCGCCCTGGGTGGCGGCGTGGTGGGTGACCTGACCGGCTTCACCGCCGCCACGTATCTTCGGGGCATCGCTTATGTGCAGATCCCCACTTCCCTTTTGGCCATGGTGGATTCCTCCGTGGGCGGCAAGACCGCCATTGACCTGCCCGGCGGCAAAAACCTGTGCGGTGCATTCTATCAGCCCTGGGCAGTATTGTGCGACCCCACAGTGCTCGACACCCTGCCCGCCGACTTCTACGCCGACGGCTCGGCCGAAGTCATCAAATACGGCCTGCTCCGGGATCCGGAGCTGTTGGAGCTTCTGGCAAAGAATGACCGCGAAGAAATCATTTACCGCTCCTGTACCATCAAGCGCGATATCGTCCAGCAGGACGAGCACGACAACGGCGTGCGCCAGCTTCTGAATCTGGGCCATACCGTGGGCCATGCCTTTGAGCAGCACAGCAACTTCGCCCTCTCCCACGGCAGAGCCGTGGCCGCCGGTATGGCTGTCATCACTCGGGCAGCCATTGCCCACGGCGAGTGCGATGCGGCGGTTCTTCCCGCCTTGCTGCAGGCCCTGGAAGAGAGCGGCCTTCCCACCGAGGCCACCGCTCCTCTTTCCGCGCTGACCACCCTGCTGCGTGCCGACAAGAAGCGCAAAGGCGACACCATCACCCTGGTGGTCCCGGAAAAACTGGGCAGCTGCTGCCTGAAAAAACTACCCATCGACGGGTTGGAGGACTATCTCCGCCCCGGTTTCTAAGGAGTTCGTTATGGACCTGACCGTCTCCGCGCCCCGTTTCGGCGGCACCATTCGCGCCATTGCCTCTAAATCCAGCGCCCACCGGCTGCTGATCTGCGCCGCCCTGTCGGACGCGCCGTGCCGCATGGGCTGCTCGGAAGATTCGGAGGATATCCGCGCCACGGTGCGCTGCTTAAACGCCATGGGTGCAGCCATTCGCCCCATTGAGGGCGGCTTCGCCATCACTCCCATCGACCGCTCTCATCTGCCCGCGCACGCAGTGCTGGACTGCGGCGAGAGCGGCTCCACCCTGCGCTTTTTGCTGCCGGTGGTGTGCGCCCTGGGCCTTGAGGCGGAGCTTCACCTGCACGGGCGGCTGCCGGAACGGCCCCTGGAACCCCTGTATTCCTTATTATGCAGCCACGGCGCTGTGCTCTCCGAGCCCGGACAGGCCGTGCTTCACACGGCAGGACAGCTAAAGGGTGCGGACTTCTGCATCTGCGGCGGCGTGTCCAGCCAGTACATCTCGGGCCTTCTCTTCACCTTACCCCTCATCGGCGGCAGGATCAAGATTGAAGGCAAACTGGAGTCTGCCGGCTATGTGGAGCTCACCAAAGAGGCCCTGGCCCTGGCGGGCGTGACGGTCACCGAGCAGGACGGCTGGCTTTGCGCGGAAGGAAGCTACCATCTTCCCACCGACTGCAGCGCCGAGGGTGACTGGTCCAACGCAGCCTTCTGGCTTTGCGCCGGCGCGGTCGGAGCGGAGCCTGTCACCGTCACAGGCCTGACACCCACCTCCTGCCAGCCGGATCGGGCCATTATCAGTCTGCTGCAGCGCTTCGGCGCCCAGGTTGCGCAGGAAGAAAGCCAATATACAGTCATCCCCGCTCCCCTGCACGGCATCGAGATCGATGCCTCCCAGATGCCCGACCTGGTGCCCATTCTGGCCCTGGTGGCGGCCTGCGCAGAGGGCCAGACCCGCATCTTCGGCGCGGAGCGTCTGCGCATCAAGGAGTCTGACCGTCTGGCCACCACCGCTGAGACCTTGCGCACTTTGGGTGTAGCCATCGCTGAGACCGCCGATGGTCTTCTGATTGAGGGCAGCACCCTGCACGGCGGCGGGATTTCTTCCCACAACGACCACCGCATCGCCATGATGGCCGCCATCGCCGCCTTAAAGGCCGGGGGCGAGGCCGTGACCATTCGCGGTGCCCAGGCGGTGAACAAATCCTATCCTGCCTTTTTCCGCGACTACGCCGCCCTGGGCGGAGCCATCACGGAAGGAAAGGAGCAAGTATGAAAATCGTCGAATCCGCATATCGCGGACGCGTTCTGAATTTTTCCATCTACGGCGGCTCCCACGAGCCGGAGATCGGCATCCGCGTCCAGGGCCTGCCCATGGGCGAGACGGTTGACCTTGCCCGGCTGCAGGCCTTTCTGGATCGCCGTGCACCAGGCCGCAACGCCTGGTCTACCGCCCGCAAGGAAGCAGACGTTCCTGAATTTTCTTTGGGGCTCTCCGGTTCGCGCATCGCGGGCGAAACGCTGCATGTCGTGATCCGCAACGAAAACACCCGCTCCGGGGATTACGCAACCCTCCGGGACGTCCCCCGGCCCATGCACGCGGACTTCACCGCCCGGGAAAAGTACGGCGAGGAAGTCAACATGGCAGGCGGTGGTCCGTTCTCGGCGCGCATGACCGCGCCCTTGTGCGTCCTGGGCGGCATCTGCCTGCAGATCCTGGAGCAGAGCGGCATTTTCATCGGCGCGCACATTGCCGAAATCGGCGGCATCGCCGATCAGGCGTTCGACCCCGTTGGCGTCAGCCGTGCTGACTTCGCCCGGATACAGGAAAAAGAGTTTCCCGTCCTGGACGATGCTGCAGGTGAACGGATCCGCGCACGCATCGAGGCAGCCCGGATGGACTGCGACAGCGTGGGCGGCGTGATTGAATGTGCCGCCATCGGCCTTCCCACCGGACTGGGCGGTCCCCTGTTCGACGGCATGGAAGGCGCCATCGCCCATCTGGCCTTTGGTGTCCCCGCCGTGAAAGGCATCGAATTCGGCGCAGGCTTTGCCGCCTCTCAGATGACCGGCAGCAGCCACAACGACAGCTTCGCGATCAAAAACGGCCGCGTCGTCACCGAAACCAACCGCCACGGCGGCATTTTGGGCGGCATCACCTCCGGTATGCCCCTGACCTTCCGCGTGGCGCTGAAACCCACCCCCTCCATCGCCAAGCAGCAGAAAAGCGTGAGCCTGAGCCGCATGGAGGAAGAAACGCTGCAAATCACCGGCCGGCACGACCCCTGCGTAGTGCCCAGAGCCGTATGTATTATGGAGGCCATCTGCGCCATCGCGGTGCTGGATGCCCTGCTGGAAGGAAGAGGCGATTATGGAACTGAGTGAGATCCGCAAAAAAATCGACGCATTGGACGACGAACTGGTGCGCGTGTTCTTGGAGCGCATGTACATCTGCGCCGACGTAGCAGCCTACAAGCGCGAGCACGGCCTTCCCGTGCTGGACGCCGCCCGGGAGCGCACCAAGCTGGCCGGCATCCTCACCTCCGCCCCGGAGGAGATGCAGACCTACCTGAACACCCTCTACACCCAGATCTTTGAGCTCTCCCGCTGCTATCAGAACAGCCTTCTGGAGCCCCAGAGTGAGCTGGTCAAGGAACTGAACAGCGTTCTTGCCCAACCTGCCAAGGCCTTCCCCCAGACCACCATGGTGGCCTGCCAGGGCGTGGAGGGCGCTTACTCCCAGCACGCGGCGGAAAAGTTCTTCAAGGTGCCGAACATCTTCTATTTTCATTCCTTTGAGGGCGTGTTCTCCGCCATCGCCAACGACATGTGCGCCTACGGCGTGCTGCCGGTGGAGAACTCCACCGCGGGCAGCGTGAACAAGGTGTACGACCTGATGATGCAATATGACTTCCGCATCGTGCGCTCCCTGCGGCTGAAGGTCGATCACGCCCTGGTGGCCAAGCCCGGCACCAGGATCGAAGACATCCGCGAGATCTTCTCCCACGAGCAGGCTATCAACCAGTCCCAGGAGTTCTTAAAGACCCTGCCCGGCGTGAAGATCACCCCCGTGGCCAACACCGCCGTGGCCGCCAAAATGGTGGCCGAGTCCGAACGTACCGACGTGGCCGCCCTGAGCAACCGCGACTGCGTGAGCCTCTACGGCCTGCAGCTGCTGCGCGAGGCCGTGCAGGACAACGGCAACAACTACACCCGCTTTATCTGTATCTCCAAGCAGCCGGAGATCTTCCCCGGCGCGGATCGGACGAGCGTGATGCTGACCATCCCGCACCGTCCCGGCTCTTTGAGCCGCATCCTCAACCGCTTGGGTGCCCTGGGTGTGAACCTGACCAAGCTGGAGTCCCGTCCCCTGCCGGACCGCGACTTTGAGTTCATGTTCTACTTCGACCTGGAAGTTTCCGTCAACGCACCGGAGTTCCTGCAGCTGATTGCGGAGCTGGAACCCCTGTGTGAGAGCTTCCACTATCTGGGCAGCTACTCGGAGGTCGTGTGATGGGTTCTTTCGGGCTTCTGGGCGAGCATCTGGGTCACAGCTACTCGCCGCGCATCCACGCTCTTCTGGCAGACTATGCCTATGAGCTCTTTGAAGTCGCGCCGGAAAATCTGGAGGACTTTCTGAAAAACGGCGATTTCCCCGGCATGAACGTGACCATTCCCTATAAAAAAGCAGTCATACCCTACTGCGCGGAGCTCTCTGACCGGGCAAAGGCCATCGGCAGCGTGAACACCATCCTGCGCCGGACCGACGGCACCCTCTACGGCGACAACACCGATTTCTTCGGGTTTTCCCACATGCTGCGCGAAAGCGGCGTGGCGGTTAAGGGCCGCAAGATTCTGGTTCTGGGCGACGGTGGTGCCGCCACCACCGTGCGGGCGGTGTTAAAGGCTGAGGGCGCTTCTCAGATCGTGACCATCTCCCGTCGGGGCGAGAACAACTACGAAAACCTGCATCTGCACCGCGACGCCGAAGGAATCGTAAACACTACTCCCGTGGGCATGTATCCGAACAACGGCGCTGCGCCCCTGGATTTAAGCCAATTCCCCGCCCTGCAGGGTGTGTGGGATCTCATCTACAATCCTGCCCGCACGGCGCTGATGCTCCAGGCCGAAGCGTTGGGCATTCCCGCCTTCGGCGGGCTTAAGATGCTGGTGGCCCAGGCCTGGGCCGCGGCAGAAGAGTTTGTCGGCCACGCAATCGACAAGGCTGTGGCCGCCGCCGCTTACCGGCGCATCGACGCTGAAATGCGAAACATCGCCCTCATCGGCATGCCCGGCTGCGGCAAAACCACTACATCCCAGGCCCTGGCGGAGCTCACCGGACGCGAAGTCATCGACGTGGACGAGCAAATCGTCCGTCTGGCAGGCCGCTCCATTCCGGAGATTTTCGCTTCGGATGGAGAAGAGGCCTTCCGCGCCATCGAAACCCAGGCTCTTTCCGAGATCAGCAAAAAGAGCGGCGTGATCATATCCACCGGCGGCGGTGTGGTCACCCGGACGTGGAACCTGCCCTTACTGCAGCAGAACAGCGCCATCGTGTACCTGCGCCGGGAAACGGAAAGCCTTGCCACTGACGGCCGCCCCCTTTCCCAGAGCAAGGGCACCGCGCAGCTGGCCGCGGAGCGCCTTCCCCTCTACGAAGCCTGGGCGGATCACACCGTGCAGGCCGGCAGCGCCATTGAGGCGGCACAAATCATCAAGGAGTGGATCGAATCATGAAGCTTTTGGTCATCAACGGCCCGAATCTGAATCTTCTGGGCCTACGGGAGCCCGATCTCTACGGCAAGCAGGACTACAAGGCTCTGTGCGCGCTGGTGGAGGACACCGCCGCCCGGCTTGGCATGGAGGTCAAGCTCTTCCAGTCCAATCACGAGGGCAGCATTGTCGATGAGATCCAGGCCGCCTATGGCGTGTTTGACGCCATCGTCATCAATCCCGCTGCCTATACCCACACCTCAGTCGCCATTCTGGACGCCTTGAAGGCGGTGAGCATTCCCACCGTAGAAGTGCACCTGACGGATATCCGCACCCGGGAAGCCTTCCGGCAGCACTCCTATGTTTCTCCCGCCTGCATCAAGACCATCTGCGGCCACGGCTTCGACGGCTATGTGATGGCCATGGAGCTTCTGGCCGAGCACTGCAAATAAGTGAAAAAGGCACCACTTCGTGGTGCCTTTTTATTGCAAATACGGTTTGTCTATAGTAAAATAAAGTTGTAACAATCAAGAATTGATCAAGGAGGCGTTTTTTCATGAAATGGAACAGCTATAACACCGGCGCGTATGAAGGCATGATCGCTGAGACCATCTGCATCCCCGGTCACAACGGCGATTCGATCCACGCCTATTATTCCCGCCCCATCGGTGACGGTCCCTTCCCCGGCATCGTGCTCATTCCCCACATGCCCGGCTGGGACGAGTGGTGCAGAGAGACCTCCCGCCGCTTCACCGCCCACGGCTACAGCGTCCTTTGTCCGAACATCTATGAGCGCGTCGGTCATGGCACTCCCGCGGAAGTTTCCATGCGCAACCGCGAACAGGGCGGTGTGGCGGACGAAACCGTCATGGGCGACACTGCAGCGTCCCTGGGCTTTTTGAAGAATCAGGCCAACGCCAACGGCAAGTGCGGCGTGATCGGCATGTGCTCCGGCGGCAGACACACCTTCCTGGCTGCCTGCACCGTGGACGGCGTGGATGCAGCGGTTGACTGCTGGGGCGCCGGCGTGATGCACAAGGCTGACGCGCCCGATGCACCCGCCCCCGTGGACAAGGCACCCGACCTGCAGTGCCCGCTGTGCGGCATCTTCGGCAACGACGACCGCTTCCCCACCCCCGAAGAGGTGGACGGTCTGGAGGCCGTGCTGAAGGAGCTGGGCAAGGAATATGAGTTCTACCGCTATGACGGCGCGGGCCACGGCTTCTGGTATCACGACCGGGAGGCCTACCGCCAGGCACAGACCATGGATTCCTTCGAAAAAGTCATGGACTTCTTTGATAAATACCTGAAAACTGAGTAAATCCGGAGCGTGATGCAGCATGGACAACAAGATAACCGCCGCGCCCTTCGTCATCATGGCAAAGCCGGTGGGTTCACGCTGCAACATGCGCTGCAGCTACTGCTACTACCTGGAGAAGGGCCAATTCTCCACCCACGCAAACCAGAGCAAAATGAGCGCTTCCCTGCTGGAAGCGCTCATCCGTCAGTACATTGAGGCCAGCCCCGGCCCCGTGGTATCCTTCGTCTGGCACGGCGGTGAGCCGACCCTGGCTGGTCTGGACTTCTATAAGCGAGTGGTGGAACTGCAGAATAAGTATTTGCCCGATGGCTGGCAGGCCTGGAACAACCTGCAGACCAACGGTCTGGCTCTGAACGATAGCTGGTGCAAGTTCCTCCAGGACAACCGTTTTGACGTAGGGCTGAGCATCGATGGCAATGCGGCCGTGCACGATGCCATCCGCCGGGACAAGGGCGGCAAGCCGACCTTTGAGCGCATCCGGCAAAATGTAGCGCGGCTGCAGAAACACGGCATCCAGCCGGATCTTTTGTGCACCGTCACCTCCCTTTCGGCCCGCGATCCCCTGGCGGTCTATCGCGGCCTGAAGGAACTGGGAACGGGTTGGGTACAGTTCATCCCCATCGTGGTTCCCCTAGGGAATGGACAGTATTCCCCAGAATCCGTCAGCGCGGAAGAGTACGGTCACTTCCTTTGCACCGTATTCGACGAGTGGGTGCAGAACGACTTGGGAAAGCTGGATGTGCAGCTCTTTGCCGAGACGGCCACCGTCTGGGCCGGCGGCGAGGCAAGCGTCTGCACCATGGCTCCCACCTGCGGGCGGGTACTCATCGCAGAAGAGGACGGCAGCATCTACTCCTGCGACCACTTTGTGGATAACGACCACCGTATCGGCTCCCTGAACACAGACAACCTGGAACGGATTGCAAACTCCCCGGAGCAGATCGCCTTTGGTCTTGCCAAGCGCGATACGCTCACAGACGAGTGCAAACGCTGCCCCTGGCTTTCCTGCTGTAACGGCGGCTGCCCCAAGGACCGCTTCGACCTGTCCGAGGACGGCGAACCCGGCCAGTACCATCTGTGCAAGGGCCTGAAAATGTTCTTCTCCCACGCCCATGCGCCCATGCAGCGCATGATGGCTCTTAGCCGCCAGGGGTTGGGACCCGAGGCAATCATGATTGAAATGAAAAAGAGCAGTCCGTAATGCGGAGTCCGAACAAGAAAACATGAATTTTGCCCCACAGGCTTTCCTGTGGGGAAAAACTGTTTTACAGCCGAAAATGCAGGATTTTTTCGTCGGATCGAGCCGTTTTTTCGCGGTGCTACTTTGTGTAACACAAGGAAAAACGGTGATGAGTCCGACGGAAAAGGCCAAATTTGCGGTTTGTGTTTTCTTGTGAGGACGCAGCGAAAGGACTGCTCTTTTTTCTTACTCTTTATCCGGCGCGGTGATTTCCACCTTGCCGTCTGTGAAGCTCAGGCGCACGCGCTTGCCGCCGTCGAGCCCTAAGCGCTCCAGGTAATCCTGGGGAAGCTGCAAACGACCGGCTCGATCCAGCACGGCGAACTCGTCCTGGGTCTGCTCTTCGTGGCTGATCTCGCCGAAGCCGGCGATGTCCTGCAGGCGCTGCACATAGTCCTGGCGTACCAAAAACTCCGAGGAGGTCTTGCCGTCGCGGATGGAGACCA
The DNA here is from genome assembly GCA_015067925.1 of Oscillospiraceae bacterium. Lineage (GTDB taxonomy): Bacteria > Bacillota > Clostridia > Oscillospirales > Oscillospiraceae > SIG488. The sequence goes on from SVLN01000014.1 coordinate 11,928, forward strand.
CGCGCTCGACCATCTTGGCCATATTGCGGTCGTGGGTGACGATAACCACGGTGGTACCCAACTGGCGGTTGACAGTACGGAAAATCTCCAGAATACGGGCGGCGTTCTTCAGGTCCACGGAGCCCGTGGGTTCATCCGCCAGCAGCAGCTTGGGCCGGTTCGCCAGGGAGATGGCGATGGCAATACGCTGCTGCTCGCCGCCGGAGAGCTGGTCAAGCCGGCTGTTGGCACGGTGATCCATGCCCACCAGTTCCAGAAGCTCCAGTGCCCGGGCGCGTTTCTGCGCCTCGGTGCCGGTGATCTGCATGGGCAGCAGCACGTTCTGCACCGCCGTCAGGTACGGCAGCAGATTTCTGGCGTTGTTCTGCCAGACGAAACCGACGGTATCTCGCTGGTAGGCCACCAGCTCTTTGGTGTTGAGCTTAAAAAGGTTCTTGCCATCCACCTCCAGCTTGCCCGCGGAGGGACGGTCCAGACCGCCGAGGATGTTCAAAAACGTGGACTTACCGGAACCGGAGTTGCCGATGATGGCCATCACTTCGCCCCGCTCCACCTGCAGATCCAGGCCCTGCAGGGCCAGAACCTCGATATCCCGGGTCTTGTAGATTTTGACCAGGTTTTCACAATCGATGATCAAATCTCTCATTTCAGCACACCATCCTCAATCTCGAAAATGCAGTCTGCCGCGGCGGAGAGCGCCTCGTCGTGGGTGGCAATGACCATGGTGGTCTGGCCCTTCATCTGCTGGAAGATCTTGGTCACCTGCAGAGCGGTCAGGGAGTCCAGCTCTGCCGTGGGCTCGTCGGCGAAGATGACCTTGGGATGATGGGCCAGGGCGCGGGCAATGGCCACGCGCTGGCACTCGCCGCCGGAGAGCTCCTGGGGCATATGCTTTCCCTTGTTGCCCAATCCCACCAGGCTCAGGTATTTCTGCACCCGGTCAGCCCGCTCGGCGGCGGGAACACCTGCGATGCGCAGGGCGAAATCCACATTCTCTGCCGCGGTCATCATACCCACCAAAGCCACGGACTGGAAGATAAAGCCCATCTGGGTGCGGCGCAGCTCGCTGAGCACCCGCTCGGGCGCGCCGGTGAGCTCCTGCCCATCAAAGAACACCTGTCCGGAGGTGGGAGGATCCAGGGCGCTGAGAATGTTCATCAGGGTCGTCTTGCCGGAGCCGGAGCGGCCGCGCAGCACAGCGATACCGCCCGCCGGAATATCCAGGCTGATACCCTTGAGCACCTCGATGGTCTGATTGCCCACAGGGAAAGCGCGGCGGATGTCAGTTGCAGAAAGAATCGTTCCCATTGCGCACCTCCCGTTAATCTTCGCCCAGCTTCAGGGCCTGGGCAATGCGGATCCGCTTGACCAGAATGGCCAGGGCCGCCAGACAGATGACGAACACAGCGCCAAAGACGCTGAAGAGTCTTAAGTAGTCGCTGCCCTCGGCCACGATGCGCAGGGGCAGGGTGATATCCATGCTGGTGTAGCTGAGCTGAATCAGCGGTACATACAGCCGTGAGGCCAGAATGCCCACACCGGCGCCCGCCGCCACGGAGGTCAGCGAGACGCAGACCTGCTCGGCGATCAGCAGCGCAATGAGGCCCCGCATGGGCATGCCCATGGCGCGGAACACGCCGAACTGCAGGGTTCTGGAGCGGATGGACAGGATCCAGAAAATCAGGAAGCCCACCATGCAAACCGCCAGCACCAGGATAAAGCCAACCGTCAGAACACCGTTGGTGCCCTGCAGGATGGGATCGTTCTTCTCATCCACCAGGTCGGCAGCGGTGTCGGTGAACGCAGTATACTGCAGGCCGTTTTCCGCAGCAAAATCGTACACAAGATCCGTGTTGTCGGTTTCGATCCAGATCTCATAAGGCTCCACGCCCCAGATGTTCTGCATCTGCACCAGGTTGCCCACGATCAGGCGCTCTTCCACCAGGGTGCGCTCGCCCCAATAATCGGTGTGGATATCCGTGGCGTAGTAGGTCGGCCAGTATTCGATGAAGCCGTAGATGGTGCCGATCATGCTCACGCCGTTCTCATTGACGATTTCTATATCATCGCCCAGTTCGTAGCCATCGGCCTTGTAGTTTTCAGAAACCAGCACCGCGGCAGCGTCCAGGGAAAGGGCGTTGAGATAGTCGTAGTAATGGGCCGGCAGCAGATCGCTGCGCATCTCGGTCACAGAACCAAAGGCCTTGGAATCAATGCCCATGACCCGGGTAGCGGTACCCTTGACGGTGTATCTGCTGCGGTTGAGCACCTTGGTCAGCGTCAGGTCCTCATGCTCGGCATCAAACTGCTCGTAGAGACCGAAGTCCGGCTCGTAATAAAGGCGCATTTCCGCAGCTTCATCCTTGGAGTTGTCTTCCCAAACCTGCAGCAGCACCATATCTGCGCCGTTACGGTAGGTCAGATTGTCCTCTTTGTTCTGGTTGATGGTGCGGGCGGTGGTGGCGTTGAAGATACCCACCGCAATGGTCAGCACCAGGAATACCATCAGGAAACGCTGATCGGTGGCTGCTCTCTGGGCGCGCAGCAGGGCGGCATAGACCGGTGCACTCCAGCGCTTTTCGCCCACACGGTGCAGGCCACGCAGCACCATGGGCAGCAGCAGCGCCACGGCAGCGCCGCTTCCCAACAGGAATACGGAGGCCGCCATATAAAGGAGCGGATCGATCTGGGCCGACGCGCCGCCAATGACGGCGGTGACCTGATTGCGGAAGGAGTACCAGCCGTACAGGCTCACAGCCAGCGCCGCCGCGGTGACGATCATAGCTGCGGCACTCAGCACGCCCGACTTGGCGCCGGCGCGCTTGTGGGAAACGATGGTCTCCCGGGAATAGAGCACGGCGGGAACGGTCATCATCAGAACAGACAGGGCTGCGGCCGCAGCCACGTAATAGAACACATCAGGCACCAAGCGCAGGGGCAAAGCCGTGCGGGAGACCAGGTTCAAAAAACCGTTAGAAGCACCGATCACACGGCACAGCAACAGGCCCCAGGGAATACCCACCACACCGCAGACGATGCACAAAATAAAGCTCTCAGCGGCGTAGATGCCCACCACCTGGGTGCGGCTGGCACCGCGACTCTTCAAAACGGCGATGGTGTTCTTCTCCTGCTCCAGAATCTGGCGGGAGACCATGAACAGGAACAGCGCCAGCATCACCAGAATGGGCACCAGCAGCAGCCACAGCAGCACGTTCAGCTGCCCCTGCTGACCCAGGAAGGAATTGAGCGTGCGGGCAAAGGCAATGCTCACCTCGGAGCGTAGCTCTTCGATCTGTTCCGTCGCCTCGTTGGTATTGGCGGCGTAGTCGGACACCTTTGCCACATCCAGCTGCTGGGTATCGATCACGTAGTCATATTCCATGTTCATGGAGTACCGGCTGCGGTACTCTTCATCAAACACCTGCTCAAAGGCCTGCATGGAGATCACGGCAGAGCGGATTTCCGTATCCGGAGACTTGTACCAGTAAGGATCGGAAGCTTCCGCACCGCGGAACACACCCACCACCCGGAACTGATACGGCACGCCGTCCTTGTCCTTCAGCGATTCAAAGGTGTAGGTCTCGCCGATCATCATATCCTGACGGGCCATGGTTTCGGCATTGATCACCGCCTCGATCACGCCATCGGAGATCTCCTCATTGTAGAGGCGTCCGCCGACGATCTCAATATGATCGGCAAACCCCGTTTTTGCACTCAAGGCGATCATTCGTCCGGAGCGCATGGAGGTTCGTTCTGACACGAGTTCATACCGGAACTCAAAGGAGGTGCGGGTATGGGACTGGGCCAGGATCGGCACCCCATAGCTTTCAGCCAGATCTTCCGTGATCTCGCCCGCCCGCAGCGTCTGTTTATAGGCCCTGCTCTGGCGCACGTTGGCTTCGGTGTGGATGGATCCGGACCAAACCTCCCCGGAGGCCTGGATGGCGGCCAGGGAATCGCTCATCACCGACTGCATAATGCCGTCGGTATAGATGGGAATGGCAGCCACCACAGAAAACAGCAAAAGATTGCCCAAAAGCAGACTTGCCGTCATCCAGCGGCTGTTTTTCATCTTACGAAATACAAAAGAAAGCATTTTAGGCCCCCTCAATCCACAATGACCCAATCGCCGGCCTTCACACCGTTGAGGATCTGCAGACAGGTTTCACCCTGGCTGTTTTTGCCTTCGGCCCCAATCTGCACATAGCGGCGGCAGAGGGTATCATTCTCATACAGGTAAACAAAGTATTCTCCTGCATCCTGCCGCACCGCAGCCTTGGGCAGCAGCAACACAGCCTGCAGATGCATGCGCACCGCGTTCATGGTCAGGCCCATGTTGGAGTCCTCCAGCACCTGCGCATCCGCATCGGGATCCGGCTGCACAATCACCGTGCCGTTGACCACGCCGTAGACTTCCATGGATGAGATCACGGTGCCGTCGCAGAAATACTTGCCCGCGCGGCTGATTTTCACCTGGGCGCCATAGCGATAGGCCACTTCATTCACACCGTCCGCCCGCAGGAAAATCTGGTCGTGGGTGTAGATACGGCAGAATTCCGTAGCGGATGTGACTTGCTCGCCATCCATGCGCAGAAGGCTCTCCACCTTGCCGTCAAAGGGTGCCACAATGGGCTTGCCTTCCACGGCGGCCTGATAGTCCGCCAGAGCCCCGCGCGCCTGCTGCACCGCAGCATCGGAAACGGATGCAGCGGCGGTCTTGGCCTGCTCCAGACGGATGCGGCAGATTTTTTCCTGGGTGCTGCCTGTGGCAGCGGCATCCAGCGCCGTCTGGGCAGCTGTCACCGCGCGCTCGGCTGCCTCTTTGGCGGCTTGAAAGGCGTATTCCGCCGCCTGCACAGCGTTTTCCAGAGATTCAAGCATCCGGGGATCTTCATTAACTGCAAACCAGGCCAGGGTCTGGCCTTCTTTGACCACATCGCCGTTGGAAACATCCAGGCGCTGCAGCACATAGCCATCGAGGCCATTGCAGAAGATCGCCTCATCTCTGGCGTAAATGACACTGCAGGACTGCAGGGCGTTCGTTGTCCGCTCCAGATCATCCTGCGCCACCTGGATCATCTTACGCTGGCGCTGATCCTGCTGGGCCTGAGTGAGCAGTTGGGCCGTCGGAGCTTGCTGGGCAGCACAGCCTGCCAGCAGCAGGACCATCATGCATCCGGCCAGGAGTTTACGAAGATTGCGGCACATAAACGACCTCTCCTTCCTCAAGACCGGAGGAAATCACGACCCAGCTTGCTGTCTGGAACGCATACGTGACCTCGGTATAGATTTTTTCTCCGTCAATCATCCGGTAAACATAGCCGCAGTTCAGACCGGCGCGGTCGAATACCGCACCTTTGGGCAGGTACAGGGCGTCCTTCGCCTCGCGTTCCACCACGCGCAGCTGGGCGGACGAACCCACCTGCACGTCGAGCCCGTCGGGCAGACGGAACCGCGCAGGAACGTTATTTGCCAGCATGGCGGCCATAAATTCCTCGTTTGTATATTCAATCAGCTCCACGGGATAAACGGTGTCGCCCAACTGCATGCTGCAGGTGCCCTTGGTGCGGGCCAGCATGGAGTTACCCTCGGTGCACAAGAGATACTCACTGCCGGTTTTTGCAACACGCACCAGCGCCGTGCCGTTGGCAGCATAGCGTCCGGCTCTGGCATCCACGCCTGCCACGATACCGTCACAGGGCGCATAGACATAGCTCAGCTGTACCGCCTGCTCCGCTTCCGCAATGGCGCGCTGCAGCTGCCCGGCATGTTCGGACAGGCAGCCTTCCAGATAGGCAACCTTTGCCTGCAGCTTTTCTTCCTCCAGCGCCAGAAGCTGCGTATCGGCACCGCTCTGGCTCTTCTGCAGGGAAAGGATCTGCAGCTGTGCGTTGACAGAGGCAAGTTGCTGTTCATAACGAGCCGTGAGCTGCACGAGCTGCTCATTCAGGCTGTCCAGCCGCGCCTGCAGGCGGTCGGTATCGATCTGCACCACCAGGTCGCCCTCGGCGACTTCCTCGCCCAGGCGGACATGCACCTGCTGCACCACGCCGGAGGACGCCGCGCAGGCACTGATGTATTCCTTGCTGATGCCCGCGCCGTAGACGCTCATGCTCTGCACGTCGCCTCTGAGGACCTTCGCCGTATCGTACTGGGCACGGACAGCGTCCTTCAGCTCGGGGGGTGCAATCTTTGCAGAGCAGGCGCACAGAAGCAGCATCGCCACGAAAAGTGCGATCGCTTGTTTCGCTTTCTTCATCTGTCCGCCTCCCTTAATACTTCAAAATGACCTGCTGGCCCTCGACCAGGCCGGAAAGGATCTGGGTATAGCCGCCGCCAACGATGCCGACGGTCACCTCGCAGGTGGTAATCAGGCCGTTTTCACCGATGATGTAAACGCAGTCCACACCGCCGGCCACCCGCATCGCACTGCTGGGCAGGAAGAGGGTGTCCTCCGCCTGGGCAACGATGTAAGAAGCCGTCCACCGGGTCGTGCCGGAGAAGGCACCGGGGTCATCCGGCAGAATGTACATGGCTTTGCTTTCCTCTCTGCCGGCCTGTTCCGCCGTCAGCACGGTGCCGGTCTGGATCTGCTCATCCAGGTGAAGCTCCACGCGGGTGCCCGCCGGGAAGTGCTCCGCGTCTTTCTGGTTGATCTCCAGTAGGCAGTCCGACAGGTCAGAAACCTCAAAACTACGGTGGTTGGAGGCAATCTTGGTCACGGTGCCGTCCATCGGCGCGCGCAGGGTGCATTGTTCGTAGCTTTGCTGCACGGCTGCATACTGCGCCTGGAGCTCCTCCAGCTGCACCTGCAGAGCCTGTTCCTCCGCCTCAAACTCCCGCTTGAGGGAATCAATATAGGTCTGCTTCTCCTGTTTCTGGGTCTGGGAACTCATACGAGAGAGCAAAATCTGCTCTTTTTCCAGGTCCAGCTCGTTGCAGCGCTTGCAATAATCCAGTTCCAGCTGCTGCAGTGCCAGCTCGGTTTCCAGTTCCACCAACTGCGCCGCCAGATCCTCTGCCTGCAGGGTGCAGAGCACATCGCCCGCGCGGACCTGCTGACCCAGCGAGACCAGGCAGGCATCCAGCTCGCGCTTGTCATCGGCAAAGTATACGCTCTGCGTATCCACTGCCACGACCGCCGCGCCGGCGGAAACCTCATGGATCACGCTTCCTCGCTGGACCGTCACATAGGTATAAGGATCTTCTGCATATGCTTCCAACACCGGCGCTTGCTGCCGCTGTTTTTCCTCCGGCAGCAGGCCGCAGCTGCAAAGCAGCAGCATCGCCAACGCCAAAGGCAGAACTTTTGTTTTCATCGCGTTCCCTCCGCATACACGCACTGCGTGAAATAGAGATACAATATCATCTATTATACTATTTTTCTACAGGCACATCAATGCAGCGAAGTGCACAATTTCAGGGTGCCAAATTTGTTACAATCCACGAAAAAACGGGCAGCGACATAAGTCGCTGCCCGTTTGGTTTGCTTATTCGGTTGTTACCTGTTCCGGATCCATTGCTGCGTATTTGTTGATCTGGCGCATCAGATGGATAATCAGCGGAATGGCGATCATCGCCGCCACCAGGTCGGAGGCCGCCTGGGCCACTGCCAGACCCTCCACGCCAAAGATCTTGGAGAGGATGATCACGCAGGGAATAAAGGCGATGACCTGACGGGACAGGTTCATGATCGTGGCGTTCAGGGCGCGGCCCAGGGCCTGGAACAGACCGCTGGCCAGCATGACAATCATGTGCAGCACCATGGTCAGGCACTGGGACTGGATCATCAGGGTACCCAGTCGGATGACCTCGGCGTCCTTGGTAGCGGAGAACAGACCCACGATATTCTTGGCAAAGATGCCAATGATAATGCCCAGCACCACGGAAATTGTGGTGCCCATCAGCACGGTAAAACGGAAGCATTCCTTCACGCGGGTGTAACGCTTGGCGCCCCAGCAGTAGCCTGCCACGGGCTGGAAACCCTGGCTGAAGCCCATAATCATGGAGCCGATGAAACGCACGCACTTGTTGCCCACGGAGATGGCCGCCAGCGCCGCATCGGAGAAGTTGCCGGCCACGTTGTTGGTGGTGATGGTGGCAACGCTCATGAGGCTGCTGCGCAGCAAGGTGGGAATGCCCATGCGGCCGATTTCCAGGTAGGTCTTGACCTTGGGCTTGAACAGGCGGATGGAGACCTCCAGAACCGTCTTTTTACGGATGAAGGGGATCATCAGCACCACCAGGGAGATACACTTGGACAAGGCGGTGGCAGCAGCGGCACCGGCTACGCCCCAATCAAACACCATAATGAACAAGGGATCCAGTGCGATATTCACCGCACAGCCGGAGACCATGCCGAACATGGAATAGCGGGTGGAGCCTTCCGAGCGCAGCAGCTGCTGCAAGATGACGTTGGCCGCTGTGATGGGCGCTGCCAGCAGAATGAAGCGGGCGTAGTCCATGGTGTAGGCCTTGGTGTTTTCCGTGGAGCCCAGCATCATGACCAGCGGCTCCATAAAGAGGAAGCCGATGATGCACATCAAAATACCCACGGCGATGGTGGTATAGAGGGCAGTTGCTGCCACACCGTTGGCTTCGTCTTCCTTTTTGGCGCCCAATAGACGGGAGATGTAGCTGCTGGCGCCTACGCCGAAGCCCATGGCCACTGCGCGAAGGAGCATCATCAGAGAATCGTTGACGCCTACCGCCGCGGTGGCGTAGGTGCCGATCTGGCTGACGAAGAACGTGTCGGCCAGATTATAAATGGAGTCCACCAGCATGGAGATGATGGACGGAATTGCCACCACGGGGATGACTTTTGCCACAGGGTCCTCGAGCATCATGCGTCGGCGCGCTTCCCGATGGGCCTGCAGGGACGGATTTGCCATAGACTCAACCTTCTTTGCTTTTTTGTTGTATTCATCAATTACCTGATTATTATAGCACATTACAACCAATGCCACTATTGGGCACAGTATACAAACCGCGCTCCCCATTTCTGTGCAAAACAACGAAAAAGCAGCGGGCGAAAATGCCCGCTGCTTTGGTGGTTGGAATATTCGCTTATTCGCCGATCAGGCGGCTGAGCATCTCATGGTGACGACGGACTTCTTCAATCTCGTTGGCCATGAATTCTTCGCCCATACGGTCCTGCTTGTAGCGCTGGCCCTCATACTCGGTGTTGATGTAGCCTTCGTAGCCGCCCTCTTTCAGGTACTTCAGCGGGGTGACATAGTCGATGGCAGCATCTTCGTAATGGCCGGGCTCGCCGGGGATCTCGGTCATTTCCCAAATCTTGCCATGGATGGAAACGATGTGCGGCACCAGATCCTTCATCAGTTCAGGCTTCTGGTTGACATACATGTTCAGAGCACGCAGCCAGGTGATTTCCTTCAGCTGGACGCCGGGGAGCTTGCTCTGCACATAGGCAATGGCCTCATCGGTGGTCATCTTCTGCTCGAAGGTGTCGAAGGCCAGCGGGATCAGATCGGGGTTCATGCCGTGACGAACCGAATAGTTCATGGCGGGCATGTTGGGGCGATGCTGGAAGATACCCATATCGGGCACCAGGCCAAGGAACTCGGTCTGGCGGCGCTCGGCGTAGTCAACCAGTTCGGTGACCAGCGGGCCGTCCAGGACGTTGGCGGAGTGGATTTCCTTACCGATGCGGACGCCGACTTCTTCAGCGACGGGGATGGCCATCTTGATGACTTCCAGAGGAACGGCGGACAGGCAGCGCACATTCTGGAAGCCCAGCTTGGCGGCCAGACGCAGGTCTCTCTTCAGGCGCTCAGCGCACTCGTCGTAGAGCATAACATGATCGCGGAACTGCAGAACATCCATGTAAATGTCCATGGTGATCGCCTTCATGTTAAACTCTGCCATGGCAGAATGCCACATATCCAGCCATTCTTCGCTGGGATTCGGATAATCACGGATGGCCTGCTGGTCGATGATCTCGATGCCGTCGGTATTCAGGCTGCGGACCTCTTTGATCTGGTCGCGCACGTTCATTCTCTTAAAGAACTGCTCCTGCTGATAGCTATAAAGCGATACGCCTCTTTTGATTCCCATAGTTTTTTCGCTCCTTCCTCTTAATTATTCAGACAGCGGAATGTCAAACGATACGATAACGGTCGTCTTGCCGGCGCCGTCGCCGCCGCCGGGGATGGGCGGGTTGCGGACCCACTCTTCGTCCACTGCCGGAGCGTAGCCGTATCTGCACAGGATGGACTGCTGGAAGTCGATATGATGCATACCGGGCTCCAGGCCGCCTTCCTTCTCGACGTAGACCATGCCTTCGTCGTCATAGTTCCAATGCTCCCAAACAGCCGTCTTCAGCTCTTCAAAGCTTCTGGGCGGCTTGCCGTTGATTTCAAACTTCTGCACTTCGCGCGGATACACCACACCGTCAACGCAGATGTAGTAGCCGTTGTGCAGGCTCAGGATCGCGCCGCGATAGTCAGCGATGCGAACGCCAAACTTGAAGCCGACGACCTTACCGGTTTCCGGGCAAGTCACGTTCTGCAGACTGTCCTCTCGAATCAGCCAATTATCAAACATAATGAATCTCCTCCGTTCATTTTTTTGTCTCGCTTATCTTGCAGAATTATTATAATATACTTTTGCAACCAAAACTAGATGGCAAAATCAACAAAACGAAGGCCTCATTTTTGTGCATTCTCACAGTACTGCGGGGCAAAACGCCCGCAGCCGTGCCGTTCATTCCTCCAGCAGGTAGTTCTCCAACACCTGACGGTCGAAGTCATACTCCTCCAACTGCAGGTAATACGCCGCGCTGTCGGCCAGGGCCTGCATGGGCGTCAGGCCAATGAGCTCCGTTCCGATGATGTGCACACCCCAGCGCTTTGCCTCGGCACGGATCAGCTCCACCACCCGGTAAATGGGCGTAACGGTGTAGTTGGTCAGGTTCATGCTGACCTGGGCCACGTTTCGGCTGTGGAGCTTGATTCCCAGGGCCTTGACGCAGGCCAGGCCCCCGCCGGAGGCGCGCACCGTACGGGCGATTGTGTCGGCAATGGTCACATCTTCTGTGGAAAGATTGACGTTAAAGGCGATCAGCGGAAAGCGCGCACCCACGGCAACAACGCCGGCAGAGGGATGATACCCCTGCCCCACATCCGGCTGCCATTCGGGCAGAAGTGTCTTTTCCGCCAGGCCCTCGAACTGACCCCGGCGTACATCCGCCAGATTTTTTCTATGGGGCGCCGTAGCAGAATCCTCATAATAATAGACAGGCATCCCCGCCTCGGCCCAGATGCGCTCGGCCGCCATACGGGAATAGGCAACAGCCTCCGCCGTATCCATGCCCCGCAGCGGAATGAACGGAATCACATCCACCGCGCCCATGCGGGGATGCTCACCCCGATGGGTACGCAGATCGATTCGCTCTGCCGCCGTCTTTGCCAGGCGGACTGCCGCCTCCACCACAGCCTCCGGCGCGCCCAGGAAGGACAGCACCGAACGATTGTGGTTCTCATCGGACGAGTAATCCATCAGCGTCACACCCGCGACGCTTCTGACGGCATCACAGCAGGCCTGTACGATGTCTGCATCGCGGCCCTCCGAGATATTCGGTACACATTCGAGAATCTTCAACATCATGTTTCTCCTGTTCTGCGCCGGAGCGCAAGGGTTTTTCTTATGATAGCACACCGGCTCGTACCGGGCAATATTTGCGGGACAACAATTCACCCTTTCTCTTGACAAGGCATATGACTGCGGGTATACTCATACCAGAAATACTGTTAGCCGCACCTAACAAATAGGCTGCTTCTTTTTTCGGCATCTGTTAGGTTGCGCTAACTATTCAGAGGTGGAATATGATGACCCTGGATCAGGTTAATATCGGCCAGAAGGCCGTGGTCAAAGCCGTGGGCGGCGAAGGCATGCTGCGGCTGCGCCTTTTGGACATGGGTGTGATTCCCAACACCACCATTGCCGTCACCCGCCGCGCGCCCATGGGCGACCCCATCGAGCTGCAGCTGCGCGGCTATGTGCTCACCCTGCGTCTGGAGGACGCCAAGGCTGTGGAAGTGGAGGTGCTGGCATGACTTACGCCCTCGTCGGCAATCAGAACTCCGGCAAAACCACCCTGTTCAACCAGCTCACCGGCTCGAACCAGCATGTGGGCAACTTCCCCGGCGTGACTGTGGCCAAGAAAACCGGCGCGGTGCGGGGCAAGAAGGACTCCACCGTGGTGGACCTGCCCGGCATCTACTCTCTGCGTCCCTACTCCGCCGAGGAGATCGTCACCCGGGACTTTATCCTGAAGGACAAACCCGACGCCATCATCAACATCGTGGACGCCACCAATTTGGAGCGCAACCTCTACCTCACCCTGCAGCTGATCGATCTGCAGGTGCCCATGGTGGTGGCGCTGAATATGATGGATGAAGTGCGCGCCAGCGGAGGAAGCGTGGATACCCGCCTGCTCTCCGAGCGGCTGGGCGTTCCGGTTCTGCCCATCAGCGCCGTGCGCAACGAGGGCATTGACGATCTGATTGACATAGTGGAGCGTACCGCTGTCGCCCGCCGCACGCCTTCTGTGTATGACTTCTGTTCTCCGGGCCCCATCCACCGCTGTATTCACGCGGTTTCCCATGTGGTGGAGGACCACGCTGAGCGCGCGCTTATGCCCTCCCGCTACGCCGCCATGAACGTGATCGAAAACAACGCTGATCTGGTGGAGCGCCTGGCCCTGGACGAGAACGAGCTGGAACTGGCCGAGCACGCCATTGTGGAAATGGAGCGCGAGTGTCATCTTGACCGCTACGCCGCCATCGCCGCCATGCGCTACGATTTTATTGAAGAAGTCTGCGCCGGCGCCGTGGTGCGCCAGGGCGAGAGCCGCGAGCGCGCCCGCAGCCGGAAAATGGACGACGTGCTCACCCACCGCATCTTCGCCATTCCCATCTTCCTGGGCGTGATGCTGCTGGTGTTCTACCTGACCTTTGATGTGATCGGCGCTTTCCTCTCCGACGCGCTGGCCTATGGCATTGACGGCCTCATCGGCCTGATTGACAGAGGACTCACCGCCTACGGCATCAACCCCGTGGTACATAGTCTGCTCATCGACGGTGTGTGCACCGGCATCGGCAACGTGCTGAGCTTCCTGCCGCTGATCGTGACGCTGTTCTTCTTCCTGTCCATGCTGGAGGACACCGGCTACATGGCCCGCATCGCCTTTGTGATGGACAAGCCCCTGCGCCGCATCGGCCTGTCGGGCAAGAGCATCGTACCCATGCTCATCGGCTTCGGCTGCAGCGTGCCGGCCATCATGGCCACCCGCACCCTCACCAGTGAGCGTGACCGCAGAATGACCGTCATGCTCACCCCGTTCATGAGCTGCAGCGCCAAGATTCCCATCTACACCACCTTCATCGCGGCCTTCTTCCCCAGCCACCGGGCCCTGGTGATGCTGCTTCTGTACGGCTTCGGCGTTTTGTGCAGCATTCTCTTCGCCCTGATCGCCAAAAAGACCGCCTTCCGCGGCAACCCGATCCCCTTCGTGATGGAGCTTCCCAACTACCGCCTGCCGTCCATGAAGACCACTCTGCTTTTGATGTGGGACAAGGCCGCGGATTTCTTAAAGCGCGCCTTCACCATCATCTTCGCCGCCACCGTGCTGATCTGGTTCCTGCAGGCCTTTGATGTGCGCCTGAACACCGTCACCGACCCGGCGAACAGCATTCTGGCCTCCCTGGGCCGCATCATCGCGCCCCTGTTCGCGCCCCTGGGCCTGAACGACTGGTGGGCCATCACCTCCCTGATTTCGGGTCTGGCCGCCAAGGAGGCCGTCATCAGCACCCTGACCGTGCTGCTGGGTACCACGGATCTGTCCGGTGCGTTCACCATCCCCACCGCCATCAGCTTCTTGACCTTCACCCTGCTCTACACCCCCTGCTTTGCCGCCATCGCGGCCATCAAGCGGGAGATGCGCTCCGGCTTGAAGACCGTGGGTATCGTTCTGATGCAGTGCGCCATCGCCTGGATCTGCGGCGCGGTGGTCTATCAGCTGATCGGCCTGTTCTTCTGAGGATCTGCCATGGCACTTCGTGATTGGATCATCCTGGGCGTTGTTGCCCTGTGGGCCGTTGCCGGCGTCATCATCGCCCGGCGCCGCCGCAAAAAAGGCCGCGGCTGCTGCGGAAACTGTTCCGACTGTGACGGCTGCTGAAAAAGAAACAAACGCGCTGTCTGCTTTTTCGCAGACAGCGCGTCTTTTTTCATCATTCGGGATTTTCCACAGGCGGGATGGGGTGGTGCACTCCATTCGGAGACAGGCCGTCCGTAAGGATCAGTTCGCCTTCCTTTACAGTTACCGTATCGGGGTCCAGAACGGCACGGTCCATGGTATGCACCGAAGAAATGCTGTGCAGCTTGACGAATTCACCATCGCAGTAAGCATAACAGGCATTCTGGGTATACACCAGCGCAGCCTCTTTGCCCGAAACCGGAAGAATACCTGTTCTACCTGCACTAATGGTTGTAAGAGGTTCGCCGTTGGAGACTGTAATACTCGCGTTGCACAGCGGCTGATCTCCACTATACACAATACAAATGCAATATGCCGATCTCCGGAATGCATCCTCTTCTCCGCCCATGTACTCATAGGTGTACACCGGATTTCCCACGCTCAGATTGGAAAAATCAATTTCATCCGCTTCCAACCAGCCATGTTCCGGCGCATGATACAACACCGCAATTCTCTGATGCACAATCTCAACGATCTGTTCCACACTCAACTGATCCACACTCAGCTGTTCCAACGGAAATTTCAGCTGCCGCGCACAACGGGTCACAAGAGCTGAGAGCAGCGCGATGACAAGCACCGCTGCCAACAAAATCACCAGCTTCTGCTTTTTCATGGGACACACTCCTTTCTTATTATCTGTAATTACCATATCATAATGTTTGTTATTTGTCCATTATTCTTCAGATTTTCCGCTTATTGCACAATTTTTAGCAGGCGAATTTGTGCAGGTTGCTACCTGCACCTGTCAAAAAACTTGCCTTTCTCATCTATTTTCTTTTTGTGCTCTGTGTGCTATACTGGAACCATGTTCCCAAAGAGGAGTTGATTCATGATGCATCATTTCTGGCAGCAGGTGCGCAAGGTTCGCCTGACCATCATTCTGGGTCTGACGATGGCCATTCTGAACGCGGCGTGCGACCTGTTCTGGCCCACCATCATCGCCACCATCGTGGACGACGGCATCACGCCCGGTAACCCGGCACACATCAAAAAGATGCTCATCGTCATGGTCGTGGTGGCTGTTCTGGCGGCCTGCGTCAAATACGCCAAGAATGCCTGCGCCATCACCACCGGCAACCGCTACAGCCGCAACATGCGCCAGGCGCTGTTTGAGAAGGTTCTGAGCCTGCCCGGCGGCGACGCGGCCCGCTTCGGCGCGGCAGCTCTGGTCACCCGCTGCACCAACGACATCACCGCCATCGGCGGCACCCTGGACTCTTTTATCCGCGTCATGGTGCGCATCCCCATCACCTGCGTGGGCGGCTTGATCCTGGCCTTCATTATGGACCCCCACATGGCCCTGATTATTCTGGCCGTGGTGCCCTTCATCGCCATTTTGAGTATCTACATGCTCAAGAGCACCACTCCCAAATACACAAAGATCCAGAATGCCCTGGACCGCTTCAACCGCGTGCTGCGGGAAAAGCTCTGGGGCGTGCGGGTGATTCGCGTCTTCTGCCGCGACGGCTATGAGCAGACCCGTCTGGACGAGGCCAACGACGAGATCACCGCCACCACCACGGAAGTGGAGCGCCGCATTGGCCTTCTGAATCCCCTGATGACCACCCTGGTGAATCTGACGGTGCTGGGCCTTGTGATCTACGCCGCCGTGCGCGCCAGCCGCGATGCCCTGCACATCGGCGCGCTGATCAGCTGCATCCAGTACGCCAACCAGATCCTCATGGCAATCGTCCAGTCCACGATGCTCATGAGCCGTATTCCCCGCACCGCCGTCAGCGTGCGCCGCGTGGAAGAGGTCATGCAGCACGCCTCCACCGTTCCCGATACCGGCACGCGCCTTCCCGAAGGCGACACGGACGCGCTGCACTTTGACGGCGCCTGCTACCGCTACCCCGGCACCCAGTTAGACGCTCTGCACGATCTGACCTTCACCGTGCGCAAGGGTCAGACCACCGCCATCATCGGCTCCACCGGCTCGGGCAAGACCACCCTTCTGAATCTGGCTGAGCGTTTCATCGATCCCACGGACGGTGCCCTGCGCCTGGGTGACACCGACCTGCGGGACATTCCCCAGAAGGAACTGCGCCGCCGTCTGGCGGTGGTGCCCCAGCAGGCCTTCCTCTTCGAAGGCTCCATCCGGGACAACCTGCGCTACGGCGCCCCCGACGCCACCGAAGAGGACCTGCGCGCCGCCCTGGACGTGGCCCAGGCTTCGGAATTTGTCTTCAGCTTTGAAGACGGCCTGGATCATCACGTGGCCTCCGGCGGCTCGAACCTCTCCGGCGGTCAGCGCCAGCGATTGGCCATCGCCAGAGCCCTTCTGTGCAAGCCGGACTTCTACTTATTCGACGACTCCTTCTCCGCCCTGGACCTCAAAACCGACGCCGCCGTGCGCCGGGGCCTGAAGGCCGCCACGGCGGACTCCGCCTTCCTGATCGTGGCCCAGCGCATCGGCACCATCCGGGATGCCGACCAGATTGTGGTACTGGATGGCGGCAGGATCGTGGGCATCGGCAAGCACGAGCAGCTTCTGCAAACATGCAGCGTTTACCGCGAGATCGCGGAATCCCAGTACGAAGGGAGTGACGACACATGGCAGTAAACGGCATGGATATCCCCTCCATGGCGCCGGGCGGCGGCAAGCCCAGCTCCAGCATCATGGCAAGTGTCATTGAAAAAGGCAGCGGCAACGGCAAAAAGACCTTCAAGCGCCTGATGTCGTATCTGCCCGCCCACCTGTGGAAGGTCATTCTGGTCCTGATCCTCACGGCCGTGTCCACCACCTTCGCAGTCATCTCCCCCCAGCTTCTGGGCGATGTGACCACCTCCCTGCAGACCACTGTCCAGGCAGGTCTGGGCGTGGACTTCCCCTTCATCATCCGCACCCTGATGATCCTGGCCGTCATGTATTTAGCCTGTTTTGGGTTGGATTACCTGGCCACCTGGATCATGGTGGGTGTAGCCCAGAAGATCATCCGTACCCTGCGCCACGAGATCAACGAAAAGCTCTCGCGTCTGCCTCTGCAGTACTACGACAGCCATCCCTACGGCGACGTGATGAGCCGCGCCACCAACGACGTGGATCTGGTCTCCCAGACCCTGCAGACCACCCTTTCCCAGGTGGTTTCCGCAGCGGTCACCATCGTGGGCATCACCATCATGATGCTGCGCATCCATCCCCTGCTGACAGTCATCTGCATTCTGACTCTGCCCGCAGGTGCGATCATCACCCGCTCCATCGTGCAGAAGAGCCAAAAGTACTTCCGCCGCAACAGCATGTTCCTGGGCAAGCTCAACGGCTTCATTGAAGAGGTTTTCACCGGCCATCACATCGTCAAGGCCTTTGGCCGCGAAGAGGCCACCATGGCAGACTTCGATGCAGACAACCGTCAGCTCTTCAAGGCAGGCACCGTTTCCCAGCTGGCTTCGGGAACCTCATATCCCCTCAATGGTCTGGTGTCGGATCTGGCCTACATCGCTATCTGCGGCATCGGCGGCTTCGGTGTGCTAAATGGCACCATTCCTCTGGGCGACGTGCAGGCTATGATCCAGTACTCCCAGAAGTTCTCCGGCCCCATCGGCACCCTGAGCAACATCACCAACTCCATCCAGAGCGCCTTTGCCGGTGCTGAGCGTGTGTTTGAGCTTCTGGACGAGCCGGAGCAGATCCCCGACGAAGAGGGCGCTCTGGCGTCTCCCACCCGCGGCGCCATCCGTTTCCGCGATGTGAGCTTCTCCTACTCCCCGGACCAGAGCTTGATCGAGCACTTCAATCTGGACGTGGCTCCCGGCGAGAGCGTGGCCATTGTGGGTCACACCGGTGCCGGCAAGACCACCCTGGTGAACCTGCTGCTGCGCTTCTACGATGTGCAGGAAGGCGCCATTGAGCTTGACGGCGTGGACATCCGCTCTGTGCCCAGAGAGGTTCTGCGCAGCCGCTTCGGCATGGTGCTGCAGGACGCATGGCTGTTTGAAGGCACCGTGCGGGAGAACATCGCCTACGGTGCCCGGGATACTGCAGCAGACGACAAGGCGCTGCGCAAGGCTGCCAAAGCCAGCTTTGCCGACGGCTTCATCTCCGGTCTGAGCGAGGGCTATGACACCGCCCTCAAGGGCGAGGCCGCGGGCATCTCCGCCGGTCAGCGCCAGCTGCTGACCATCGCCCGGGCAGTCATCTCCGACCCCAGCGTACTGATCCTGGACGAGGCCACCTCCTCCGTGGACACCCGCACCGAGCAACTGCTGCAGCAGGCCATGGAACAGCTGATGCAGGGCCGTACCACTTTCATCATCGCCCACCGCCTATCTACCATCCGCCACGCCAAGACCATTCTGGTCATGGACGAAGGCCGGATTGTCGAGCAGGGCAACCATCAGCAGCTGATGGATAAGCGCGGCGTTTATTACGAACTACTGCGCGCCCAGTTTGAAGGCGGCGAATAAAACGAAAAAAGAAAGCCAATCGCTTTTGCGATTGGCTTTCAGCGTGTCGAAAATATTTTTCGCCCCGCTGTGCGGTTTTCAAAACATTCTTAGAATGTTCCGAAAACCTGTTTTACTATACGCGAAGGGGGCTTTTTGCCCCCTTCTCCCTTCCCCCGCTGCTCTATTGCGGAGGCCACACGCAGTTTGGAACAAGCTTAAAGCCAATCGCTTTTGCGATTGGCTTTTCTTTATTCATTATTCATTTTGAGAAACAGATCTTGTCCACAATGGGGCCCAGGGGCTTTTTGAACACACCCACAAGTCGGCCCGCAAGGATCGCCGTGATGATCGTACCCTCGCGGACGCCCAGCAGAGAACGAAACCAGACCAGGCTCAGGATCACCGCAATAACCACCACGGAGGAGTCAAGAATGCTCTTCATCTTGGGGAAGGGTTTGTTCGTCTTCTTAGCCACGCAGGCAATCAGGCCCTCCATGGGCATGGGCACCAGATCCGTCTGCATGAACAGCATCACACCCAGGCCGATGAACACGATGCTGATGGCCACCATGGCCAGCTGTCCGAAATAGGTGGGAAAACAGAAGTCGCCCAGCAGCATCTTCGCAAAATCCACAAAGTAGCCGAAAATGGTGGAAAACACGATCTGCAGCAGGTTGATGGGCCGGAATTCCCGGCGCAGAATGATGATCTGCAGCAGGATCAGAAAGCAGAAGAACACCGTCACGCAGGTGCCCAGCTGCACACCAAGGATCTGGCTGACCACAAAGGGAAAAGAGTTCACAGGGCTCACACCCAGATTTCCGTTGACGGAAAAGGCCACGCCCGTGGCAAGAATAAACATGCCCAAGCAATAGATCAGGATGCGGAATATAAACTGAATCGGGGTGCTTTTTTTCATCACAACGTTCCTTTCGCAGCATTTTTATGCTGTGTGCGGTCAATTGTACATGAATGTTTGAAAAAAAGCAAGAATCAGTTCGATTTTTTACCAAAAACGACGCGGCGGCTCCGTCAATTCGATATGGAATCTCTGTTTCAGCCAGGTGTGCACCAGCGCCGACCAGGGCGCAGTCTGCGGAATGCTTTCCACAACATACACCGCACTGAGCTCATCCGCCAGAGAGAAACCGTGCCCCGGCCCCTCAAAAATATGCAGTTCCACAGGCAGTCCGTGTTCGCGCATTGCTAAGGCAAAGCGCATGGAATCGGCAGAGGGGACGACCGGATCGGTTAAATTATGGATCACAAAGCACGGTACCGTGTTTTCACTGATGCGTTCCTTGGGCGTAATGGACATCAGCGCATCCTTGTCATCCTTGCGATCTGCCAGCAAGTAACGGCCAATGGAATCCACAAGGCAGTCCTCTGCGTGGTCGAATTCCAGCACTGGGTATACCAGAACCGCCGCCTGCACGCGAAAATCCTCACTGGGTCTTCCGTAGGTCTCGCTCAGGAGGGGATTGTTCCAATCCGTAGCCACCATCGCTGCCAGGTGTCCGCCGGCAGAAAAACCGCTGACTGCGATCTGGTTGGGATCCACGCCGTATTCTTCCGCGTGATCGCGAATATGCAGGATTGCCGCGCCGGCATCCAGCAAAGGCTGCGGCCAGGTGGTATCGTGTTCGTTTTTGCCCCACTGTCCCACAGAATAGTACAAAACAAACGCCTGATAGCCCATATTCATAAAACGAATGGCCACCGGCTCACACTCAGAAGCGGTACAGATCTGGTACGATCCACCGGAGATGACCAATACGGCCGGCCGCGGCGTAATGACATTTTCCGGATTTCTGACGTAACTGGTCAGCCAGACGTCATCGCGCCCTTCACGGGGGTAAACCTTATTCTGAATCATGATGTGCTTTCCCTCCATATTATATTTGCAGCGGTCTGTACCGAGATCTTCTGCAATTTGCTTTTTTGTTATTATATCAGAATGCGACGTTTTTTGAAACAGCCATCATATCTGTTCCGCAAAACCGTTTTGTAATGCTTTTCCTCTCATTTTTTCAAAAAATCCCCTTGTATCGACATCGTTTCGCGGGAAATGCTATGTCTGCGATACCCAATCAAAACGAAAAGGAGATGCGTTACAATGTCCAAGTCCAACAACCAGCTGAACATTCCCGAGGCACGCGATGCCATGAACAAGTTCAAGATGGAGGCTGCCAGCGAAGTCGGTGTCAACCTGAAGCAGGGTTACAACGGCGACCTGACCAGCCGCGAGGCCGGCTCCGTCGGCGGCCAGATGGTCAAGAAGATGATCGAGGCCTACGAGCGCGGTCTGCAGTAAGCAGCCGAAGCGGCAGATACCAGCCGGTATCTGCCGCTTTTCTTTTCCGCTGCCTTGCATTTTGTCGGCGCTTGTTGTAAAATGGT
>SVLN01000015.1 GCA_015067925.1 Oscillospiraceae bacterium
CCCCTTCTATACCGGCAAGCAGAAGCTGGTTGACACCGGCGGACGAGTCGATCGCTTCAACAAGAAGTACGGACTCAAATAAGTACTCAAAAACCCGCACCATACAGGTGCGGGTTTTTTTCTTAATTGGAGGCAATTTATGGAGTCTTTACGCGCAAAACCTGTGGAGAGAGCGGTGCTGGTCGGCCTGAATGCCGATGTGTTCACCAAGCAGGAAACCGCTAGCGAGGCCTCTTTGGACGAGCTGGAGGCGCTTTTGCAGACGGCAGGCGGTGAGTGTGTGGCCAAAGTGCTGCAGAACCGTCATACGCCGGATCCTCATTCCTTCATCGGTGAGGGAAAGGCCGAGGAAGTCAAGCAGATCCTGGAAAACGAACAGGCCCAGATGCTGATTTTCGACAATGATCTCACACCCTCTCAGATCCGCGCCCTGGAGGATATTACTGGCGCCACGGTCTTGGACCGCAGCGCGCTGATTCTGGATATTTTTGCCCAGCGGGCCCAGACCCGCGAAGGCCGCCTGCAGGTTGAACTGGCCCAGTACCAGTATCTGCTGCCCAAGCTCTCCGGCATGGGCAAGTCCCTGTCCCGTCTCGGCGGCGGCATCGGTACCCGCGGCCCCGGCGAAACCAAGCTGGAGACGGATCGCCGTCACATCCGCGAGCGCATTGACCGCCTGCGTGCTGAGCTCAAGGAAGTGCGCAAGGTCCGCGCCGTGCAGCGCGAGCGCCGCATCAAGAACCGCGTGCCGGTGGTGGCCATTGTGGGCTACACCAATGCGGGAAAATCCACCCTGTTGAATACTCTGACGGACGCCGGCATCCCGGCCAACAACCGTCTTTTCGATACCCTGGACACCACCACCCGCCGCCTGCGCATTTCCGATACCATGGAAGTGCTCTTGTCGGATACCGTCGGTTTTATCTCGAAACTGCCCCACCATCTGGTGGAGGCGTTCAAAGCTACCCTGGAAGAGCTGGAATATGCAGATCTTCTGGTGCATGTCATTGACGCTTCGGATCCCGACCGCGACGAGCATATTGAAGTTGTCAACAGCCTGATTACCCAGCTGGCCAAGCCAGGAGTGCCGGTGATCGAGTGCTATAATAAGTGTGATCTGGAGCCTGATGTGCCCTGG
The DNA here is from genome assembly GCA_015067925.1 of Oscillospiraceae bacterium. Taxonomy (GTDB): domain Bacteria; phylum Bacillota; class Clostridia; order Oscillospirales; family Oscillospiraceae; genus SIG488. The sequence goes on from SVLN01000015.1 coordinate 1,139, forward strand.
GGCGAGGATATTGTCCGCATTTCCGCCCGCACGGGTGCCGGCCTTAATGATTTGCTGCAGCTGATTGAAAAACGCCTGGACCGCGGTCTGCATCATGCCGTGTTCCTGCTGCCGTATTCCATGGCGGGGCAGATCGAGGTGCTGCATACCCAGGCCCAGGTGGAGTCCTGCGAATATGAAGCGGAGGGCATCCGCGTGAAGGCCGTCTGCGATGAGGTGCTCTTCGGCCGCCTGAAGGCCTATCTGGAGGAAGAACATGGATGAGTATCTGGTGCCGTCCGGCGCCTCGGAAACGGAATTTACGGAAAAGCGATCGCGATTCATCGGCCGCATCTGGCTGACGGAAACGGAAGAGGAGGCTCTGGCGTGCATTAAGTCCATGCGTGAACAGCATTGGGACGCCAAGCACAATGTCTATGCCTATATCATCAGAGGCGGCGCCACCCGCTACTCCGATGACGGCGAACCCCAGGGAACGGCAGGTATGCCGGTTCTGGATGTGCTGCGCCGGGAAGAGCTATTCAATGTGACGTGCGTTGTTACCCGTTACTTCGGCGGAATCCTGCTGGGCACGGGCGGCCTGGTGCGCGCCTATGCCAAGAGCGCCAAAATGGCGGTGGACGAGGCAGGCATTTCCATCAAACGTGTATGGGATCGGCTGCTTCTGGCCTGTCCATACCGGATGTATGAGCAAGTGAAGCTAATGGTCATGAATTACGAAGGCATTGTGGATGACACTGATTTCGGTGCCGATGTGATGCTGACGATTCTTATGCCCAATACGAAGGTTGCTCAGTTTGAGGAAAAACTCACAGACTTTTCCGGCGGGCAGCTGGAATGTGAGCATCTGGGACAAGAATACCGAGCATTTCCGGTGGAACGTTCATAATTTCATAAGATATTTTGATCAAAAATCTGTTATAGTAAGTTTAGTTCGACGAAAGGGGGAACTCCCATGAATATTCGTGAGCAAATTGAGAAAGAGGAACTGCAGCGTTTATCGGTACATGCGGTAAAAGCCTGCCAGTCGAAAGGCCGTCCGAATCCTGAGGACGAAGAGAGCGATGTCCGTACCTGTTTTCAGAAGGATACGGACCGTATTGTGCACTGCAAATCCTTCCGCCGCCTGATGCATAAGACCCAGGTCTTTCTGCAGCCGGAAGGCGATCACTATCGCACCCGCATGACCCACACCATTGAAGTTTCCCGCATTGCGCGCACCATCACCCGTGCGCTGAATCTGAACGAGGATCTGACCGAGGCAATTGCGCTGGGCCATGACCTGGGGCACACGCCCTTCGGCCATGCCGGCGAATATGCCCTGCGGGACATTCTGGGCTATCCTTACAACCACAACGAGCAGTCTCTGCGGGTGGTGGACAGCCTGGAAAACAGCGGCCGTGGCCTGAATCTGAGCTACGAGGTGCGCAGCGGTATTCTGACCCACACGGGCGATACGCCGCCGCAGACCATGGAGGCTGCCATCGTGCGCCACTCCGACCGCATCGCCTATATCAACCATGACATTGACGATGCCATCCGTGCCGGCATCCTGACCAACGCGGATATTCCCTATGAGATCTCTTCTGTACTGGGATCTTCTCACTCCGAGCGCATCAACACCCTGGTCATGGATATGATCGCAGCTACCGGCACCGGCAGTACTGTACAGATGCATGAGGATGTGGCCGAGGCTATGGAGCAGCTGCATGAGTTCATGTTTGAGAATGTGTACCGCAATCCCATTGCCAAGGGTGAGGAAGTCAAGGCCAAGGAGATCGTCAAGATCCTGTTCGTTTACTACACCGAGCACCCTGATCAGCTGCCCAGAGAGTACCGCGCCATCATGGAGCGCGACGGCCTGGAGCGGGCGGTGGTGGACTACATCGCCGGTATGACGGACAAGTACGCGGTTTATAAATTCTCCGAAATCTACATTCCCTCCGCCTGGTCGGTGAAGGATTAATTCTTTTGAAACGAGGTGAGCACATGGCATTCCCGGCATCGTTCCTGGACGAACTGGTTCAGCGCAATCCAATTGAAGAGGTGGTGGGCAGCTATGTCTCCCTGACCCGCCGCGGCAGCAACATGTTTGGCCTGTGTCCCTTCCACTCGGAAAAGACGGCGTCTTTCTCTGTTGCCCCGGACAAAGGCATCTATTACTGCTTCGGCTGCCATAAGGGCGGCGGTGTGATTAACTTTGTGATGGAAGTGGAGTCGCTGGACTATCCCGATGCGGTGCGTCACCTGGCCAAGCGGGCCGGCATGACGGTGCCGGAGGATCAGCACCACGCTTCCACCTACAAGCGCCAGGAGCGTCTGTGGAAGCTCTGCCGCGATGCGGCGCGCTACTTCCACACCTGCCTGTCCGAACCTGTGGGCGCAGAGGCGAGAGCTTACATCGAAAAGCGTGCCCTGAGTCGTGGCACCGTGACCCGCTTCGGCCTGGGCTTCGCCCCGGACAGCTGGTCCGGCCTCATTGATGCCATGGCGAAGCTTGGCTATGAAAAGCAGGATCTTATTGACGCGGGTCTTGCCGTCAAGGGCCAGAAGGGCGGCATCTATGACCGCTTCCGCAACCGGCTGATGTTCCCCATCATTGACCTTCGGGGCAATGTCATCGGCTTCGGCGGACGCGTGATGGATGATTCCACACCCAAGTATCTCAATTCTCCGGAAACGATTATTTTCAACAAGCGCAAAAATCTCTTTGCCCTGAATGTGGTGAAGAAATCCAAGCAGGGCTTCATCATTCTCACAGAGGGCTACATGGATGCCATCGCCCTGCATCAGTACGGCTTTGACTGTGCTGTTGCCTCCCTGGGCACCTCCCTGACGGAGGATCACGCCAATCTGATTGCCAAGTATACCGACAAGGTGGTGCTCACCTTCGATGGTGACCAGGCCGGCCAGAACGCCACCCAGCGCGCCATTTCCATTTTGGAAAAGACCGGCGTGCAGGTCAAGGTCCTGCGCATGCAGGGAGCAAAGGATCCGGACGAATTCCTCAAAAAATACGGTGCAGATCGCTTCCGCCTGCTGCTGGAGCGTTCTGAAAACCACATTGAATACCGCCTACTCAGCCTGCAGAGCCAGTACGACCTGCAGCAGGACGATCAGCGCGTGGCCTTTTTGAAGGCTGCCTCCGAGCTGGTAGCCAGTCTGAATAGCGCGGTGGAGCGGGAAATCTACGGCGCCAGAGCCGCGGAAGCTGCCGGCATTACGTCCGATGCCATGAAGCTGGAGGTGAACCGAGCCTTCAAGCGCCGTATGGCCCAAACCAGAAAAAAGGAGCAGCGCCAGGCGCTGCAGCCCGCTGCTCAGCAGCAGCCCAAAGCACGCTCAATCCATTACGACAACATCAAATCCGCTATGGCGGAGGAACGGCTGCTCTCGGCTCTTGTGCGCGAACCTGCGCTGTTTGCGTCCTTGCAGGGCCTCAGCGGCGGGATGTTCTCATCGTCCCTTCTGGGCAGGGCCTACGACGCACTGCAGAGCATGTATCTGCAGCATTTGACACCGAACTTGTCGGCCCTGGACGGCGCCAGCTTCTCTTCTGAAGAGATGGCGCATCTGTCCATGGTGGCAGGCAAGGGCGACGGCCCTGTAAACCACGCGGCCTTTGATGATTATGTCAGCACCATTCGCGCAGAGTTTGCCCGTGCTCAGAGCCAGCAGCAGCCGGATCTGATGGCCATGCGCGAGCGTCTGCGCCAACAAAAAGGTTATGGAGGGTGAAACAGTATGGCAGAACAGAAGAAAACCCCGGAAAACAAGGCACAAGAAACCCTGGAAAAGCTGATGAACGAAGCAAAGCAAACCGGAAAAATCTCTTCCAAGCAACTGATTGAAACCCTTGACAAAATCCATGCCACCGACGAGCAGACGGCCGTGTTTTATGAACAGCTGGAAGCTGCCGGAATCGAGATCGACGTGCAGGACATTCTGGAGGTCATTGGCACCCAAAAGGAAGCCGCCGAAGATCTGTCCGAAGAGGAAGAAGTGGAGCAGATCGACCCCATGGCGCTGATGGAGGAGCTGCCCGTAGGCGACCCGGTGCGCATGTACTTAAAAGAAATCGGCACCATTTCGCTCCTTACCACCGAGCAGGAGCAGGAGTTGGGCCAGCGCATTGCCGAGGGCGACGAGAGCGCCCGCCAGAGACTGGTGGAAGCCAATCTGCGCCTGGTGGTGTCTGTTGCCAAACGCTACGTGGGCCGTGGCCTGCAGTTTCTGGATCTGATCCAGGAGGGCAATGTGGGCCTGATGAAAGCTGCCGAGAAGTTCGACCACACCAAGGGTTACAAATTTTCTACTTATGCTACCTGGTGGATCCGCCAGGCCATTTCCCGGGCCGTGGCCGATCAGGCAAGAACCATCCGCATCCCGGTACATATGGTGGAGACCATCAATCGCGTGACCCGCACCTCCCGTCAGATGACCCAGGAGCTGGGCCGTGAGCCGTCTTTGGACGAAATCGCCGCGGAACTGGATCTTCCTGTGGAGCGTGTGGCGGAAATTCAGCGCATGTCCATGGAGCCTGTTTCCCTGGAGTCTCCCGTGGGCGAGGAGGATGAGAGCCACTTTGGTGACTTCATCGCCGACGCAGAAGCGGACGAGCCGGTGGAGGTGGCTTCCAACACCATACTGCACGAGCAGCTCAAGGAAGTGCTGGAAACCCTTACCCCCAGAGAGGCGGAGGTGCTGCGCCTGCGCTTCGGCCTGGAGGACGGAAAGGTGCGTACCCTGGAAGAGGTGGGCAAAGAGTTTGATGTGACCAGAGAGCGCATCCGCCAGATCGAGTCCAAGGCTCTGCGCAAGCTGCGTCATCCCTCCAGAGCCAAAAAGCTCAAGGACTTCTTATCCTAGGAAAAATCAGATAGCCGAAAAAACACTCTTGACTTTGCGGCAATTTTCCGTATCATATTTATTGATCGGGTTAAGCTGATCAAACCGCACATCGATACATGGAGGAATGTATTATGTTTGAAAAAATCGCGGCCTACTTGGCTGAACAGCTGGCGATTTCTGTTGATGAGATTACTGCCGATACCACCTTCGATGCCCTGGGTGTTGACTCCCTGGATACCGTTGAGATGGTGATGGATCTGGAAGAAGAACTGGGCGTGGATCTGGAAATCAATGATCAGATCACTACCGTGGGCGAACTGGTCGCCTATGTGGAGTCCAAGGTCGGCTGAGCCGGTTTTATTTACTTGTTCTCGTTCTTGTCACAGCCTGCCGGCCCGTGACAAGGCTGCACTAGTTGGGGAGATAGCGGTGCCCTGTAACCTGCAATCCGCTACAGCAGGGATGAATTCCCACCCCAGGGCATGCGTTGTTATGTCTGCCCGGTGTGAGCGGCGTTGACGAGACGGTCCTGCGCAACGGAATCCCGTGAACCATGTCAGGCGGGGAACCGAGCAGCATTAAGCGGTGTATTTCGTGTGCCGCGGGGGAGCCGTTTCTGAGCAAGCTGCACCGGTTACGGTGATAGCGTACTGTTCAAAGGTGGGTGTGCAGTCTTGTCATGGGCCGGTTCTTATTTTGAAAGGAGGCATGCGCGTGTATCAGGCGCTTTATCGGAAATATCGCCCCCAGACCTTCGATGAGGTGGTGGGTCAGCGTGCGGTCACGCAGACGCTAAAGGCCCAGCTCTCCGGCGGAAAGATCAGCCATGCCTACCTGTTTACAGGAACCAGAGGCACGGGCAAGACCTCCTGCGCCAAGATCCTGGCCAAGGCCGTCAACTGCGAAAATCCCCACGACGGCAATCCCTGCAATGCCTGCCCGGCCTGCAAGAGCATCGATGCCGGCAGCTGCATGGACGTGATGGAAATTGACGCAGCCTCCAACAATGGCGTGGATCAAGTTCGCGTGCTGCGCGATGAGGCTGTTTACACGCCCGCAACGGTAAAAATGCGTGTGTACATCATCGATGAGGTGCATATGCTGTCCATTTCGGCATTCAATGCGCTGCTTAAGATCATTGAAGAGCCGCCGGCACACCTGCTGTTTATCCTGGCAACCACGGAACTGCACAAGGTGCCTGCCACCATTCTTTCCCGCTGCCAGCGCTTTTCCTTCCGCCGACTGCTGCCGGAGGACATTGCCTACCGCCTGAATTACGCTGCTTACGAAGAGGGCATCCGCATTGAGCCGGAGGCTATCTCGCTGCTGGCCCGTCTGGCGGACGGCGCCTTGCGCGATGGCCTGAGCCTTCTGGATCAGTGTGCTTCGGCCTCCGAGGGAAATGTGACCAGCGAAACGGTCTACAGCGTGTTGGGCCTGGCGGGCGACCGCAAAACGGCGGAGATCATGACTGCTGTGGCGAACCACGATGCCCAGACGGCCCTGAAGTTGTTCAACGACCTCTACTCCGGCGGCAAGGATGTTTCCGCTATGGTGGACGAGCTGACTATGCTTGCCCGGGATCTTCTGATTCTGAAAACGGCGGAAAAAGACGGTCTGAGCATGATCTCGGGCGTATGTACCGATGAAGAAATGAAGCCGCTGAGCGCGGCATTGTCCGCAGGGGAGCTTCTTTACATGACAGAGCTCCTGCAGCAGACGGCCTCCGGCTTTGCCCGCAGTGCAAACCGCAAGCTCGACACCGAGCTTTGCCTGATTCAGTTATGCAATCCGGCTCTGAGCCTGGACGTGAAAGCCATTAACGCCCGGCTGACCCGTCTGGAAGATCGGGTGGCCAACGGTCAGATCGTCGCCGCTGCGCAGAGTCCCAAAGCCGCAAAGACGCAGCAGAGCAATGATGATGAGGCCCCGCCCTGGGACGATGATGATGCACCGCCCCTGCCGGAAGAATTGCATGCACCGGAGCCCAAATCGGCACCACGGGCGCCCCAGGATGGCTTCTGGCCGGACTTTTTATCCCGAGTGCGAAATGTGGTGCCCATTAAGGCACGTGGCTTCTTCGCACCCAACGGACCCTTGCACGGCGAGGTCATTGGTGATATGCTGATTCTGACGGCAGATTCCGGTTTTGTGAAGGGCATTGTGGAGGATGAGAAGGTCCTCTCAGAAGTGCGTGCCGCTGCCGGTAATATGCTGGGCAGACCTATCGCCGTCAAAGTGGTGCTCAAGGGCGCAGGCGGCAGTGAAAAGGATAACGGCGCATTTAACGAGCTGCTCCGATTCGGACAGGAGCATTCCGATTTATTCAAAATCAAATAAATGAACGATAGATAAGGAGAATCATTATGGCAAAAGGTGGATTCCGCGGCGGCCCCATGGGCGGCGGCATGAACATGAACATGATCAAGCAGGCTCAGAAAATGCAGCAGGATATGCTGAAAATGCAGGAAGAGCTGGAAAACCGTGAGTATACCGCTACTGCAGGCGGCGGCGTTGTCACCGCTACCGTGGGCGGCAACCGTCAGCTCAAGCTCATTGAGATCGATCCCGAAGCGGTGGACCCCGATGATGTCGAAATGCTGGAAGACCTGATCGTCGCGGCTGTCAACGAAGCCATCCGCGCTGCCGAGGCCGATACCGCTGCCTCCATGGGCAAGCTCACCGGTGGCCTGAACCTGGGCGGTATGTTCTAAGATGCGATACATTCCGCTTGCTTTGGAACGTCTGACGGAGGAATTCGCCAGATTGCCCGGAATTGGCGGCAAAACCGCCCAGCGCCTGGCTTTCCATGTGCTTTCCATGGAGCGAGAAGACGCCGAGCGCTTTGCCTCTACGATTCTGGAAGTGAAAGATAGCATTAAGACTTGTCCCATCTGTCAGAACCTGACCGATGAGGAACTGTGCCCCATTTGCGCGGATCCGGAACGTGACCACACCCAGGTGTGTGTCGTGGCCGAACCTAAGGATGTGGTGGCCATGGAGCGCGCCCGGGAATACCGTGGCGTGTATCATGTGCTGCACGGCGTCATTTCGCCCCTGAACCACGTGGGCCCCGATGAGATCCGCGTGCGGGAGCTGCTCACCCGGGTGGGTGAGGGCGGCGTAAAAGAAATCATTATGGCCACCAACCCCGATACGGAAGGCGAGGCGACCGCCATGTACATTTCTCGGCTGCTGCGACCCCTGGAGATCCGCGTGACCCGTCTGGCTTACGGTATCCCAGTGGGCAGCCAGTTGGAGTATGCAGATGAAGTGACCCTCCTGCGCGCCCTGGAAGGCCGCCAGGAGATTTGAGGTGAAACCATGAGCATTGAAATTGGTATGAAGCACACCGTGGAACTGACGGTTGCCCCGGAGAACACCGCAAAAGTGGTGGGTTCGGGCGAGCTGGAAGTGTTTGCCACACCCATGATGGCTGCGCTGATGGAAAAAGCAGCGTATATGGCCATCGCGCCGAGTCTTCCGGAGGGTGACAGCTCCGTGGGCTGCGAACTGAAGATCAGCCATGTTTCCGCCACGCCGGTGGGTATGACCGTCCGCGCGGAAGCGGAAGTGACTGCCGTGGAAGGGAAGATGATCCACTACAGCGTGAAGGCTTATGACGAGCGCGGCCTGATCGGCGAGGGCACTCATGTGCGTGCGCTGGTTCATTCCGATCGCTTCCTGGAGCGCACAAACAACAAATAAGCTTGAAAGGCCGGCGGATTCGCCGGTCTTTTTCCTTGCGCTTTTCGTGGAATTGGTTTATAATAGACCAAATTTACTTTAGCGCTTTGGAGTGATAAAGATGAATACCAATCAAAAACTCAATTTGACCATGCTCTGCGACTTTTATGAGCTGACCATGGGAGACGGTTATTTTGAGAACGGCTACAAGGATCGCATTACCTATTTTGACCTGTTCTTCCGCTCCGTTCCCGACGATGGCGGCTTTGCCATCGCTGCCGGTCTGGAACAGGTGATCGACTATATTCAGGATCTGCACTTTTCCAAGGAGGATATCGACTACCTGCGGGAGCGGAACCTGTTCTCGAAGGATTTTCTGGAGTATCTGGCATCCTTCCGATTTACAGGCGATGTTTTCGCCGTGCCGGAGGGAACGCCGGTGTTTCCCAAGGAGCCGATCCTGACGGTTCGCGCCCCAGCCATTGAGGCCCAGCTGATTGAAACCTATCTGCTGTTGGCTATCAACCACCAGAGCTTGATTGCCACCAAGGCCAATCGCGTGGTGCGTGCTGCCCAGGGAAGAACTGTGCTGGAGTTCGGCTCCCGCCGTGCTCAAGGTGCGGACGCGGCCATTCTGGGCGCCCGGGCGGCCTACATCGGCGGTTGTCACGGTACGGCCTGCACCATTTCCGATCAGATGTTCGGCGTCAAGGCGGGCGGTACCATGGCCCATTCCTGGGTGCAGATGTTCGATAGCCAGTACGAGGCTTTCGTGACCTATTGCCGCAAGTATCCCCATAACGCGACCCTGCTGGTGGATACCTACGACTCTTTGCAGTCCGGCGTGCCGGATGCCATCCGCGCGTTCAACGAGGTGCTGCGGCCCATGGGCATCACCAATTGCGGCATTCGCATTGACTCCGGCGATATGACCTATCTGACCAAAAAGGCCCGCCAGATGCTCGATGAAGCCGGCTGGACGGATTGCAAGATCACGGTGTCCAATGCCCTTGACGAGTACCGCATCCAGGACCTTCTGCAGCAGGGCGCCTGCATCGACGCCTTCGGCGTAGGCGAGCGGCTGATTACGGCCCGGTCCGAGCCGGTGTTCGGAGGTGTGTATAAGCTCGCTGCGGTGGAAAAAGAAAACGGCGAGATCATTCCCAGAATCAAGATCAGCGAGAACGTAGCCAAGATTACCAATCCTCACTTCAAGAAGCTCTACCGCCTGTTTGCCAATGACACCGGAAAGGCCATTGCCGACTATATGTGCCTGCACGACGAGGTGGTGGATGACTCCAAGGACCTGGTGATTTTCGATCCCGAAGCCACCTGGAAGCAGAAAACGGTCTACAACTTTACAGCCAAAGAGCTTCAGGTTCCGGTTTTCAAAAACGGTGAGCTGGTCTATGAAAGACCGACCTTGGCCCAGATCCACGAATACTGCCTGCAGCAGGTGGATACCCTCTGGGATGAGGTCAAGCGTTTTGAGAATCCTCACACTTACTATGTGGATCTGAGCCAGAAACTCTGGGATATTAAGTATCAGCTGCTGAAAAATAAAGGAAAGCTTTAAAGACCTGCCCGCCGTAAAAACGGCGGGCTTTTTCTTGAAAAAAGTACTTACATTACTGCGTCAAAATGTGGTAAAATAGATAGAGAAAGAAGGAAAATCCGGGGAATTGAAGGGGGAACGTATGTTTGCAGTTGGAGATTTGATTATTTACGGAACGACAGGTGTCTGCCGGGTGGAAGAAATCGCGCAGCGGGATCTTTCGGAAAAAGGGGAGAAGAAGCTCTTTTACATTCTACAGCCCGTCTATCAGAACTGTACGATTTCCACGCCAGTGGATTCCGGGAAGGTGTTTATGCGCCCTATCATCAGCAAGCAGGAGGCTGAATCCCTGGTTGCACAGATCCCACAGGTGCAGAGCCTGCAGCTCGATGGCCTGAGTACGAGAGAACTGACTGATTTGTACGAGCAGGCGATTCAGGCCCATGACTGTACCCGATTGGTGGCACTGGTTCGCGCAATCCATGAAAAGCGTGAGTCGATGCTGCAGCAGAAACGAAAATTCGGCGCATTGGATGAGCGGTTCTTCCGCCGGGCAGAGGAGCTTCTTCATGGCGAACTGGCCGCTGCCTTGGAAATGAAAAAAGAGGAGATCCCCGGCTATATCGCCGAGCGGATCCGCGCAACTGAAAACTAAGAAAACAAACAGCAACGGGGACGGAATGACCGTCCCCTTTATTTTTTTCCTCATTCTCCCAAAATACCGGTGTTTACCGCAAAATAGATGAAAAGAATTGCAGATTCTTCTTGAAAGATCTGCCCCTGCATGGTAAATTATAAAGTGCAAAATTTGTTGATTTGGATGTGTTGCAGTTGGTATTTTCCAGTCTGATTTTTTTATACCTTTTTTTACCCCTGTGCCTGATTGCCTATTCTCTGGTAAATAAAATTGCGTATAAGAACGCAATTCTGATTGCTCTTTCCGTGGTGTTCTATGCCTGGGGCGAGCCTGTTTATGTGCTTCTGATGATAGCCTCTGCGCTGGTCAATTACAGCTGCGGCCTGATGATCGGCAAGGCGGAGCTGCGGCAGGATAAAACGGGCAAAAAGCTTGCCATGATTCTGGCGATCATTGTGGACCTGGGTGCGTTGGGGTTCTTCAAGTATGCAGGCTTCCTGGTGGAGAATGTGAATGCCCTGACCGGTCTGGCAATTCCGGCTCCGCAAATCGCGCTTCCCATCGGCATCTCATTCTATACCTTCCAGGCCCTTACTTATGTCATTGACGTCTATCGCGGCGAAGTGAAGGTACAGAAGTCCTACGCCAACTTCCTGATGTATCTGATCCTGTTCCCGCAGCTGATTGCAGGCCCCATCGTGCGCTACTCTGAAATTGAGCCGCAGATTACGGAGCGCAGCGCCGACAGCGAGGCCTTCTTCAGCGGAATCAATCGGTTCTGCATCGGCCTGGGCAAGAAGATCCTGATCGCCAACTACTGCGGCAGCATGGCCTCTCAGCTGCTCGACGGAAACACGGCCACCCTAACTACCGTGGGCGCCTGGCTGGGTATTCTGCTGTATACCTTCCAGATCTACTTTGACTTCTCCGGTTACTCCGATATGGCCATCGGCATGGGCAGGATGTTCGGCTTCAAGTACTCCGAGAACTTCAACCTGCCGTATATCTCCACCTCCATCACGGAGTTCTGGCGCCGTTGGCATATCTCTCTGAGCAGCTTTTTCAGAGATTACGTCTATATCCCTCTGGGCGGCAATCGCAAGGGCCTGCCCAGACAGCTTTTAAACATCCTGATTGTCTGGACGCTCACCGGCCTCTGGCACGGCGCCAACTGGAATTTTGTCCTCTGGGGCATGTATTTCGCGGTGCTGCTGGCTTTTGAGAAAATGTTCATGAAGTACCTCAAAAAGATTCCTTCGCCCATCCGCTATGTGGCCACGATGCTCCTGGTTATGTTTGGCTGGACGCTGTTCTATTTCACGGATCTGAAGGATGTGGGACAGACCTTTGCCGCCATGTTTGGCCAGGGAGCCGGATGGATCAACATCGATACCAAGCTGCGCGTGACCTCCAGCTTGCCGCTGATTGCTCTGGCGGCTGTTGGATCCACAGCACTGCCTCGTTGGTGCGCCATGGCTCTGGCGGTTCTGTTCCGTGGAAAAGGACGCCATGCCAGCAGATCCTCTTATGCGTTTACCATTCTGACGTTTGTCTTTGATGTGGCGATCCTGGTCTTGAGCACCATTTCTCTGGTGGGTTCCAGCTATAACGCATTCCTGTATTTCCGCTTCTGATGGAGGATAGAAATGAAAAAACTCTGTCTTGTTTTTAATATTATCATCGTCCTGGGGTTGATCACAGTGGGGATTGTTTCCTTGGTGGATACGGATCGCACTGTTTCCATCGTGGAAAACCGCACTCTGGCTTCCAAGCCGGAATTCTCCATCGGTGCGCTGCTGGACGGCAGCTATATCTCTGAGCTGGAGACCTACTACTCTGATACCTTCCCCGGCCGAGAGACTCTGATGACCTACAACAAAACCCTCAATGGCTTTTACCGCTATTCCGGTAAGGGCGAGAACAATATGCTGATTCTCAACAATACCGGCGCTGCTGCAGAAGGCGGCGTGTCTCTGGATGACTATGAAAACGCTGTCAATGGCGGTAGCCAGAAGCCCGATGACACCATGCAGAATCAGACGCCCGATGTTCCTGATCAGCCGGTTGAGGAAGAGCCGTCCGAAGGACAGGACCCTGTGCAGGATCCTGTCGATGGCGAGGAACAGCTGCAGGATCCCGAACTGGGGAAACTGCCCGAAAAGCCCATTGATCCCGGCCCCACAGATGAGGAGATCATCGACTCCAATGCCCCGGATGATTCCGGCTGGGAGACCGATGGTGATGCCCATTACGATGACCTGGGTGCCATTATCATCATTGGCGATCAGGCGATGGAGATTCCCTATAAGAATCCCTCTGCCATTGAACGTTACGCAGCAGCTGTTTCCGATATGGCGGCAGCCCTGCCGGATGTGCAGGTTTACTCTCTGGTCACGCCGAACTCCGCGGAATTTTACATGCCCAATGACTTCCGCAGCAGCTCTACCAATCAGCAGAGCATGATTGAGCTGTGCTACGAGAACATGGTCGAATCGGTCAAGTGTGTGGACGCCTACTCCAAGTTGGCCAAGCGTACCGATCAGTATATCTACTTCCGCACGGACCATCACTGGACTGCCCGAGGTGCCTATTGGGCCTACACCGCATTCTGTGAGTCGGCCGGCTTTGATGCAGTCTCTCTGGAAGACTTTGAGACCGGTCGCTACGATGAGTTCGTTGGAAGCCTCTATACCTGGACCAGCCAGTACGTGCAGTCTGAGGCCCTGTGGAATCACCCGGACTATGTGGAATACTTCCTGCCCATCCGCGAGAGCCACGCAAAGTACTACACCGACTCTTCTCTGACCAACGGCATTCCCATTTCTGTGGTCAGCACCAACATCAGCAACTCCTCCAAACAGAACAAGTACCTCTGCTTCATCTCCGGCGATACACCCATCTGTGTGATCGAGACCGATGTGGAGGATGGCGGCGTGTGCGTGGTGCTGAAGGAGTCCTACGGCAATGCGTTTGTGCCGTTCCTGACCAGCCACTACAGCAAGATCATCGTCATCGACCCTCGTGAGTTCAACCACGGCAGCAAGCCGACACTGGATCTGGTGAGCTTCGCCCAGGAGCAGGGTGTGACAGATCTGATCGCCATCAACTATCCGTTCATGATCAACAACACCACCTACATCGCTTACCTGGAGCGATTGACCCCGTAATACAGAAAACGCCCTGTACCGTTTCGGTACAGGGCGTAGTTTTTTACGAATTATACGTTTGCCTTCACATAAGAGAGAATGACGGCCTCAACCTTGCTGCGATCAAACACACCGTTGGCAACCACGTCAGCGTGCCAGCGGGTGGGCTCGATAAGCTCGTTGTGGCGGAAGCGGACGGTGTCGATGTAACGGTCGGTAACCTCCTGCTTGGTCTGGCCGCGGGCCATGAACTTGTCGATGCGGCGCACCAGACGCTCATCAGAATCCAGATCCACGAAGATCTTCAGATCGGCGGAGCCGCGGATCTCGGGGGAGTAGAGGGCGAAGAGACCTTCTACGATGATGATCTGAGCGGCTTCTTCTGCGATGGCGGCAGCCAGGTCGGCGTGCAGATCGTCCATACGCAGGGCGTCCGGATGATTGTGCTCCACATATTCGATGCCGGTGATGGGGGCGATGGTGGTGATGCCCGGACGGCGGAAATAGTGGTCCATATTGAAAAGCTTGACGGTGTAATTGTTCTGAAGGGCCTCGACCAGACGATCGGCCAGGGTGGACTTGCCGCTGCAGGTACCGCCGGCGATGGCAATGACAAAGGGCTTACTCATAAGAAAACCTCCAATTCATATTTTGCTATGGGTTGTGACTCCTTAATTGTAGCACAAATGATTGCCATATGCAACCATGTTTGCTGCAAAAGGTAAAAAAAGAGAAAGGGCAGATAAACTGCCCTTTCTCAAGAAAGCTAAGTAGAATTAGAAGCTCAGATCGTAGTGGATGGTGCCACCGGGGATATCCTGCTCGGTGATAGCCATGGACTTGGACATTGCGACGATTTCGTCAGCAGTGACTTCGCGGCCCAGCTCGGAGGACAGGAACATACCGTCGGTCAGCTTCAGCATGTTCAGAGCGACGTTCGGAGTGTTGTAACGAGTGGTGTCATCCAGGATGCCCAGCTTATAAGCCAGCCACATGCACTGGTTGTCGTTGTACAGCAGCCACTTGGCGGGATCGGTGCGCTGCTCGTAGTTGCCGTTCTCCCAGCAGTTGACATCGTACTCGAGCAGACGGCCGTTAACGTCGCCGTAGAACTTCAGCTCGGGATGGCCACCGAACAGGGTAGCAGCATCAGCATTGGCAGCAGCGGCGAACGGGCCACCAGTGGTGTCGGTGCCGGTGATTTCCAGACCGCCCTTGGAACCCAGGACATAAGTCATGCCGTAATCCTTGTAGTGACCGGCGGAAGCAGCCAGCAGGTTGAAGGTCATGCCGTTCTTGTACTTGGCCATAGCAGTGCCGAAGTCCTCAACGCCGAAGCCCTCGGGATCGGTGATGAAAGCGGGGTTGTACTCCAGGCCACGGGTGGCGAAACCGGAAACGCGGTCCAGTTCGGGAACACCGGTGATGAAGAGGATCTGGGAGATCAGGTAGATGCCCAGGTCGATGGAGGGACCATGGCCGGCGACCTTCTTGGTGTAGAAGTCAGTGGTGAACTGAGGCAGGTCGTAGCCGGGACGGCGGCGCTGAGAGAAGAAGTGCAGGTTGACGTAGTACAGGTCACCCAGATCGCCACGGGCGATCATGTCGCGGGCAACGCGGGACTGCGGGGTCATCAGAGAGCTGATCTGAACGTGGAACTTGCGGCCCAGCTTTTCAGCGCAGTCCATCATCATCTTAGCATCGGCGTAGTTGGAAGCAACGGGCTTCTCGCAGTAGCAGTCGAAGCCGGCCTTCATAACGGCGATGGAGACGGGAGCATGCAGGTTGTTGTGGACGCAGACGTCGATGGTGTCCAGATCGTCACGCTTCAGCATTTCACGGAAGTCGGTGTAGCAATCCTTTGCATCGAAGCCATAGCGCTCTGCCCAAGCCTTCAGCTTAGCCTCGTCGATTTCAGCAATCGCGACGACCTTAGCAGTGAAGCCCAGCTCAGCAGCATGTCTCTGGATGTTGGAGTAGATGGTCATATGACGATGGGAAATCATACCGCCGCCAATGATACCAACGCGGATTTCTTTCATGGTGGTTTACCTCCTATGTTTGTACTCTTCGTTCTTGTCGAATAGACAATCTAAGATAATTATATTCTACCACCATTTTTGTTGATTTGCAACTACAAATCTTTTGGCAAAAAACTTTTTTTGTGTCGAATGACGAAGTTGAGAATTAGTTGAAAAAATCCAGAAAAATTGGGTTGTTTTCGCGAAATTACGGGTGTATAATACGGGCAATCCATGTAGAGGAGTCCTTTGACATGAAACACTCAACTCAGAAAATGACAATGGCAGGCTTGTTTGCGGCGCTATGCTGCGTTATGACCATGGTGATTCAGATTCCATCGCCCACAGGCTATGTGAACCTGGGTGACTGTATGGTACTTCTCGGAGCCGTGGCCTTGGGGCCTGTTTATGGTACCGCAGCCGGCGCAGTCGGCTCTGCGCTGGCAGACATCCTTCTCGGATGGGCGGCCTTTGCTCCGGGTACCTTTGTGATCAAGGGAGGTTCTGCCCTGATCGCCGCCCTGCTCTTTGGCCTGATCCGTCACCCAAACAGCAAAGTCGGCGTTTTGATGCAGATCGTTTTCTTCGTTCTGGCTGAACTGTGGATGGCTGTTGGCTACTTTGTATATGAGTCTCTCATCCTGGGCTACGGCATGGCTGCTGTGGAAAGCATTCCGGGAAACCTGATGCAAGGTCTGGTTGGTGTGGTGCTGGCTGTGATATTGCACCGCCTGATGGCAAAAACACCACTATTTAACAAGGAGAGTAAAGTCTGATGGATATGATTACAAAACAGGCAAATACTGCTGTTAGAGAATTGTTTGAAGCTGCCGGAATCAAGCCAGGCCAACTGCTGGTGATCGGCTGCTCGTCCAGTGAGATCGTGGGCGAGAAGATCGGTAAGGGTTCCAGCATGGATGCTGCTCAGGCAGTTTGGGCGGGCATCGCACCTGTCCTGGCTGAATACGGCGTTGCCATTGCTGCCCAGTGCTGTGAGCACCTTAATCGTGCCATCATCATGGAGCGTGCCGAAGCAGAGAAGCGCGGTTATGAAATTGTCAATGTGATTCCCCAGCCCAAGGCCGGCGGTTCTTTCGCGGTGACGGTTTACAACAACCTGGTGGATCCCGTTGCGGTAGAAGCCTGCCAGGCGGATGCCGGCTTGGATATTGGCGGAACTCTGATTGGCATGCACTTAAAACGCGTCGCGGTTCCTGTCCGCCTGAGCCTGAATCATATTGGGCAGGCCCTGCTGCTGTGCGCCCGCACCCGTCCGAAGTTCATCGGCGGCAGCCGAGCCGTCTACGCCGAGGCCTAAAGCTCGTCCAGCGTGACGAATTCATACCCCTGCTGCCGCAGCGCGTGGATGATCGTAGCGGTGGCATAGACGGTCTGCAGATCCAGATCGTGAAGCAGGATAATACTCTCGCCGCTGGTTTGCGTAAGCACACCGGCGGCGATTTTGTTTGCATCCTTGTAGCGCCAATCCTCCGGATCCACGTTCCATAGAACGGTCCGAAGTCCCAGATTGGCTGCAATGGCCTCCAACTGTGGATTGGTAAAGCCATAGGGCGGGCGGAAATGGTGCACACGTTGGCCCGTGATTTCCGTCACAGCGTTGATGCTGTCCGTCAGTTCAAAGCGCATCGCGTCTTCACTCAGAACATCCATCTGTACATGGGTGCTGCCATGCACACCGATGGTGTGGCCACGCTCTGCAATCTTTTTGGTCAACTCCGGATATTCCCGCACGCGATAAGCGCACAGGAAAAACGTGGCCGGTACACCCTCCCGATCCAGCAGAGTAAGAAGCGTCTCTGTCACACTGCCGTTTGGGCCGTCGTCGTAGGTGAGGGCGACACGCTTGCGCTGTGTGCCGTCGGAAGAGGCAAGGGCAGAAGAGAGACAGAATATGAGTGCGAGAATGAGGGAGACTAGTCGGACAAAATGGCGTTTTTTCATGTAGATCACCAACGTGTTTGTCATTTTTGAAAGAATGTCGGATCTTAGTGTTCGCAAATATCGTGGTTCGGTGCGTGGAATTTTCAGGAGAAGCGCAAATTGGTTTACATTTGCATTGAAAAATGGTATTCTATTGGAAGAAATCAGAAAGGAGCCGTACGATGCTGGAAAAACTGCGATTGGTGGAGCAACGCTATGCCGAAATGGCCGAGCGTACATCTCAGCCTGATTTTTATTCCGATGCCAAGGCAGCCGCGCGGCTGCTGAAAGAACAGAAAAGCCTGGAACCATTAATCAACGCATACCGGGCATACTTAAAAACGGATGCGGAGCTTTCCGATCTGCGTCAGATGCTGGACGGGCAGTTGGACCCTGAGTTCCGCGATCTGTGCCAGGAGGAGTTCCAAGCGGCCAAGCAGAAGCTTGCTGATCTGGAACAGGAACTCAAAATCCTGCTTTTGCCCAAGGATCCCAACGATGATAAGAACGTCATTGTGGAGATCCGCGCGGGCGTGGGCGGAGAAGAGAGCGCTCTGTTTGCCCACTCGCTGCATCGCATGTATTCTATGTATGCCGAGTCCCGCCACTGGAACGTGGAGCTTCTGAATCTGAACGAAACCGAACTGGGCGGCGTGAAGGAAGTCACCTTCTCCATTTCCGGTGAGGGTGCGTATTCCCGGATGAAGTTTGAAAGCGGCGTACACCGCGTCCAGCGCGTTCCTGAGACGGAATCCGGTGGCCGAATCCACACCTCCACCGCCACTGTGGCTGTCCTTCCCGAAATGGACGAGGCCGAGGTGGAGATTCGCCCTGAGGATGTGAAAATGGATGTGTTCCGCGCCTCCGGCGCCGGCGGCCAGCACGTCAATAAAACCTCCTCCGCTGTTCGTCTGACCCATATCCCTACGGGCACCGTGGTGGAGTGCCAGCAGGAGCGCAGCCAGGTGCAGAACCGCCAGAAGGCCATGAATATGCTGGCTTCCATCCTGTATCAGGCGGAACAGGAGCGCATCAGCAGCGCATACTCTGCCGACCGCAAGAGTCAGGTGGGCACCGGCATGCGCAATGAGCGCATCCGCACTTATAATTTCCCCCAGGGCCGCGTGACCGATCACCGCATCGGCCTGACCCTGTATCAGATCGAATCCATCATGGATGGCGATATTGACGCCCTGATCGACGCATTGGTAACCGCAGATCAGGCGGAAAAACTGCAGAGAAGTGAGATGGACCCCACGTGAACACCCTGTTTTTACCCGCTGATGCCCCAAATACTGTAACTGTAGCGGCCGAGATCATCCGTTCCGGTGGCCTGGTGGCCATTCCCACGGAGACGGTCTACGGCCTGGGCGCCAACGGCCTGAATGAAGACGCCGTGCGCCGCATTTTTGAGGCCAAGGGCCGCCCTCAGGATAATCCTCTGATTCTGCACATTGCCAAGGCAGAACAGATGGAGGACTTCTGCGAGGATGTGCCGCGTGTGGCTTATGACCTGGCTGATGCATTCTGGCCCGGTCCGTTGACCCTGGTGCTCAAGTGCAAACCCATCGTGCCCAAGCGCACTACGGCTGGCTTGGATACGGTTGCCATCCGCTGCCCGGATCATGATGTGACCCGGGCCATCATTGCTGCCTCCGGTGTTCCTGTGGCGGCGCCGTCTGGCAATACCTCCGGGCGTCCCAGTCCCACGAAAGCCAGCCATATGGTGGAGGACATGAACGGAAAAATCGAGGCCATCGTCGACGGCGGCAGCTGCGGCATCGGCGTGGAATCCACCATCCTGGATCTGACGGTGACGCCGCCCCGTCTGCTGCGTCCCGGCGGTATGCCGGTGGAAAAACTGGCACAGATCGTGGGCGAAATTGCCGTGGATGATGCAGTAATCCGTCCCATGAAGGAAGGGGAGAAGCCCCGTGCTCCCGGCATGAAGTACCGCCACTATGCCCCCAAAGCACCTGTTACGGTACTCACGGGCACCGGTGCTGACACCGCGGCCTATATTGCCGAGCAGGTTCAGCCGGGGGACGGCGTGATCTGCTTCCAGGAGTATGCGCCAATGTTCCCGGATTGTGTTGTGCAGCCCATTGGCGAAGAGGTCGATGATCTGGCCCATGCCCAGCGGGTATTCGACGCACTGCGCGCCTTTGACGGCACCGATGTGCCGCGCATCTTTGCCCAGTGCCCGCCGGAACAGGGCCTGGGGCTGGCAGTGGCAAACCGCCTGAAAAAGGCGGCAGGCTTCCATGTGATTGCGCTGTAAGGGGTGACAGAATGAAAATCATCGGTATCACCGGCGGCACCGGATCCGGCAAGACCACGGCGCTGCGAGTTGTGCAGCGTTTGGGCGGCTGCGTGATTGACTGCGACGCGCTGTACCACGAAATGCTGAAAACGGATGAGAAGCTGCTTTCTGCCATCGATGCGGCCTTCCCCGGTGTAGTGCAAGACGGCGCACTGAACCGCAAAAAGTTGGGCAGTATCGTTTTCTCAGATGCAACTTTGTTGGAAAAACTCAGCGCTGTGACCGACCCCATCGTTCATGCTCGGGTTCTTTCAATTCTTGAAACAGAACAACAAAACGGCAGAACGCTTGCTGCGGTGGATGCCATCCGCCTGCATGAGAGCGGCCTGGGAAAACTCTGCTGTGCAACGGTAGCCGTTACTGCGCCGGTAGAGGTGCGTGTGGCGCGCCTGATCGCCCGGGAGGGCATCACAGAGGACTACGCCAGAAGCCGCATTGCTGCCCAGAAGTCGGATGACGAGTTCCGGGCTCTGTGTGACTATGTGTTGGAAAACGACGCAGAGGAAGCTGCGTTTTCACAGCGCTGCGAGGCGCTGCTTAGCAAGATTTTAGAGGAGGATAATACCATGAGTGAAGGAAAGTTCAAGGCTGAGCGCGAGGCGCTGTTGTACGAGCCGAAGCACGGCTATGAGTCTCTGACTGCTGAGCAGGCAGCAGAAATGCAGGAGTACTGCAAGGCTTATATGCAGTTCATCGACGCCGGCAAGACCGAGCGTGAGTGCGTGGATGAGTGCATCCGTCAGGCCGAGGCCGCCGGCTTCGTGGCCTGGGAGCCTGGCAAGACCTACGCCCCCGGCGACAAGATCTACGCCAACAACCGTGGCAAAGCTGCGATTTTCGCCGTTGTGGGTTCTCAGCCCGCATCCGAGGGCGTGAACATCACCGCCGCCCACATTGACTCCCCGCGTCTGGACCTGAAGCCCAACCCTCTGTATGAAGAGGCCGAACTGGCTCTGTTCAAGACTCACTACTACGGCGGCGTGAAGAAGTATCAGTGGACTGTCACGCCCCTGGCCATCCACGGCGTTGTGACCCGCCGCGACGGCGAGACCGTCAAGGTCGTGATTGGCGAGGATGACAATGATCCCATCTTCTGCGTGACGGATCTTCTGATCCACCTGTCCGGCGATCAGATGAAGAAGTCCCTGGCTGACGGTATCTCCGGCGAGCAGCTGAATGTTTTGCTGGGTTCTACTCCGTTGGAAGGCGACGAGGGCGGCGAGCGCATCAAGTTCCACATTCTCAAGCTCCTGAACGAGAAGTACGGCATCGTAGAGCAGGATTTCTACTCCGCGGAGCTGACCATTGTCCCGGCTCTGAAGGCCCGCGAAGTGGGTCTCGATCGCAGCATGATCGGTGCTTACGGCCATGACGACCGCGTCTGCGCTTATGCTGAGTTCTACCCCATGCTGAGCCTGGATACCCCGGACAAGACCGCCGTGTGCATCCTGGCCGATAAGGAAGAGGTTGGTTCCTCCGGCGTTACCGGTATGACCAGCCGCTACTTCGAGTATTTCATGGAGACCATCTGCGGCGGCTCTGCCCGCAATTGCTTCGCCAATTCCAAGTGCCTGTCCGCGGACGTCTGCAACGCCTTCGATCCCACTTTCCCGGAAGTCTCCGATCGCCGCAACAACGCTTTCTTCAATCGTGGCGTGGGCCTGTTCAAGTACACCGGTTCCCGCGGCAAGAGCGGCTCCTCCGATGCGACCTCCGAGCTCGTTGGTTACTTCACCCGCCTGTTTGATCAGAACGGCGTGCAGTGGCAGATGGGCGAGCTGGGTCGCGTGGATCAGGGCGGCGGCGGCACCGTGGCTGCCATCATGGCAAACCGCAACATTGATACCCTGGATGCCGGCGTTCCTGTTCTGTGTATGCATGCTCCTTATGAGATCGTTGCCAAGTATGACTGCTACATGACCATGCTGGCCATGAAGGTTTTCTACAATGCTTAAATGAAACAAAGAATCCCTCCCGGCATAAACTGGCCGGGAGGGATTTTTATGGATATTCAGGAACTTGCTCTGCAGCGTGCCGGCGCTGCAGATTGGCGGACCTTTCAGCGAATGCAAGGCTTGACCGTCACGGGGGATATGGATCAGGCCACGCGTCAAGCGCTCATGCCGTATCTGGTGGGTTATACGACAGAGCGAATCCAGGCGGGGGATACGTTGTATCTGCTTGCCCAACGCTTTGGAACCACAGTGCAAGCAATCAAAACAGCAAATCCCGGCCTACAGGAGAAGAACCTGCCGATCGGTCGGGTTCTGACAATTCCCCTGGTGTTCGATGTTGTACCCACCAATGTGCCGTTTACATCCCAGGTGCTGCAATACTGCATTCGTGGACTTACCGCACGGTATCCTTTTCTGGCTGCGCAGGACATTGCACGTACCAAACAAGGAAAACCCGTGACGCTGTTGCGCGTGGGAACCGGTCCTCGCCGGGTGTTTTATAATGCCTCGCACCATGCAAATGAGTGGATCACAACGCCGCTGCTGATGAAGTTTCTGGAAGATTGCTGCAAGGCAATTTCGATCTCCGGTCAAATCATGGATGTGGATGCAAAGGCGCTCTTTGCCGGGGTGAGTTTGTACATGGTTCCCATGGTAAATCCGGACGGCGTGGATCTTGTGACTGGGTTTTATGCTAAGAACAGCATGGTCTATCAGGATGCGCAGAGACTTGCAGAAAACTATCCTGCTATTGCGTTCCCGGATGGATGGAAGGCGAACCTCAATGGTGTTGATTTGAACCTGAACTATCCTGCAGGCTGGGAAGAGGCCAAACGCATCAAGGCAGAACATGGGTTCACGGGCCCTGCGCCTCGAGATTTTGTGGGTCTTGCGCCCTTGGATCAACCGGAGAGCGCTGCTATGGCGGAGTGGACCAAACGGATTGACCCGGCGTTGACCCTGTCCTATCACACCCAAGGCAGAGTGATTTACTGGAAGTATCTGGATATGGAGCCGCCCGGCGCCAGGGAACTGGGAGAACTGTTCGGCCAGGTGAGCGGTTACGCCCTGGAGGATACGCCCTATGCTTCCGGTTTTGCAGGCTACAAGGACTGGTTCATCCAGGAGTATAACCGCCCGGGGTATACCGTCGAGGTTGGATTTGGGGAGAATCCGCTGCCCCTGAGCCAATTCGACGAGATCTATGAAGAGAATCTTGGAATCCTGATTTTGGGTATGACAGGCTAAAAAATAAGCAGGCAGCATTTGCTGCCTGCTTTGCTTATTGGGGATTGAATGCGGTGGAATCATAGGTGATATCGGTGAGGTAAAGAGTCTCTTCCTTCTTGAGGGCCTCGTCGATGCACTGCTTGATTTCCTGCTTATTTTCTTCCAGTCGATAGGGGAGGGCCAGATCAAACACAAGGTGGGTGTGCTCGTCCTCACGCACCATGCGGAAATCGTGGATGCTCAGCTCTGGGTCTACGTCGCGGATCAGTTTGTTGATCTTTTTCTGCAGAGCGCTGGACTCCTTGTCGTTCGTGACCTGCGGATCGTAGTGGATCGTCAGATGAATGCCATGCTCTTCCAGCATGGTGCGTTCAATGGTGTCCAGCAGTTCGTGAGCTTCCAGGGGATCCAGCTGAGAATCAAGTTCAACATGGATGGTTGCATAGCGCTTGCCAGGACCGTAGTCATGTACCATCAGGTCGTGCACGCCGAGCACCTGGCCACATTCGTTGACGTGTTCGCTGATTTCGTTCAGCACAGCGGAATCTGGAGCCCGACCCAACAAGGGTTCCATGGTGTCACGAGCAACGCCGATGCCGCTCCAGAGAATGAACAAAGCTACCAGCAGGCCCATGATGCCGTCCAGGTTCACGTGCAGGAAATGAGCCAGTACGCAGCCAAGCAGAACCGCCGCCGTGGAAATCACATCGTTGCGGCTGTCGGTTCCGGTGGCGAGCAGGGCGGCAGAATCAATTTTCTTGCCCAAAGAACGATTAAAAAGAGCCAACCAGAGCTTGACGGCAATGCTGAGCAGCAGAATTACAACCAGTGCTAAGGAGAACTGCACAGACTGCGGATGCAGGATTTTTTCCACAGAGGTTTTGGCTAGCTCAAATCCGATAAACAGAATAAAAGCGGCAACGACCAAACCGGTCAAATACTCAATACGGGCGTGACCGTAGGGATGCTCGTCATCGGCCGGCTTGGACGAAAGACGGAAACCGATCAGCGTCACAATGGAACTGGCAGCATCCGAGAGATTGTTCACTGCGTCAGCAGCGATGGAAATACTGCCGCTTATGAGGCCGATCGCCAGTTTGCAGGCAAAAAGAAGCAGATTGCAGACGATACCTACCACGCCGGAAAGTTTTCCATAAGCAGCGCGAACATGTGCGTTTTGTACATTGGAATGATCTTTGACAAACAGCCGCAACAGAAGGGCGGTCATGTAAGGTCACCTCTTAAAAGTGTGTTTTGGGTATTATAACATGATAAGGTATCTTATTCAATGTACAGAGCGAATTAAAAAGCAAGTAGTACAAGAGGATTCTTTATAGAAGGGCACAAAAATCATAATGAAAATCACATTGTGTGTTTACATTTACAAAATTTGGTGGTAGAATAAAGACAGAAAGCAAAAGGAGGCACGCATATGTCTTTTTCTATTATTACCGATTCTTCCTGTGATCTGAGCCTTCAGCAGGCAAAGAACCTGGGTATTGCGATGGTTCAGCTCAGTGTTGAAGTCAACGGTGCGACCTACGCCAACGATCAGCTGGATTACCCGGTATTTTATCAATGGATGCGTGACGGAGCCTCCGCAAAGACCTTCGCAGCCAACCCGGAACAGTGGGCGGCGGAAATGAAAAAGGTGTTGGATCAGGGCAAGGATGTGTTGGTGCTGGCCTTTTCTTCCGGCCTGAGCAATACCTGCCAGGCAGCGAATATCGCAGCAGAAGAGCTGCGTGCCGACTATCCTGAGTGCAGAATCGTTGTGATGGATACCCTCTGCGCCTCTCTGGGTGAGGGTATGATCGTTTACTTCTGCGCGAAGATGTGCCAGCAGGGCAAGAGCCTGGACGAGGTCATTGCTTATGCTGAGAAGAATCTGCCGAAGCTTGCCCATTGGTTCACAGTGGATGATCTTGTTTACCTCAAGCGCGGCGGCCGTATCAGCGCAACGACTGCAGTTGTGGGTTCTCTTCTGAACATTAAGCCTGTTATGCATGTGGATGACGCCGGCAAGCTGGTCAGCGTTTCCAAAGCCAGAGGTCGCAAGGCTTCCATCGAAGCGATGATTGCCAGCATGAAGCGTTCAGCCATCAACCCTTCCGAGCAGGAAGTGTTCATTAGCCATGGCGACTGCCTGAAGGACGCAGAGTATCTGGCCCAGCGTGTGAAGGAAGAGTTTTCCGTCAAGGCCGTGCACATCGGTTATGTTGGCGCTGTCATCGGCGCCCACTCCGGTCCCGGCACTCTGGCGTTGTTCTTCTATGGCACAGAGCGATAAATGAATGAAAAAGCCGTCGGTGAAAACCGACGGCTTTTTTGTATCTGTTATGCTTTTTCTTCCGCGGGCACTTCCTTACGGGTCAGATCACGGATCCAGTTGAAGGAATTGATTTTGACCACAGCAACGAAGCATTTGAGGATCTGATCGCTCATCAGGCAGGCGTAGACAACCCAGGCCGGAGCGTGGAAGAGATTCTGTGCAATCAGGGCAGAGGGGAGCACAACCAGGAAGACGAAGATCGTGTCGTTCTTAAAGACAAAGCTGGTGTCGCCGCCGGCCTTGACCAGACCGGACAGACAGGTGGCCTGATAGCAGCGGCCTACCATGGCAACGGAAAGAACTGTCAGGAACTGCTTGGCAACCACGATGGTTTCGGGCTCAAGGGTGTACAGACTCAGGAACAAATCCCGGGCCAGGAACATTACAATACCGCAGAACCAACCGATCAGGGCGAAGAGAATCTGCGCGGTCTTGGCGTACTGCTTCATCAGATCGATCTTGCCGGCGCCGACGGTCTTGCCGGTAATGATGCCCAGAGCTGCCGACAATCCAAGAACGGTCATGAACAGCAGGGAGTTGAGCATACCTGCAACGGAAACAGAGGCAATGGCCTCGGCGTTCATGTGACCAATGATGGCGCTCTGCGCCAGAGAGTTGATGGCCCAGACCACCTGGCCGCCCAGAACGGGCGCACCGTAACGAACCAGGTCTTTGGCCAGCAAACTACCGCAATGCAGGAAAACATGCTTTACGCGGAACTGCAGCTTCTTGTCCATATGCAGGACGTAGACGCACATAATCACAGCTTCACAGATGCGGCTGAAGAGGGTCGCGATGGCAGCGCCGCGGATGCCCATGGCGGGCAGGCCAAGCTTACCGAAAATCAGGATGTAGTTCAGCGAGACGTTGGTAATCAGCGTGGAGATGGAGATGACCAGGCCGATACGGACCGTTTCCACCGCGCGCATAGCGGACATGAGCAGCTGGCTGATGCAGAAGAAAATATAGGACCAGCAAACGATCTGCAGGTACTTCTTTGCCTCGGCAATAACGTTGGCGTCATTGGTGAACAGGCCCAGCAGCATCTCCGGGAAGAGGAATGCGATGACGGCCAACAGGGCGCCAACCACGGTGATGAGCCGCAGACAGAAGGCGGTCATCTTGCGGATGGGCTCAATGTCGCGCTTGCCCCAGTACATGGCAGCAAGAATCAGCAGGGCGTTGGATACGCCGTTAACAAAGAACTGCAGGAAGGTGTGGATCTGGTTGCCCATGTACACGCCTGCAATGACGTATTCGCCCAGGGTGCCAATCATCAGGTTATCCGCAAAATTGACTGCAAAGGCAAGAAAATTTTGCAGCGCAATGGGGATCGCAAGCGTGATGAGTGACTTGTAAAAGCTTTTGTCGCGCACAAACAGTGCCATAGAGATGCGCCTCCTTAGCTGGTAATGATGGACTATTTTTATGGTAGCACGATTTGTGGACATGTGCAAGCATTTGCGCATGGACATTTCGACCTTTTTGACGAAGAAAGCCGCCCGATTGGGCGGCTTTGTGAGTTATTTTCCTTTAAAGGGAGCGTCGGAGGGGTGTCCGCCGCGCAGCTTCTGCATGGTGCGGGGAACGGCGTCCCGGGAGTTCTTCCAATCTGCTCCGGCCTGACGGTAGTCGAACATGCCCACAAACCAGTCCAGATCTTCCTTGACCCGGGCCATGTTCTGCTTCATCAGGCGGAACACGGTGGGGTAGAACCACTCTCTCTGAGAGTTAGGCAGGTTGCGCTCTGCGGATTCGATCAGCTCGGCAAAGTGCTGCAGGCAGAAGCCCTTGCAGGCTTCCACGCGGCTGCGGAACTCTGCTTCCTTGGACAGAGCAAAAAAGGTCTCGTAATAGCGGGTCATGTTGTATTCCATCTTGCCGCAGATATAGCAGGTACTCTGCTTTTTCTTTGCCCAGCGAAGCAGAGCTGCCTGGTCGTCGCTCTCAGCTTTCTTGCGGGGCAGAAGACCGCGCTTGGGCGGCATATCAAAGCCTTCAATTTCGTCGTCAAGCTCTTTGTTGAGAATCTTGAAGTAGGTCTGAAGGATCAGCGCATTGCCCAGGGAATTGCCAAAATCATAGAGCATTTTCAAGTGATTGCGGCAGAAACCCTCCTCGTCAGTCAGACCTCTGGCTTCGGACTCCATATAGCTGGCCTCTGGGCCGACGGCGTAGTTGATGGCGCGCTGCTCCACCTGACGTTCCAAAAAGCAGAACGGACATTCATCGCCGGAGAGAAACGCGTCGTTGACGGGTATGGTGTGGATCTGTTCTTTCATGGCCGTACCTCACTTTGCTGTATGATAAATGATTATACTGTAAATTGCTTTGTCTGTAAAGAAAAAAGCGAAACCGGCGGGGATTGCAAGTTGTTGAGAAACATGATAAGATGACTTCAACAAATAAAAAACGAGAAGGAGAGCGCATATGATTTCAAAAGATGTATGCCAGCGGGTACTGCAGAAAGCAGTATCCACCGGTGCGGACTACGCTGAGATTTTTGCCGAACATTCGGACGAGCGTGCCATCACCATGCTGGACAATAAGGTCAACTCCATTCGTACCAGCGCCATTGTCGGTGCGGCGGTCCGTGTTTACAAGGGCCTGCGCAGCGTTATGGCTACCACTGTCGATACCTCCGAGGAAGGCCTGATCCGCTGCGCGGCAAAGGCTGCCGAAGCCCTGGGCGAGGGTACTGCCGAGATCGAGATCGTTCTCAGAGAGCGTCTGTTCGGCGATATCCACCCCGTTCGCATTGTTCCTGGCAGCGTGGGCAACGCGGAGAAGATCGAAGTGCTCAAGGAAGGCTACTTTGCGGCCAAGGAATACGGTGAGCAGATCAAACAGGTATCCGGCACGCTGCTGGATATTGACCACAAGATCCTTATCGCCAGCACGGAAGGCTTGTATACTCAGGACCGCCAGATCCGTACCCGTATGAGCATCTCTGCCGTGGCAGAAGTCAACGGCGAGACCCAGACCGGCTCCTGCAACCCCGGCCGCCGCATGGGTATGGAGATGTTCGAGAAGGAAGTCATTGCCAAGAACGTGGGTGCCGAGGCTGCCCGCCAGGCCACCGTTATGGCCGGCGCCGGCTACTGTCCCGCAGGCGTGATGCCTGTGGCCATCGGCAACGGTTTCGGCGGCGTTATTTTCCACGAAGCCTGCGGCCACTCTTTGGAAGCCAGCAGCGTTGCCTACGGTACCTCTCAGTTCGCCGGCAAGCTGGGCCAGAAGATCGCCAATGAGAAGGTCACGGCCATTGACGACGGCACCATCCCCAACGCCTGGGGTTCCATCAACATCGATGACGAGGGAACCCCCGCCCAGAAGAATGTGCTGATCGAAAACGGCGTCCTGAAGAGCTACATGATCGATAAGTTCAATGGCCGTCGTATGGGCATGGCTTCCACCGGCAACGCCCGCCGTCAGAGCTACGCTTACACCACTACCTCCCGTATGACCAATACCTATATTGCCGAAGGCACGGACGATAATGAAGAGATCATTGCCTCCATCGAGTATGGCCTGTACGCCAAGGCCATGGGCGGCGGCTCCGTCAACCCCGCCACGGGCGAATTCAACTTCGCTGTCAACGAGGGTTACATGGTCCGCAACGGCAAGATCTGCGAGCCTGTCCGCGGCGCCAGCCTGGTGGGCAAGGGTTCGGACGTTATCATGAACATCGACATGGTGGGCACCAATATGGAAATGGGCCAGGGCATGTGTGGCTCCTCCAGCGGCTCCGTCCCCACGAACGTGGGCCAGCCTCTGATCCGTGTGTCCTCCATCACCGTCGGCGGCAGATAAGGAGGCAGGAATATGGATTATCAGTCTTTTAAGCAGGCGATCATTGCCAAGGCTGCAGAGCTGGGCATCGCCGAATATGAGCTGTACTATCAGGCGGGCTCCAGCACCAGCGTGGATGCCTTCCAGCACAGCATCAATGAGTTCTCCGCTGCCGAAGAGGGCGGCGTGTGCTTCCGCTGCATCGTGGATGGCAAAATGGGTTATGCCTCCACCCAGGCGCTGAGCGAACAGGAAGCCAATGCCATCGTCACCCAGGCGGTGGAAAATGCTAAAGTCTTGGAAACTGACGAGCAGGTGTTCCTCTGCGAGGGCGGCCAGGAATATGAGCCCCTGAATGTGAAGAGCTACGATCTGCCCGATACCGAGGCGCTGATCGCCAAGGTCCTGGACACCCAGGAAAAGCTCTATGCAGCTGATCCCGCTGTCATCGACGGCAGCTCCACCCAGGGCGTCGTGGATCACAGTGAGCTGGCCATTTATAACTCCAAGGGCCTGGACCTGCACTGGGAAAACAGCATGTTTGGCCTGGTCGTGGCGGCTGTTGTCTCCGATGGCAAGGAGATGTCCAACGAGTACGAGATCAAGGTCGGTGAGCCGGATCAGCTGGATGCCGATGAGATCGTCAAGACTACCGTTGAGAGCGCCAAGCGCAAGCTGGGCGGCGAGCCTCCCGTCACCGGCGAATACCCGGTTGTGTTCAGTCCTGAGGCTATGAGCAGTCTGCTGGGCGTGTTCTCCTCCGTGTTCTCATCCGAGAACACCCAGAAGGGCCTGTCCCGCCTGGGCGGCAGGGAAGAAGAGACCATTGCCGCACCTTGTGTTACCCTGGTGGACGATCCGTTCCATCCTGATGCAAGCGCCCAGATGAATTTCGACGCTGAGGGCTGCCCGACCCACAAGAAGAACGTGATCGAGAACGGCGTTCTGAAGACGCTGCTGTATAACATGAAGACCGCAGCAGTAGCAGGGAAGAAGACCACCGGCAATGCTGCCAAGGCCGGCTATGACGGCGCTGTTCTGGTTCGCCCGTTTGCCATGTACCTGGCGCCCGGCCAGAGCACGGAGGAAGAGATCCTGGCCAAGGCCGACGGCGGTGTGCTGATTACCTCCCTGGGCGGTCTGCATGCCGGTGCAAATCCGATCTCCGGCGACTTTTCGCTGCAGAGCGCAGGTTTCCTGATCCGTGACGGCAAGAAGGCAGATTACGTCAAGTCCTTCACCGTGGCAGGCAACTTCTATGATCTTCTGAATAAGATCACCGACTTGAGCGATAAGGTCACTCTGGTTCGCCCGATGAGCGTGAATGTGTTCGGCTCGCCGTACGTGCTGGTGGATTGTATGCCCATCGCGGGCAAGTAAAAAAGAGAGAACCGGGAGGCAAATGCCTCCCGGTTTTTGCGGCAAAAAAGAAAATGAAAAAAGAAGAAAAAAGTACTTGCAATTTTGAGTGGAGTGTGTTAATATAATGCACGGCGCGAGGGCAACCGCCCAAGCGGATCATATGGGGGTATAGCTCAGCTGGGAGCCCGGTTGAAGCGGTAAACAACCCCCGTACAAAAAACTCAATATTTGCACTCTCTTCCATTTGGGGGTATAGCTCAGCTGGGAGAGCGCTTGAATGGCATTCAAGAGGTCAGCGGTTCGATCCCGCTTATCTCCACCATCACAAAGAGAGTGTGAAGA
>SVLN01000058.1 GCA_015067925.1 Oscillospiraceae bacterium
TTGTTTTTTTATCTTAAGAGAGTCACCGCGTGGGCCGCGATACCCTCGCCGGAGCCTGTGAAGCCGAGGCCCTCTTCAGTGGTGGCCTTCACATTCACCTGAGTAATGTCCAGACCCAATACGCGGGCCAGGTTTTCCGCCATTTTCGGAATATGGGGCGCAAGCTTCGGCCGCTGGCAGAGGATCGTCACATCCAGGTTCTCCACCTCATACGGCGCGATACGCTCGCGTACAACCTCCAGCAGCTTCAGGCTGTCTGCACCCTTGTAAGCGGGGTCCGTATCCGGGAAGTGTCTTCCGATGTCACCCTTTGCCGCGGCGCCCAACAGGGCGTCCATCACCGCATGGGTGGCAACGTCTGCATCGGAGTGGCCGTCCAAGCCCTTTTCAAAGGGAATCTCCACGCCGCAGAGGATGAGCTTTCTGCCCTCCGCCAAGCGATGCACGTCATATCCGTGTCCGATTCTCATAGTCTTCCCTCCCGCTCGTCCAGGATCGCATTGGCGATCATCAGGTCAATGGGTGTTGTCACCTTGAAGTTTTCTTCACTGCCTTCCGTCAAGTGCACCTTCATGCCCAGGCGCTCCGCGGCCATGCAGTCGTCGGTGAGCTCCGCTCCGTCCTGCATCGCTTTATAAAGCGCACCGCGAATGAAATCCAGATCAAACACCTGGGGAGTCTGCACCGCTTTGAGGCTGCTGCGCGCAGGTGTGTCGGTCACAACCCCATTTTCAGATACCTTGATGGTGTCCTTCACAGGGATGGCAGGCGCCGCAGCGCCGGTGTCCGCGCCCTTTAAGATCGCCGCTGTAATCACTTCCTGGCTCACAAAGGGCCGGGCAGCATCGTGAATGGCAGCCAGCTGAATCTCCTTGCTGACGGCGTTCAGGCCGTTCAGAACGGATTCCGTGCGGCTCGCGCCGCCCACCACAACGCTTTTGACCTTATCCAGGCAGGCCTCTTTGCACAGCCGGGCCGCTTCCGAAAGCAGATCTTCCCTGGTCACAATGATGATTTCATTCACAAAGGCATTTTCCTGAAAGGCTCTGACCGTATGCACCAGCATAGGTTCTAAACCAATGGGGGCCATGACCTTGTCGATGCCTCCCATACGGCTGGCAGAACCCGCTGCCACAATCACAGCGGCACATGTTTTTGTTTTGAGTTTTTTCCCTTTCAAAATGGAAAACAGGCCCATTACGAGTCTCCTTTCAGAAGCTCCTCCGCCGCCAGCATAATGCCGGTCTTCCCCGATTCATAGGTCAGGCCGCCCTGCATGTAAGCCAGGAACGGCTCGCGCATGGGCCCATCGGCAGAGAGCTCAATGGACGAACCCTGCACAAAGGCGCCGGCAGCCATGATGACTTCATCCTCATAGCCGGGCATGGCCCAGGGTTCGGGCGTGACAAAGCTATCCACCGGAGCACCCATCTGGATGCCTCGGCAGAAGCGGCACAGCGCTTCGCGGGAGCCGAGTTCCACGGTCTGAACAATGTCTGTTCGGGGTGCATCTGCCATCGGCTTGGAGCCGTATCCCATCAGTTCCATCATCTTGGCGCAGAACACCGCGGTTTTCAGGGCCTGGGCCACCGTATGGGGCGCAAGGAAGAAGCCCTGATACAAAAGGCGATTCTCGTTCAGCGTCGCACCGCATTCGCGGCCGATGCCGGGGCTGGTCAGGCGCATGGAGGCCATCTCCACCAGTTCCTTTTTGCCGGCAATATATCCGCCGGTGGCAGCCAGGCCGCCGCCGGGATTCTTGATCAGGCTGCCTGCCATGATATCCGCGCCCACCTGAGTGGGTTCGAGTTCTTCGCAGAACTCACCGTAGCAGTTGTCCACCATGATGTAAGTGGCAGGGCTCACGTTGCGCACCGCATCGCAGATCTCCTTGATTTTCTCAATGGTCAGCGAAGCGCGGGTGGAATAGCCGCGGCTGCGCTGGATCAGCACGGCCTTCGGCTGCAGCTGCGCGCAAACCCGCTCAATTTCTGCAAGATCGGGCTCGCCATCGGCAGTGGGATCCACCTGGGCATAGCCAACGCCATACTCCTTCAAAGAGCCGGGCGCGTTGCCCGTAATACCAATGGCGGAGCACAGGGTATCATACGGTGCACCCACCAGGGATACCAGCGTATCGCCCGGACGCAGCATGCCGAACAGGGCGCAGGCCAGGGTGTGGGTACCGTTGACGAACTGGATGCGCACCAGGGCATCCTCCGCGCCAAACACCTGGGCGTAGATCTGATCCAGAGTGTCGCGGCCACGATCGTCGTAGCCGTAGCCGGTGGTGCCGTCAAACATCACGGCAGACACGCGGTGATCCTGAAACGCAGCGAGCACTTTCTCGGTATTCTTCTGGGCAACGGCATCAATGCTCGCAAACACAGGGGCAATCAACTGCTCGGCCTGGGCCGCAAGCTGACGCGTCTTTTCTGAAATCAACATGTTATATCTCCTTTACATCTGCCAAACCGCCTGCTTGAATGCCTCGCCTCTCTCCATGAAGTTGCGGAAGCGATCAAAGGAGGCGCTGGCCGGGGACAGAATTACCACATCCCCCGCCTCTGCAGCGTCCGCTGCGGCACGGATGGCAGCGTAAAAATCATCGTATTCTTCCATTACGGGTGTTCCCTTGTATTCCGGGGCAGTCTCCACCGCAGTGCGGATCTTGGGTGCCGTGGCACCGGTCAGAACCAGGCGCTTGCAATGCTCCACGATTTCCGGGCCAAGAACATCGTATGGGATGTTCTTGTCGTAGCCTCCGGCGATCAGAATCACCTTGCGGTCAAAGCTGCGCAGACCGGCAATGGTGCGACTGGGACTGGAGGCAATGGAGTCGTTATAGTATCTGACGCCGTCCTTTTCCCGCACCAGTTCGATGCGATGCTCCACCCCGCCGAAGTGCATGGCAACCTGGCGAATGACATCATCCGGCACCAGGCCCTCCACCGCGCAGATGGCAGCCATATAGTTTTCCACATTGTGCACACCGGGAATCAGGATCTCATCGCGCTGCAGCAGTGGCTGCTCGCCGCGGTAGATGGTCGTCTCATCCGCCCACAAGCCGCAAGGCTGCTTTTCTCTGCGGGAGAAGAACTGCACACTGCCCTTTGCCTCGGGGGCAAAGCCGCAGGTAATGTCGTTGTCAGCATTGAGCACAAGCTTTCCGTTCTCATTCTGATGCAGAAAGATGTTCTTCTTGGCATCCACATATTCCGCCATGTCCTTGTGCATATCAAGATGATTCGGCGCCAGATTGGTCACCACCGCAACGCTGGGCGAACAGGCCATGGTCATCAGCTGGAAGGAAGAGAGCTCCAGAACGGCGATGTCATCTTCCGCCATCTCCGCGGCGCGATCCAGCAGCGGTGTTCCGATGTTGCCGCCCACCCATACCTTCTTCCCTGCCGCCTTCAGCAGTTCAGAAATAAGCGTTGTGGTGGTGGTCTTTCCGTCGGAGCCGGTCACCGCAATGATCCGGCAGGGGCAGACTTCAAAGAACGCCTCCATCTCGGAGGTCAGCACAGCGCCGTTTTCGACCGCCTTTTGCAACGGCTCCAGGTCAGGGCGCATACCGGGCGTGCGGAAAATGACATCCGCATCCAGGTTCTGCAAATAGTCCTCACCCAGGTGCAGCTTGGCTCCCAGGTCGCCCAGGGCCAGCTTTTCCACAGAGGAAGTCTTGTCGCAGGCGGTTACGTCCAGCCCATGAGAAAGCAAAAGCCGCACCAGCGGCTGATTGCTCACGCCAAGGCCCAGCACCGCGATGCGGTTGCCCTTGAGGGAGTCTAAGTATTCATTCAAATGACGCATTTCCATCATCCTTGTTTTTATAGTTGCGACCGGGTCTATAAGCCGGGTTCTGTCTTGACAGCCATCTATCTAGGCGCAATGTTGCCATTACGCTCAAGCCACCTCCCGGGGACGGCCGGGCAGGCCATGTGTCCCCTCCACGGTGTTGCTCCGGATAGAGTTTACAGCATTGGACGCTTCCACGCCAATGGGTGAGCTCTTACCTCGCCTTTCCACCCTTACCTCAAACGAGGCGGTATATCTCTGTTGCACTTTTCCTGAAGTCGCCTTCGGCGGGCGTTACCCGTTATCCTTGCCCTATGGAGCCCGGACTTTCCTCACTGATCGCCTTTCGGCAGCACAGCGCGACTGTCCGACCCGGTCGCAA